>NZ_JBQQBY010000013.1:0-188476 GCF_052246385.1 Streptomyces sp. 8N616 | reverse complement strand
AGGCCGTCATCGCGCTGGCCCGCCGCCGAGCGAGTGTGCTGTGGGCGCTGCTGCGTGACGGACGGACCTTCACCTCCGCCCCTCCCGTCACTCAAGCGGCTTGACTTCATCATTGAGACTCCCACCGAAAGATCCGCGCCCGCGTCGAGCACATCTTCGCCCGCATGAAGAACGGGAAGATCCTTCGCGACTGCCGTCTGAAAGGCGACGGCGTTCACCACGCCATGCTCGGCATCGCACGGCTGCACAACCTCGCCCTCACGGGGTAACTCCCGCCCCATACGAGTCCAGAGAGGCCCAGGGGAGGCGGCTCCCCGCCTCCCCGGCTCGGAGAATGCTCAGTCGATACAGAATTCGTTGCCCTCGATGTCCAGCATTGGGATGCACGACTCGTTTTCCTCATCGGCATACAGCGTTTGCACGTGGGTGGCGCCGAGCGCGACCAGTCGTGCGCACTCGGCTTCGAGCGTGGCGAGGCGCTCGTCCCCCACGAGCCCGGTGCCGACCCGGACGTCGAGATGCACCCGATTCTTGACGATCTTGCCTTCGGGGACGCGCTGGAAGTACAGACGCGGGCCCACGCCTGAGGGATCACTGCAGGCGAACCATGAACCCTGCTCCTCAGGAGGCAGGGTGCGGTTGAAATCGTCCCAGGTGGCGCACCCCTCCGGTGGCGGCGGTATGACATACCCCAACACCTCGCACCAGAAACGAGCGAGACGCTCAGGTTCTGCGCAGTCAAAGGTGACTTGGAACTTCTTGATCGCTGACATCGGCGCACCGTACCGCGCACCAGGGGGACCCTGCCGCTCATTTCCCCAGGAGGATCCGCCCGCCACCCGTCGCGCCCTGGGTCACCTTGGACACCAAGTCTCAAACCGGACAGTCCACGAGAACGACGCGGCCGTGGCGGCGGGGCGCCTCAGTGGTCCCCAGGATCCAGTCCTGACCAACCACCTTCATGCCAAGATCAGTTGCGGGACAACCCTTAGGGTCCGTCTTCAAAGATCACTAGGTGATGGCTCATGGTCGGGTGCGTCGACATGAACTCACCGATAGTGAGTGGAAGTTGCTGGCCCCGCTCATACCCCGGGCCGGGACCGGTCGTCCTCGTTTGGACGACCGACTGAAGGGGGCGATTCCCGGTTCCCTTCAGGGCGCGCTGCGTAGACTCCCCGTAGTCATCCGCTCGGGGAGGGGCATGCGATGAAGGGCATACGAGCGGGCGGCATCGCCCTCGCCGTTCTGGGCGCCGCCGGTGTGGCGGCGGCACGGGCCGCCGCCGATCGGATCGCGCGGAACCCCGATCCGTATCCGCTGGACCGGCTCGCGCGGGAGCCCGAAGGCGAAGAGGTGTTCATTCCGCGGCCGGACGGGACGGTGCTGCGGGCTCTCGTGGCCGGGGAGGGACCGGCGGTCGTGCTCGCCCACGGCTACGGCGCCTCACTGCTGGAGTGGAATCTGATCTGGGAGGAACTGCGATCGGCCGGCCACCGTGTCATAGCCTTCGACCAGCGGGGCCACGAGCGGTCCACGCTCGGCCGTGACGGCGCCGGCTCCGGACCCATGGCGGCGGACTACGCCGCCGTGCTGGAGCACTTCGACGTCACGGACGGTGTGCTGGTGGGCCACTCCATGGGCGGCTTCCTCGCGATCCGTGCGGTGCTGGACCACGGCGAGGTCGTCCGGCGCCTGAGCGGCCTGGTGCTCGTCGCCACCTGGGCGGGCCGGATCTACGACGGCGCGCCGCAGACCCGGCTGCAGATACCGCTGATCAGAGCCGGCATCATCCAGCGCTGGATGCGCACGCGAACCGGCGCGCTCCTCTTCGGCGCCGCCCAGTGCGGCCGTCGGCCGTCCCCGGCGATGATCTCGGTCTACCGCGATGTCTTCCTACGGCAGGACCACGCCCCGTTGCTGCCGGTGGCGCGTGCCTTCGCCGCGGAGGACCGCTATCCGCGCCTCGGCGAGATCACCGTGCCCACCGTCGTCGTGGTCGGCGCCGACGACCGCTCGACACCGCCCGTCCACGCGCAACGGATGGCCGCGGGCATACGCGGTGCGCGGCTGGTTACCGTGCCCGGCGCGGGCCACATGATCAACTGGGAAGGCGCCGACGCTCTCGTCGAAGCCGTCGAGTCGGTGGCCGCCCCTGCCCGGGACGGTTCGGGAAGCTAGGGTCCGTTTTTAAAGTTCACTAGGTGATGGGTCATAGGAGAAGGCGCAGTTGACCAGGGCCTGGTGGCGGCGGATCGCAGTGTCGGAGTGGACCTGGAAATCAGCCCATCCGAGTTCGTCCTTGACCTGCTTTAGCTCTGCTCGATCCAGTTGCGGATGCCGTAGATCCGCACGACCTCGTCCAAGCTGGCGGGCGGATAGGGGGACTCTGCCACCGGGGTGAGCCAGGGCGGGGCAGATCTGTAGCCAGGTACCAGATGGCTTTCTCCGGCAAGGTGGCCGGGTCGGTGGTGGCCACCACCAGCCGGGTCGTCCCGTTCAGCCCCGAAAAGTCCAAGACGGCATCCGCGGCCACCAGGTGGCGGTGTGCCCCCAGAACGGGTGACCGGTGTCCAGTGGCCGGGCCGGTCAGGGCCGTACCAGTCGAGTTCGAGGGCGGCGTCCATGGGTGTGTGCGCTTGGTCGCCGTAGGCCCAGGTGCCGCGGCCGGCGTTTGACGGCGATCACGAACGGCACATCGGCGGCGGGAAGGTGATCTCGGCGGCACGCGTATCCCGCGCCAGCTGGGCGGCGGTCCGCCATTGGTATGGAAGGGATTGTCCGTTCCAGTTGATGAATTAAGAGATAAGAGTGGCAATCGTGGTCTGCGGGCCGAGGTAGCACCTCCAGCGTCGTGAAGCGCGGCCTTGCCGGGAAGGGCTCATGGGACATGCTGGATGTCGGGGGATGCCCAATTCTTTCTTTCCTCGCGGAGGGCGCCTGTCATCGCCTACCTCTTCAATCCGCCGCCGTCGTGGCCGCAGCCCCCTCCGGGGTGGGTACTTCCTGAAGGGTGGCGGCCGGACCTGGCGTGGCCGCCACCCCCCGGCTGGCAACTATGGATCGAGGTGCCCGACGGACTGGATACTGCATCCGAGCCGGGCCGCGCGCGACGCTGGGCTCCGCAGTCTCCCTCGGCTGGGGACGGCCGCGGCACATGTCGGATGCAGAGGCGATCACGACGCAGGCGAGAATGCTTTGTCGGCTGCCTCGGCGCCTTTGGCGAGCGCATGTTCAAAATTGGAATGGCTCGGCGGCTAGAACCTTTGGACCGAATCAGAGAGTTGGGCGACGCCTCGGTTCCCTTCCGCTTCGACGTGCACGCTCTGATCTTCAGCGAGGACGCCGTCGGGCTGGAGCGCTGCCTCCACCAGGAGTTCGAGGACCGCTGGGTGAACCGGGTCAATCTGCGCCGAGAGTTCTTCTACGTTACCCCCGCTGAAGTCCGCATGGCCCTGGAACGATTCGCTGGTGAGCACCTGCTGGAGTTCCACGAGGAGACTGATGCCCATGAGTGGCGCGCCAGCGGAGCCGTGTAGCAGCGGTCCACAAGCTGGACGTGGCAGGACTGTCGATAACAGGGCGTCAGCCGTGTCGACCGCTGGGGGTCAAGGGGTCGCAGGTTCAAATCCTGTCGTCCCGACTTGCGAAGCCGCAGGTCAGAGGCCGTTTCCGATCATTCGGGAACGGCCTTTGTCGTACGTGCGTTTGCTCCCACGTGGGAGCCCTCTGGGAGCGCTCGTGCTCCCACGCTCCCAAGGTGTCAACGGCGCCCGAATCGTCCGGCGCCCGATCCGGTCGATGTTCCCGGCCGTCCCCCCGCGGCGGTAGGTGGTGGTCGTCAACCGTAGGGCCCCGTTCGTCGCCCGATCGCGATCGGTGGACGTGTGTGCGGCATGGCGGGGCCGGGAGTCAATTGCCCCTTGTCTCTTGAAGGTGCCCTTGACTCCTTCAAGATCAACGTCCCCTCCCAATCGCTGTGCCCGAGTCGAGCGGTCGGCGGACGAGGTACGAGGGGTCGGCGGCGCAAGCGCACAGTTCACGGCACATGGCGGGCGATTGCCCGAGTCGTCGGCTCGGAACAAGGCGAGGTAATGCCCCTTGTCGATGGCCGTTGTCTGTTGACTCCCCAAGCTGGGAGCGCTGTAGGCGGCTGTGCTGAGCCGGTGAGCGCCGCTGGTTTCATCATCGGACGGTGGATCGGACACCGTGGTGTTCGCCAGCAAGTGACGGCGACGCTTGTGGTGGAGAGGTGGAACCCGCTGTGTCGGCTCTGCTGTGTGCCCCTCCAACTCGCTGCCTCAGTGCCGCCTGGAATCCTCCGGTGATGCCTCGCACCCATATATCTCGGGCAGCACCACGGTGCCTGGCTTGCTGCGCTTGGATGGCGGACCGCGTATGGCTCCTGCATCCTGTCCGCCCAGGCGCGCCCGCCGTATTGTGCCTCGGCCCGGGCTCCGCTGGGTCACCGGAGTCGGCCGCACCGGCGCGGTCCTCGGCCTGTGGCTGGGCGGCGTCCTCGCGGCGAACGGCAACGGGAGCTGGGGCTTTATCGCTTTCGCGATGGCCGGACTGCTCGGTGCCATCGCCATCGGGTCCGTGCCGCTGGCCGCCCGAGTGGCCGCCCCGAGTGGCCGCCCCGAGTGGCCGCCCCGAGTGGCCGCCCGAGTGGGCGCCCCGAGTGGCCGCCCCGAGTGGCCGCCCGAGTGGGCGCCCCGAGTGGCCGCCCCGAGTGGCCGCCCGAGTTGGCGGCCGAGCGGTACGACGTACCCGGGTCGATGCCTCACCACCGAACTCGGCAGCGGCCGCTGCAACCGCCGCGGACGACGGGTGAGTCCCGGGCCGCGGTGCCCTCTCCCCAAGGCGGCTCCGCGGCTGGGGTCCACCAGAGCCGTCGGGCACGACGCCCTGGTCGGCCGCCCGCGACAACACCCGCTTCATCTCCCGATATGCGCACGGACGAACAGTTCGGTCATGACTGCTCCCCGTGCGGTTCGGGAGCGGAGGGGACACGGACGGATGCCCCTGTCCGCTCCAGTACCTCGTCGGGGGTGACTCCGGGCGCGGTCTCGACGAGGACCAGGCCGTCGCCTGTCACGTCCAGCACGCCGAGGTCGGTGATGACCCGGTGCACACACGCTCTGCCGGTCAGCGGCAGGGTGCATTCCTCGACGAGCTTCGGGGAGCCGTCCTTGGAGGTGTGGTCCGTCAGGACGATCACCCGGCGGGCGCCGTGGACCAGGTCCATGGCTCCCCCCATGCCCTTGATCATCTTTCCGGGGATGGACCAGTTTGCCAGGTCGCCGGTCGCGGACACCTGCATGGCGCCGAGGATCGCGACGTCGATGTGGCCCCCGCGGATCATTCCGAACGAGAGGGCGGAATCGAAGAACGTGGCGCCGGGCAAGACGCTGACGGTTTCCTTGCCTGCGTTGATCAGGTCGGGGTCGACTCGGTCCGCCAAGGGGTACGGTCCTACACCGAGGATGCCGTTCTCGGAGTGCAGCACCACATTCACCTCTTCGGGAAGGAAGTTGGGTACTCGCGTGGGCAGCCCGATCCCGAGATTGACATATGAGCCGTCGCTCAGCTCGGCGGCCGCGCGGGCAGCCATTTCGTCGCGGGTCCAACTCATCGGTCTCGTACCGTCCCTCGTTCGTCAGGTGCAGAAATGGTGCGCCGTTCGATGCCCTTGTCGAGGGACTGTTCACGCGTGAGGACGATCAAGCGCTGGACGAAGACGCCGGGTACGTGGATCGCATCCGGATCGAGCTCGCCCGGCTCGACCAGCTCCTCCACTTCGGCGATCGTCACCCGCCCAGCCATCGCGGCCAGCGGATTGAAGTTGCGGGCGGCCTTGTTGAAGACGAGGTTGCCGTGCCGGTCGCCTCTCGCAGCCCGCACCAGCGCGAAGTCCGTGGTGACGCTGTGTTCCAGGACGTGATCACGCCCGCCGAACGTACGGATCTCCTTCGCCGGGGAGACGAGCGCCGCCGATCCGTCGGGGGCGTAGCGCCGGGGCAGTCCGCCGTCGGCGACCTGGGTTCCCACCCCGGCCGGGGTGTAGAAGGCGGGAATGCCGCAGCCCCCGGCCCGCAGTCGCTCGGCGAGCGTGCCCTGCGGCACGAGCTCGACCTCCAGCTCGCCGCCAAGGTACTGGCGGGCGAACTCCTTGTTGTCACCGATGTACGAACCGGTGACCCGGGCGATCCGGCCCGCCGCGAGCAGAATGCCCAGTCCTCTGCCGTCCACCCCGCAGTTGTTGGAGACCACGCTCAGGCCGCCGGCACCGCGCGCGTACACCGCCTCGATCAATACATGGGGCACACCGCTCAGGCCGAAGCCGCCCACGGCGAGTGACGCATGATCGGATATGTCACCGACCGCTTCGGCGGCGGTCTGTATGACCTTGTCCATGGAGGGGTCCTTTGGCACATGCTGCGGAACTCGACAGGTAGTTCGCTAGGTGAATTGAAGTTCACTTATGCCAGTGTCGCCCAGGCTTGGCGTGCATGTCAACGTCCGGGTACCGCACGAATGGCACACGCCCCGGCCCCCGATCACCACTCAGCGGCATTGATACGGTTGCCCAAGGCTCCACCCGGAGAGCCCTCGGGTACGTCACGTCGGGGGAGCGGCTCTTCCGGCTCACGCCGAAGGTATTGGCACTCGGTTATCCGCTGCTCTCGCGGGTGACGCTCCCGCAGATCGCCTTGCCGCATCTGGCTGCTGGGTCTGCGCTCCATCGCCGTGCCGGTCCATGGCCGTACGGGGGGCTGCTGTGGCGGCTGTGAACGTCGCGATGCACAGCAGCCGCCGTAGTGTGGAAGTGCCTCGCCGACGTCCCGACGTCCTGCCGGAACTCCGTACCAAGGGAGAACGCATCGAGGCCGACCTGCGTATCGCCAGCCGCTTCACCCGCGTACCTGTCGTCTGAGGACGTGCCCAGAAGGTCGTTATGCGTTCCGAATCCGCGCGAAACGTCCAGCCACCCGCAGGTCCGCTTCAACAGCTGCTGCCGCCTCCCGCAGATGCGGCAGCAGTTCCCGGAGCGACTGCTCGGCGGGGTATCGCCCCGCGTGAAGCGCGACGTTGACGGCGGCGACCACGCGCCCCGTCCGGTCATGCACCGGCACGGCGATGGAGCGCAGACCCTCCTCCAGCTCCTCGTCCACCAGCGCGTGCCCCTCCCGGTCGACCCGGTCGAGTACGTCGGCCAGCTCGCGTGGATCGGTGATGGTGTGCCGGGTGATCGGCTTGGGGCTGGCGCGCTCGAGCCGGGCGGTCCGCTCGGCCGGGGGCAGGCCCGCGAGCAGGACGCGGCCCAGGGAGGTGGCGTACGCCGGGAACCGGGAGCCGAGCGCGACGTTGACGCTCATGATCCGGACCGTCGGTACCCGTGCCACGTAGAGGATGTCGTCCCCGTCCAGGACGGCCATGGACGCCGAGTCGTGCACCCGGGCCACCAGCTCGGCCAGGTGCGGCTCGGCGATCTCGGGAAGTGTCAGCCTGGACAGCTGCGGGAAGCCCAGCTCGAGCACGCGCGGGGTCGGGCTGAACAGCCCGTCGTGCGAGGTCATGTAGCCGAGGTGCTGCAAGGTGATCAGGGCGCGGCGGGCGGTGGCCCGGGCGAGGCCGGTCGCCTCGGCGACGGCGGTGAGTGGCAGCGCCTCGCGTCCCTCGGTGAAGGCGCTCAGTACGGCGAGCCCGCGAGCGAGCGACTCCACGAACTCCGGGCCGAGTTCCTGCTTGGAGGCGCGGGTCCAGGCGGCGGCGTCGGCGGCGTCGTCGGCGGGAGCGGCGGGGGCCACCGGTCGTTGCAGGGCATCCTTCATCGCGTCGACGGTCTCGCGCAGCGGCGGCAGCACCGCCTCGCGCAGCGACTGCGGGCTGTGCCGGCTGGTGTGGCTGACCACACTCACCGAGCACACCGTTCGGCCGTCGGCGTCCCGTACCGGTGCGGCGATGGCTACCAGTCCGGGTTCGATGAGCTGGTCGTCCAGTGACCAGCCGCGCTCGCGGGCAGCGGCCGTACGGTCGGCGAAGGACGCGGCCGCGCTTTCGTCGCCGGGCGGTACGACCGGGAAGCGGGTGTCTTCCGGGTCGGAAGCCCGTCGCCGCTCCCAGCGGTCCCAGTCGCCTGCTTCCCAGTCCGCGGCGAAGAGCGCTCCGGGCGCGCAGCGTTCGGCCGGGAGCAGGTCGCCGATCCGGAAGGCGATCGACATGGCGCGGCGCCGGTGCACCTGATGGACGAAGCGCACCCCGTCCCCGTCCGGTACCGCCAGCGACACCGACTCGTCCAGGCGGTCGGCGAGCCGGTCGGCCGACGATCCGAGCAGGCCGGGCAGGCGGCAGGCGGCGAGGTAGGCGTTCCCGACCTCCATCAGCCGTGGGGTGAGTACCGCGTCCCGGCCTTCCAGCCGTAGATAGCCCATCCGCTGCAGCGTGCTGAGCGACCGGTCGACGGTCGAGCGGGCCAGAGCGGCGTCGCGCACCAGATCCCCGACGCTGCGCCGCCCGCCGGCCGCGGCCAGGGCGCGGAGCACAGTGACTCCGCGGATCAGCGGGCGTACCGCCTCCTGCGGCGGCGTCAGCGTGTCGGTCGTGGTCATCAGGGGCTCCCCACCGTCCGGGCTCTTACCGGAACCTATCGGTAATCCGGCATTGACAAGGCCTTATGTCCAGAGCAAGCTTCAGTCCCATGATAATGAATTAGAGTTCGCAACGCGAACCACCTGCTCACGAACACCGACGACACCGACGAGAGACATGGCTTCCATCCGCTCCCTGCGCGGCACTGTCGTGGACCTGATTCACGACGGCGACACCGTCGCTCCCGGGCTTCCCCGCCGACATCCAGGGGTCCGACCGGCCGGGCAACGTGCAGTGGGGCCTGACCCGCATCCTCACCACCGCCGGCCACGCTCCGGGCCGGGCGGCCCGGCGGCTCGGTCTGCGTGGCCGGGGCCCCACCGCCGAACGCGTCCTCACCGGAAGCTCCATCCTGCGCCACGGCCGAGCAGGTGCGCGCCACCACGGGCGGGCAGCCGGAGATCCGGCGCCGTCGGCACGACAGCCCTGCCCACCGAGGACGAACTGACAGCACTGCCCGCTCTCAAGACCGCCTGACCAGATCCCTTGAAGGAAGACGATGACGACGCTGCGCGACGTATACGTGGTGGACGCGGTACGCACCCCGATCGGCAAGTACGGCGGTGCACTGTCGGGTGTGCGCCCCGACGACCTGGCGGCCCATGTCGTACGGTCCCTCGCGGCGCGTACCCCGCAGCTGGATCCGGCGCGGATCGACGACGTCTTCTTCGGCAACGCCAACGGTGCCGGTGAGGAGAACCGTGACGTTGCCCGGATCGCCGTGCTGCTGGCGGGGCTGCCGGTGACGGTACCCGGCACCACCGTCAACCGGCTCTGCGGCTCCGGCCTGGAAGCTGTCATCCAGGCGGCTCGCGCCATCGCCGTCGGCAGCGCGTCCATCGCATTGGCGGGCGGCGTGGAGTCGATGAGCAGGGCGCCGTGGGTCCTGCGCAAACCGGAGGCGGCCTTTCCGGCCGGCCACCAGGAGCTGTACTCGACGACTCTCGGCTGGCGCATGGTCAACCCGGCGATGCCCGGCGCGTGGACCGTGAGCCTCGGTGAGGGCGCCGAGCTCATCGCCGACAAGCACCACATCACCCGCGAGCGGCAGGACGCCTTCGCCCTCGCCAGTCACCAGAAGGCGGCCCGCGCCTGGAAGGAGGGCGCCTACGACGCCGAGGTGGTGCAATACGAAGGCGCGGAACTCATCCGGGACGAGTGCGTCCGCGACAGTACGTCGATGGAGGCGCTTGCCGAACTCAAGCCGGTCTTCCGCAAGGGCGGGACGGTCACCGCGGGCAACTCCTCCCCGCTCAACGACGGCGCCGCCGCCCTGCTTCTCGTCGACGAGGAGGGGCTGAAGGCCACCGGCCGCGAGCCGCTCGCCCGTGTCCGCGCCTCGGCCGTCACCGGCATCCAGCCGCAGTACTTCGGCCTCGGCCCGGTCGAGGCCGCGCAGCGCGCGCTCGCCAGGGCCGGCCGCGGCTTCACCGACCTCGATGTCTTCGAACTCAACGAGGCGTTCGCCGCCCAGGCACTCGGCTGCCTCGCCGAATGGCCCGAACTCGATCCGGACGTCCTCAACCCGCGCGGCGGCGCTGTTGCGATCGGGCACCCGCTCGGCGCCTCGGGCGCCCGCATCACCGGCGCGGTCGCCCACCAGCTCGCCGCCAAGGGCTCCGGAACGGGCATGGCAGCGCTGTGCATCGGCGTCGGCCAGGGCCTCGCCCTCGTACTGGAAAGGTAGATCGCCGTGACCATCCCAGCCCGGCCGGCGGCCGCCGAGACGCAGGAGCAGATCAGCGCCGAGATCGCCGACGCGCGTGCGGCGTACGTCAAGCGCCGCGCTGACGGCGCGCCTGCGCAGCACCAGCCGTCCCGCGACTACCGGCCCTACCGCAGCAGCCTCCTGCGCCATCCCAAGCAGCCGCTGGTGGCCTTGAGCGACCCGGAAGCGGTGGAGTTTACGGGACCGGTCTTCGGCATCACCGACATCACCGAGCTCGACTCCGACCTGACGCGCCGGCACAACGGGGAACCACTGGGCGAGCGGATCACCGTCACCGGCCGGGTCTTGGACCGGGACGGACGACCGGTACGCGGCCAGCTGGTGGAGATCTGGCAGGCCAACGCGTCCGGCCGCTATGCCCACCAGCGCGACCAGCACCCCGCTCCGCTGGACCCCAACTTCACCGGCGCAGGCCGCTGCCTGACCGACGACGAGGGCCGCTACCACTTCACGACGATCAAGCCTGGCGCCTACCCGTGGCGCAACCACACAGGCGCCTGGCGCCCGGCGCACATCCACTTCTCCTTCTTCGGTACGGCGTTCACCCAAAGGCTCGTGACGCAGATGTACTTTCCCGGTGATCCACTCTTCCTCTACGACCCGATCCTCCAGTCGGTCACCGACGAGGCCGCCCGGCAGCGACTGGTCGCCGATTACGACCATGCCCTGTCGGTACCGGAGTGGTCACTGGGCTACCGCTGGGACATCGTCCTGGACGGCCCCGCCGCCACCTGGATCGAGGAGGGCCGCTGATGTCCCGTCCTGCTCCCACCACCACCTTCGCCGGAGGCGCCGCACGCCGCGCCTCCGCGCTGCCCCCCACCGCCTCGCAGACCGTCGGCCCGTTCTTCGGCTACGCGCTGCCATTCACCGGCGGGGCCGACATCGTCCCCGCCGGGCACCCGGACGCGATCACTCTGCATGGGCGGGTCTACGACGGCGCGAGCAACCCGGTCCCCGACGCGCTGCTGGAGTTCTGGCAGCCCGCCCCGGACGGCTCACGCACCGGCGCCCCCGGCACGCTGCGCCGCGATCCGGTCACCGGCGCCGTGATAGGCCGCCACGGGGCGGACTTCACCGGCTTCGGCCGCGTTCCCACCGACGCCGACGGGCACTACACCCTCCGCACGCTGCCGCCGGGAGGAGCGCCCTACCTGTCGGTGTGCGTCTTCGCCCGCGGCCTGCTGCACCACCTGTTCACCCGCGCCTACCTCGCCGACGCCCCGAACGACCCGCTGCTGTCCGCTCTCGAGCCGAGGCGGCGCACCACGCTCATCGCCGCCCCGGAAGACGAACGGCAGCTGCGCTTCGACATCCACTTGCAGGGGGCCGACACGCACGAGGAGACGGTCTTCCTTGACTTCGCCTGACAACCAGCCTGATTCCGCAGCTGATCTCGGCCTGCTCTCCCCGGTCCGCGTCGGTTCGGGCGCCGAAGAGGCCACCGGTGATGCGGCCTTCCTCCAGGCCATGCTCGATGCGGAGGCCGCGCTGACGCGCGCCCAAGCCGTCGTCGGTCTCGCCTCGGCCTCGGCGGCCGAGGCGGTGACCTCAGCCGCGCGGGCCGGGGCCTTCGACGCACGCGACCTCGCACTGCGCGCCCGCTTGAGCGGCAACCCGGTGATTCCCCTGGTCGCCGATCTGACCGCGGCCGTTATGACCCAGGACCCGCAGGCGGCGCCCTTCGTGCACCGGGGAGCCACGAGCCAGGACATCCTCGACACGGCGACCATGCTGGTCGCCCGGCGTACCCTCGGGCCGGTCCTGGGCGACCTCGAGCACACGGCGGCAGCGCTCGCCGGACTCGCCGCGGCACACCGTGGCACACCGATGGCTGGGCGTACTCTCACGCAGCACGCCGTCCCCACCACCTTCGGGCTCAAGGCGGCCGGCTGGCACAGCCTCCTCCTCGACTCCCACGACCGGCTGTCCGCGGCACGGGACAGCCTCCCCGCCCAACTCGGCGGTGCGGCAGGCACGCTTGCAGCGTTCCACGCCTACGCCGAAGCCGACGGGCTGGACAGCAGCGGGATCGGCCTGCGGCTGCTCGAGGCCTACGCCGTCGAAACCGGGCTCGCCCAACCGCGTCTGCCCTGGCACACGCTGCGCGCCCCGATCGCCGACCTCGCCGCCGCGCTGGCATTCACTGCGGGTGCGCTCGGCAAGCTCGCCGCCGACGTGCTGGTGCTCTCCCGTACCGAGATCGCCGAAGTCGCCGAGGGCACGGGCGGAGGATCATCGGCCATGCCGCACAAGGCAAACCCGGTACGCTCCGCGTTGATCGCCTCCGCCGCCCGCCAACTTCCCTCGCTCACCTGTGTGTTGTATGCCTCCATGGCCGCCGAGGACGAACGGCCCAGCGGGGCCTGGCACGCCGAGTGGCAGACGCTGCGCGAGGCGCTGCGCCTGGTCGGCGGCGCCACACGGGCCGCCGCCGAGCTCGCCGCTGGGCTGCGCGTCCGGCCGGAGAGGATGCGCGCCAACCTCGATGCCACCGGCGGGCTTGTCATCTCTGAACGTCTCGCCGCGGCCCTCACTGCCCTGATCGGCCGCGGCGAGGCCCGGCGGCTGCTCACCGACGCCGCCCGCCGGGCCGCCGAGGACGGCCTGCGGCTCGCCGACGTGCTCGCAGACGCCCCCGCCCTCACGGGCTGGATCGGCGAAGAGCGGCTCCGCGACCTCGCCGACTCCGCCGCATATACGGGCTCCGCCGCCGCGCTCACCGACCGCGGCCTGAACCGTCCCCTGAAAGCCGATCCGTCACCATGACCGCTCCGCTCCTCCACCACCGCATCGACGGGCCGCCCGGCGCGCCTCCGCTGCTGCTCGGCCCGTCGGTCGGCACCTCGCTCGCCGTCTGGGACCCCCAGGTCCCGGAGCTCGCGCGCGTCCATCGGGTCATCCGCTACGACCTGCCCGGCCACGGCGGCACCCCCGCCGACGTCCTGCCCAGCACCGAGCCCGGCGCGACCACCGTCGCCGACCTCGTCGCACCGGTACTCGCCCTCGCCGACCACCTGGGGCTCGACCGGTTCGCCTATGCAGGCATCTCCCTGGGCGGAGCCGTCGGCGCCTGGCTCGCGGTGCACCATCCCGAGCGGATCGCCTCGCTGGCGATGATCTGCTCGTCCGCGCGCTTCGGCGAGCCCGAATACTGGCACGAACGTGCCACGCTGGTCCGGGCCAACGGCACCGAAGCCGTCGTCCCGACCGTCTGGTTCACCGGCGCCTACGCGAGCAGCGGCTCCCCGGCCGTTGCGCAGCTCCGCGCTGACCTGCGCAGCGCCGACAACACCGGCTACGCCGCCTGCTGCGACGCGCTCGCCGCATACGACCTGGTGAACCAGCTGCACCGCATCACCGCGCCCACGCTGATCGTCGCCGGGCGGGAGGATCCGGCGACCCCGCCCGAGCACGCCCGCCTCCTGGCCGACCGCATCCCCGGCGCCGGTCTGCTCGAGGTGGGCGGCGCCGCTCACCTTGCCGGAGTGGAGCGTCCCGCACCCGTCACCGCCGCCCTCCTGGTCCACCTCGGTGCCGACGCGGTCCCCGCCGACCACGGCACCCGGCACGCCGCCGGCATGGCGGTCCGCCGCGAGGTGCTCGGCGACGCCCATGTCGACGACGCCCAGCAGCGGACCACCACCTTCACCGCACGCTTCCAGGACTTCATCACCGACTACGCCTGGGGCGAGATCTGGACCGACCCGACTCTCTCCCGCCGCGAACGCAGCCTGATCACCCTCACCGCGCTGGTCGCCCGCGGCCACCACGATGAGCTGGCCATGCACGTCCGCGCCGCCGTCAACAACGGCCTGAGTCCGGAGGAGATCGCGGCTGCCCTGCTGCAGACCGCCGTCTACTGCGGAGTCCCCGCAGCCAACACCGCGTTCGCTGTCGCCCAGCGCACGCTCGAGGAGGAAGAACACTGATGCACACCACCGTCGGCATCATCGGTGGCGGCCCGGCCGGGCTGCTGCTCGGCTGCCTGCTGCGCCGCTCCGGCATCGACTGCGTGATCCTGGAGAGTCGGGACCGCGACTACGTCGAGCACCGTCAGCGTGCGGGCATCCTGGAGCAGGCGACCGTCGACGCACTTCGCGCCTGCGGCGCGGGGGAGCGGCTGGAACGCGAAGGTCTCGTGCACGACGGCATCGAACTGCGCTTCGACCGCCGTTCCCACCGCGTGGACTTCCCCTCCCTCACCGGCGGCCGACGGGTGTGGGTCTACGCGCAAACGGAGGTCGTCAAGGACCTGATAGCCCTCCACGAGCGGGAGAGCACGCCGCTGCGGTTCCAGGCCCAGGTGACGGCCGTCGAAGGCGCGGACACCGACCGTCCCCTCGTCCGCTTCACCCACCAGGGCCGCGACCAGGTCCTCACCTGCGACTACGTGGTCGGTTGCGACGGCTTCCACGGCGTGACGCGGACCGCGATCCCGGCCGTGTCCCGGAGGGACTACGAGCGGATTTACCCGTACTCATGGCTCGGCATCCTCGCCGATGTGCCGCCGTCCTGCGACGAGCTGATCTACGCGCACTCACCGCGCGGTTTCGCCCTGCACAGCATGCGATCCACCACCGTCAGCCGCCTCTACCTGCAGGTCCCCAACGGTACGGACCCGGCCGAATGGCCCGACGAGCGCATCTGGGACGAACTCGACGCGCGGTTCGCCGTCGACGGGGACTGGAAGCTGGAGCGCGGCCCGATCACCGACAAGTCGGTGCTGCCCATGCGCAGTTCCGTCACCGAGCCGATGCGCTTCGGCCGGATTCTGCTCGCCGGGGACGCGGCCCACATCGTCCCGCCCACCGGCGCCAAAGGCCTCAATCTGGCCGTCGCCGACGTCGTGGTCCTCGCCCGGGCGTTCGCTCAGCTGAAGGAAACCGCTTCCAGCGACCTGCTCGACGCGTACTCCGACACCTGCCTTCGCCGGGTGTGGCGGGCCGAGCACTTCTCGTACTTCATGACCACGACCCTGCACACCGACCCCGAACAGCCCCCGTTCGAGACCCGGTTGCAGCTCGCCCAGCTCGACCGCGTGGCCGCCTCCCGGCACGCCGCCGCGGAGCTGGCCGAGAACTATGTGGGTCTGCCCATCGCACAGATCCAGCACGAGGCGTGAGCCCCGGCACGGGGGTACCGACTGCTCGCGAGCCACTGGCCGTTCGCTGCTGGCGGCCGGGAACGAGCTGGGCGCGCCCAGCGGAGCGTGATCAATAGTTTCTGGATGGGCATGGCAAGCGTCCATCCAGACCGGCCGACCCAAGGCGCACGTGGCAGCCGCCGCATCCGCCGACCCACGATGACTGGAGATCACCTCGTCATGCCCCATTCTGCTGCAACACTCACAACGTCCTCCGACGACCGGTGCCACCGTGCCCAGGTATGCCGCCACGGTGCATGCGTATGACGCGGGCCTGCTGCTGCTCCGCCTGACCCTCGGGCTGGCCATGGCCGCCCATGGCTGCCAGAAGCTGTTCGGCTGGTTCGGCGGCGGTGGCCTGGCGGGGACCGGCCAGTTCTTCACCATGAGCGGCTACCCGTCGGGCAAGGTGATGGCCGCCGTGGCCGGCCTCGGTGAGACGCTCGGCGGTCTCGGACTCGTCGCCGGACTGCTCACACCATTGGCGGGCGCGGCCGTGGTCGGCACCATGGTGAACGCGCTCGCGGTCAAGTGGGGCGGTGGCTTCTTCATCCCGAAGGGTATGGAGTACGAGCTGCTGCTCGTCACCGCCGCTGCGGCTCTTGCTCTCACCGGCCCGGGACGTTACGCGCTGGACCGTTTCGTGCCGGGCTTGCGCGCGCACCGTCTGGTGTTCGGCACCGCAGCGGTGGTGCTGGGGTTGCTGGTCGCCGGGATAGTCCTGCTCCTGCGCAGGTAACCGTACGGCGGGGCCTGGGTCGGCATCGGGCCGACCCAGGGCCCCGTTCCGGCATGCCGTTCCCGGGAGCGGTCACAGCGAGGTGAACCCGCTCAGGCCAGCAAGCCCGGCAGGCGGGCCCAGACGGTCTTGCCGCTCGGGTGCTGTTCCGTTGCCAGATGCCCACCCAGTTCGGTGAGCAGTGCGTCGACTAGGGCCGTACCGCGGCCCCCGGTGGCATCAGGAGACGATGCCTGCGGCTGCGGACAGGTGTTGTGGTTGTCGCGTATACCGAGCTCGAGTGTTCCGTCATCATCGACCTCGAGGATGACGAAGATGCTCGGAGTGAGCGTGCCGGCGTGTGTGACGGCGTTGGTGATCAGCTCGGATGCGATGAGGCCGAGCGTGTATGCCAGTTCCCCTTCCTCGGGGAGACCCCACTCGATGAGGGTGTCCAGCACGGCGCGGCGGGTTCCGGCCACTGAGGCCGCGGTGGGTGGCAACGCGAAGGTCGTGTGACCCAGGCAGAGTGTCGTGTTCATGGTTATCTCATGGGGAGTGAGTCGCCGACGCGGCGGGGAGCGGTGGCTAGTTCGCATAATGAACTTTTTTTCATAATGCTGCCATCAGTCTGCGCCGCCCTCCACGGGCTGTCAATGCCGCCGACCAGGGGATTCTGGTGGAAGAGGAGGTCATCGGCGTGGGGTCGCCGCCCCGCGCGGCGGGCGCCGCGGGCAGGGGCGGGCGTTGCCGATGACCGCCTTCACCGCCACAGAGCTCCCCGTAGTTCGGTGCGCACGGCCGGGGTAAGCCACGGTCTCTCGCCCTGCCCTCGTCTCGCCTTTCTTGCGGCCCCGTTGCAACCCCCGCTGGAAGCCGGACCTTCGACCTCGGCGAGGGCGGCCCGGGCGACGTCGAGCAGAGGAACCGGGGCGCGCCAGGGCCGGTGCCGGTGCGACCGGCAAGGACGAGCAGGCCTTCGCCGTGACGGCGCATGCGCGTGGCCAGGTGGTCCAGCCGGACCAGGTTCTCGAGTTGGTGGGGGATCCAGCTCGGCGTTCTCCAGGCCGTCGAGGAGGTGCAGCTGACGTTCGACCAGGCCCAGGTGGCGCCTGCCGAGGTTGGCGAACATCGCGCTGACGCCTGCGCGCAATCGTGCCTGCTCCGTGGCGAGCCGGATGGCCTCGACGTGGACGGCGTGGAATGCCGGGGCCACGTCTCCGATCTCATCGGGCGAGGCCGTGGGCACTGGATGAAGGGTGATCACGCCGGGGTCGCCCTCGGCCTCTTCCAGGCGCCGAACCGTGGCGGACAGCTTCCGTTCGGCGACCGTGAGCGCCGTCCATCGCAGCCTGCGCAAAGGCCTGGTGATGGACCTCGCCACCGCCAGGGTGATGCGCGCACGTCTGCTGCGCCCGCTTCATGGCTCGGGTGAATGCTGCAGCTGTGGCGGGATTGCGTGCGACCCATGAGGCACTGGAGGCATAACCGGCGATCGGCAGGTTCTCCGTGGGCCCGCTCGTGGCGTCCCCCAGTTGTCCGACCTCCAGGGCGCGCTGCGCCTCGGTGATGAACGGATCGACCACGCCTTGGGCCTCTCCGTCGTCTCCGAGTAGCCCACGAGGGACGCGGCGGAGACCGCGGTCATGCCGGACAGGAAACAACGACGGGTGAAGCTCGTACCCGTCTGTCCTCCCGTCGTCAGCGGCGCGCGTGCCATGACGGTCGCCGTCCGGTGGTCGCGGACCTTACAACCGAGCTGCTGGAGTGCCGCCGGAGTGCCGGGCTCGGCTAAGGGGGCGGTGGGTGCTGTCGCGGGTCCGCCGGGCGGACAGATGAACCTCCAGAGCCGTCAACGTGTGAACTTCAGTTCGCGTGATGCACACTTTTCCAGTCATGCCCATTGACGTGTCGGCCGTGGGGTCGTACGGTCCGTTCATCTGATGGACTTAAGTTCGCTACATGAACCCTCGTGTATCTCTCCGTCGACCGTGTCGACCGTCACACTCAGGAGGCGTCATGCGCCGACCACTTGTCGGGCTTGCCGTGGCTACCGCGGTTGTCTTCGTCCTGGCTGGCTGCGGGGCCACAGGTCCCTCGGGAAGCGACTCGTCGTCGCCCGGCGACGACGTGGCGAAGGTCAAGGTCGGTGTCATCCCGATCGTCGATGTGGCACCGATCTATTTGGGCAAGACAAAGGGCTTCTTCAGCCGCCGTGGCATCGACCTGACTCTCGAGAGTGGGCAGGGCGGCGCGGCGATTGTGCCCGGCGTGGTGAGCGGGCAGTTCCAGTTCGGGTTCAGCAACATCACCTCACTCATGATCGCCCGGAGCAAGGGCGTCCCGCTCAAGGCAGTGGCCAGTGGTAACGCCTCGACGGGCAAGTCCGGAGCCGACTTCAGCGGCGTTGCCGTCAAGAAGAACAGCCCGATCAAGTCCGCCGGGGATCTGGCCGGCCACACGGTTGCCGTCAATACGCTGCAGAACATCGGCGACACCACCGTGCGCGAGTCGGTGCGCAAGGCCGGTGGCAATGCGAAGCGCATCAAGTTCGTCGAGCTGCCCTTCGACCAGATGCCCGCCGCGCTGGCCGACGGCACGGTCGACGCTGCCTGGATGGTCGAGCCTGCGCTGTCCATCGCGGTTTCGAAGGGGTCCCGTGTCGTGGCGTCGAACTTCGTCGACACGGCCCCCGACCTCACGGTGGCCGCCTACTTCACCTCGGAAAAGCTCATCAAGGAGAACCCCGACCTCGTAAGGCGGTTCAAAGCGGCCATGACCGAGTCGCTCACGTACGCCGCCGGCCACCCGGGTGAGGTGCGGAAGGCGCTCGCCACGTACACCAAGATCGACCCGTCACTCGGCAAGTCGCTGACCCTGCCGGTCTGGCCAGAGAAGATCAATCGGGACTCTCTGGCGACTCTCGCTGAGCTGGGCGAGAAGGATGGCATCTTCAGCAAGAAGCCGGACCTCGACGCCCTGTTCTCATGACATCACCAACTACTTCCGCCTTCGCTCGGGCGCGCCGGCGGTCCGCCGGCCCGAGTGCGGCGCCCGGTCGCGGGCGCCTTCACCGGGCCCGGACGCCGCTGGCGGGGCTGGCCGGCCTGGTCGGCTTCCTTGTCCTGCTCGAGGTGCTGCCGTACAGCGGTCTGGTCTCGCGTGAGTTCCTCCCGCCGACCACGTCCATTGGCGGCGCGTTGGGGCGCATGCTCGACGACACCGCGTTCTGGGCCGCTCTGGGTGACACCCTCACGGGTTGGGCCTTGGGCCTGGCGATCGCTGTCTGCGCCGGCGTCGTGCTCGGGGTCCTGATCGGCTCGGTCCCGGTGCTCCGGGCAGCCACGGCCTCGACCATCGAGTTCCTGAGGCCGATCCCGTCCGTCGCCCTGATCCCCGTTGCCGTCCTCCTCTATGGGACTGACCTGAGGTCCACCCTGCTGCTCGTGGTGTACGCCTCCTTCTGGCAGGTCCTCGTCCAGGTACTGGCCGGAGTCCAGGACCTCGACCCCGTCGCGGACGAAACGGCCCGCAGCTACTGCCTGAGCCGTTGGAGAAGGATCCGGTACATCCTGTGGCCCACCGCCTTGCCGTACGTGATGACGGGGATACGCCTCGCCGCCGCCGTGGCGCTGGTGCTCGCCATCACCGCTGAACTGATCATCGGCGCCCCGGGCCTGGGCAACGAGATAGCCGTCGCACAGACCTCCGGCGCCGTGCCTCAGGTCTACGCCCTGGTGCTGGTCACCGGCCTTCTTGGAGTCGGGATCAACCTGGTGGCCCGGTCGGTCGAACGCCGGGCGCTGGCATGGCACCCGTCCGTACGCAAGGAAGGACGCTGACGATGACCGTGCTCGCAGTGGCTCGACGTGTCCTGTTCGTCCTGGGGCTGCCGGCGATGCTGTTCACGGTCTGGTGGTACTCCACAGCCGACAGCGCCAACTTCTACTTTCCACCGGTGCCCGATGTCCTGAACGCCTTCACGACGGTGTGGACCGGCGAGCGCCTGAGCACGGACGTGCTGCCCAGCGTCATCCGGCTGGCACAGGGCTACTCGCTCGCCGTCGTCGTCGGCGTCGCCCTCGGCACCCTCGTCGGCACACGGCCGGCCGTGCGCGCCGTACTGGAGCCGGTCCTGGAACTCTTCCGGGCGATCCCGCCGCCCGTGCTCGTACCGGTGATCATGCTCTTCGCCGGCATCGGCGACATGATGAAGGTACTCGTCATCGTCAGTGGGTGCGTATGGCCGGTACTGCTCAACACCGTCGAGGGCGTCCGAGCGGTCGACGAGGTGCTGAGCGACACCTGCCGGTCCTACGGCATCAGCGGCACCGCCCGCCTGCGCCACCTCGTGCTCCGTTCGGCGAGCCCGCAGATCGTCACCGGCATGCGCCAGGCGCTTTCCATCGGAATCATCCTGATGGTCATCAGCGAGATGTTCGCGGCCAGCAATGGCCTCGGCTTCACCATCGTGCAGTTCCAGCGAAGCTTTGCGATCCCGGAGATGTGGAGCGGGGTCTTGCTTCTCGGTCTGCTCGGCTTCGGCCTCTCGGTGCTCTTCCGGCTGCTGGAGAACCGCGTTCTGGCCTGGTACCACGGCCTGCGCCGAGCCCAGCGCTCATCATGACCGCCCGTCCGGTCGCTTTTGGAAGGAGACGTCGATGCTCGACGTACAAGGCTTGCAGAAGATATACACGGCCCGTCACCGCAGTGTGGAGGCACTGCGGGACTTGACCTTCAGCATCGGCGCCGGGGAACTGGTCTGCCTCGTCGGGCCGTCCGGGTGTGGCAAGACCACCCTGCTCAAATGCATGGCAGGGCTGCTTGCGCCGAGTTCGGGACAGGTGAAGCTGCAGGGTGAACCGGTCACCGGCCCGCCGCCCGGCATGGCCGTGGTCTTCCAGGAGTACGGCCGCAGCCTGTTCGCCTGGATGAACGTGCACGACAACGTGGCTCTGCCACTGCGCCAGAAGAAAGTACCCAAGCCGCGCCGCGAGGAGATGGTCGACCGCGCACTCGAGATGGTCGGCCTTGCGGACGCCCGTCTGGCGTACCCGTGGCAGCTGTCCGGGGGCATGCAGCAGCGCGTCGCCATCGCCCGCGCCGTCGCCTACGAGCCGCAGGTGCTCTTGATGGACGAGCCGTTCGCGGCCGTGGACGCACAGACCCGCGCGGAGCTGGAGGACCTCATCCGGCGCCTGTGGCACGAGCTCGGCGTGACCGTACTGTTCGTCACCCATGACATCGACGAGGCGGTGTACCTCGGTCAGCGGACGATCATCCTGTCGGCATCTCCGACTGTGGTGCAGGAGGACCTCGCCATCGATCTCCCGGACGAACGCGACCAGCTGAACACCCGGTCCAGCCCTCGCTTCGCCGAACTTCGGGCGCATGTCTACGAGCGGATCCAGCAAGCCAAGCATCACGCCGCTGCCGTGGAGCCCACGTACCCCGACCACACCGCCCCTCAGGAAGTGACAATGGAATCAGCGAAGTCCTAGCGTCCGCCTGACATCGCGGGAAGTTCGCGATGCGAACGGAGCAGTGAAGGGGCTCGATGGCGGATGTTGAACGCGAGCCGCACGTCGGGGTCGAATCGCGACCGCCATCACCTGAGAGCCGGAGCGCCGCGCGGGGTGAACGTGCCCAGGGCGGCGTGGTCCGGGTTTCCGCGCGGCGGTTCTGGCGATTCGAACCGTGGCCCTGCCGTGGCCGTACGGGGGCTGGGGCGTCGGCTGGTCAGGAGAGCAGCGGGTCGACGCCACCGCGTCACGACTCACCCTCGGTGGCCTGGCGGGACCGCGCGGCGGTCCGCGCTGACCTGCTCGGTGATGAATCGCTCCTTGGTGGCGAGCATCCGCGCGCCCCGGATCACCACGCCGTTGTCGTCCTCACGCACGTCGGCAACGCGGACGGGGTCCTCGCCGTGCCGCCCGACGTCGCCGAGGAACTGATCGCCGACAGCCGGGAGCAGGAGCGGTCCACCGGCCCCGCGGCTGGTCCTGGCCTGCGGCGGGGCCCTGGTGCAGCCCGGCGACCTACTCGCGGCCATGGTCAGTGCTCCCTGGGACATGCGGGGCTGGGGTCGCAGCGACCCGTCGGCCATCCGCGGGTCCATCGCCCCCGTCGTCACGCCGTTCACCGCGGACGGAGCCATCGACCACGAAAGCCTGCGCTCTCTGATCCGCTTCCAGCTGGAGTCCGGCTCGCACGGCATCTCGCTGGGCGGCTCCACCGGTGAGCCCAGCGCACAGAGCGCCGCCGAGCGGATCGCCGCGATGCGCACGGCAGTCGAGGAGGTCGGTGACCGGGTGCCGTTCCCGGCTCGTCGCCGGGCCCGACGCTCCTGTCTCCGCAGCAGAGGAAGTGGACCGGTGACACGCGTGCTGAGAGCCTGCTGAGCCAACTCGCCGGGTGGCTCTCCCGGGGCGGTTGACGCCGCCAAGGATGAGCCGCCAGTGACCGAACCGCCGTCAATGGCTCGTCCTTTCGTGCTGCCGGATCGGTGAAGTTGATCTGTGCTGTGCGCACGGGCAGAACCAAGTTTCCATCTGGTACGCCAGCAAAGGACCAGCAACGTGACGGCCGACAATCATTTACGGGTGAACCGTCGAGCCGATCAGCGGGTGATCCCCGCTGGAGAATCGAAGACGACAAAGCCTGTGGTGAGCTCAATCAGCGGACCACAGGCTGAGGTTGAACGACAAGCTCGGCGACGGCCCTTCAGTACCGACGGAGAAGCCGCGAGACGAGCTGGCCGATACCCATGTAGAGGACTGCGGCGAAACCGTAGTTGAGGAAGACGCCCGTCTTGGCGCTTTCCGGCGTGAACAGAGGGTCCATGCCCAACGCCAGGCTTCCCGCCAAATCGGTGATGAACAGGACGAAATCATTGCCCTGGTTCGCCTCGAAAATCACGAAAAAGATATGCAGCGCGAGCACGGACGCGATCAGTCCGGTAATGACGCTGATGGCCGTGCCTGCCGTGTGGGAGCCCTGGCTACTGCGGGCGCGCGTGCCTTCACTGTGGATCGATTCCATGTGGGGCATCTTAGGGCCCTGTGCGACGCCGCACGCAACTCCGGTTACACCGCCGAATCCTTCTACTTACGCGTTGCTAAAAGCACCTATGTACCGAACTTTGGAATGTGTACTCGCGGGATGCTATGCCTCTTGACAACGTCGATAGGGTCGCCGGTCACGGCAAGTCTGTCGCCCCGGCTTTCGTTCGTGTCGTCCCGGCTTTCGTTCGTGGCCGAGCCGTCAATCACGGGTGACGGTTGGCGGGCCGTCACCAGAGGCCAGGAGCAACAACATCGGGAGGACACGTGCAGCACGCCCACGGCACCCGCCGGTTTCATGGAGCGGCGTTGGCCGGCGGCCGGTACAGGTTGGAGACCCACCTCGGCAGCGGTGGCGTGGCCGACGTCTACAGCGCCTTCGACACGCAGCTGGGCAGATCCGTCGCGATCAAGGTGTTCCAGCCCAACGCGGGTGGAACAGATGAGCGCCGGTTCCATGAGGAGGCGCGCCTGCTGGCCGGGCTGAACCATCCGGGTCTGGTGACCGTGTACGACTTCGGCGTCGAGGCGTACCAGCCGTTCCTGGTCATGGAGCTGGTCAGCGGGAGGTCGCTCAGTGAACTGCTCCTGGGCGGGCCGCTGGGTCTGGACAAGGTAGCCGCCGTCGGCGGCCAGCTCGCCGAGGTGTTGGCTTACGTACACCAGCGCGGCGTCGTGCACCGCGACATCAAGCCCGCCAACATCCTGTTGGACCACAACGACAATGCCCGCCTTGCCGACTTCGGGATCTCCGAGTTGTGGAGCGGGCCCCGGCACATCGCTGAAGGTGGCGTGCCGGGCACGGCCGCCTATATGGCGCCGGAACAGGTCCAAGGGTCGAACGCCGGACCTGCGGCCGATATCTATGCGCTCGGTCTCGTGTTGCTGCAGTGCGTGACCGGGCGGGTGGAGTACCCCGGCGACAGGCATGAAGCGGCGACGGCCCGGTTGTCGCGGCCGCCTTACATACCGGCGGAGCTGCCTGCGCGGCTACGCCGAGTGCTGACCGCGATGACCGTCTCCGACCCGGCCGCCCGACCCACGGCCGCGCAGTGCGCGGCGATGCTTCACCCCGATGAGGTTCCCCAACGTCCTGAAGCCGGGCCTGCCTTCCAACGCCCGCCGCAGCGGGAATCAAAGACGCTGCGCAACTGGGCACTCGGCGGAGCGGCGGCGATTCTCGCGGTCCTCGTATGGACAGCCCTCGCTGACGGCGAGGAGAAGTCGGAATCCGAGCCGACACAGACCCCCACGAGCAGCGCCCCGCAGGAGCCCGGACTCCCCGATCTTCCCAGCGAGAAGCCCTCTGTCGACGTCCCGGACGTTCCCAAGGGCGAGGACAAACCCTTGGACGAACAGATCAAGGACTGGTTCGGTGGAGACAGCGACAGCTCCGAGCCGGGGAACGAAACCGGGAGCGAGGACAGCGGACAGAACGACAGCGGTGAGGTCCCGAAGGACGAAGGCAAACCGGAGGCGGACGAGGGCGGCTTCTTGGACTGGCTCACCTCGCTTGGCGAAGACGGACAGTAGACCCCCCAGCGCCATGTGGGGGTCAAGGGTCGCAGGTTCAAATCCTGTCGTCCCGACGGTGTGACCAGCGGGTTTGCCGAGAACGGCAGACCCGCTGATTGCGTTCGTGTGACATGTGATGGCGACGTGATGACACTCGGCGACCACGGACGCGATGCCGGGACGCCCCCCTGGCCAGGGCCGCCGGAGCATCGGAAGGTCGAGGCCGACACGAGGCGAGCGCGGATCTTCAGGCCACCCTCATTCCTGATGCTCCGTCACTCTCGATGCTCCGCTTGCGGTCGGCGCGTTCCAGGGCCCTGCCGATGGCGGTGACCGCGTCGCGGGCAGCGTGGGGGAGCAGGTGGCCGTAGAGGTTGACCGTGGTGGACAGCGTCGAGTGCCGCAGTGTCTTGGAGAACACCGCCAGCGGCACCCGCGAGCTGATCATGATGGTGGCGGCGGTGTGCCGCAGGTCGTGCACCCCGATCCTCGGCAGACTGATCTCCGCGGCGCGTCGGCGCAGCTCGACCAGGACGCCCTGCGGGCGCAGCGGAGCGCCGTCCGGGCGACAGAACACCAGCCTCTCCAGGGGCACGCCCGCGGGCTGGCCGACCCGGGCGAGGGCGGCCTGGCGTTGCAGGGCGGCGACCACGCGCGGGGACAGGCTCCCCCAGTTCTGGCTGGCCTTGGTCTTCGGGTGGCCGAGGTAGAGCTGGTTGTTGTTCACCGCGGTGAGGCTCCAGCGCACCAGCAGCGTCCCCTCCGCCAGGTGCACATCCGTCCAGTGCAGGCCGAGAGCCTCACCACGCAGCCGGTGCCCAGCAGCAGCTCGAACAGGTCGGCCAGCTGATCACCGTGGTGGTCGTGGTTGTGCCGCAGGAACGCTGCCGCCCGGCCTGGGGTGGGAGGCCGAAGCGTGGCGGCGTGCGACCAGGTCGCGGTGCCGGCGCAGCACCGTCTCGGGGCGCACCAGTAGCCGCATGCTGCGGAGAGCATCGAGCGGCAGCCGATGGAGGAGAGCTGCCAGGAACGCCCGGTCGCTGGGAGTGAACGGGACTCTGTTCTTGCCGAGTTGGCGTTCCAGCACCGTGGTCTGGTGGCGCAAGACGAGTATCTCGGTATCCTTCTCGCGGTCGCTCATCGGGAGCGATCGCAGCGCCGCGAGGGCATTCGTGACGCAGAAGTAGGCCGGTTTCAGCAGCACGGTCGATCATCATGCCGCCTTGATCCACAGGGCGGCCCAGGGTGCTGACCTTGACACTCCGGGTGGACGCGGTCGGCGCCCGGAGGCCGAGGCGCACTGCCTCCCACCAGCGCGGATGAGTTTTCGGCAGGCGCACCCCATGCCAACGACCAGACCGCGCGGGCGACCGACCTGGGCGTCACGCGGCGGCTATTTCAGACTCGTATCCTGGGCGGCCTGATCAGCGAGTACAGATGCGCAGCTTGACCGGCGGCGACGGGCTTCCGAACGGCACAGGATGACAACGCGCAATCTGCTTGTGGGGTTCCAGAACAGGGCCCCCTGCGCTGACCCGCGTCTCTACGCCGCTCGCTCGTACTCGTTGATAAGCCGCCGAGAATCGATTGGCGTGTGACCGCTGTTGGGAGTCGGCGATGGGATGGTCGGGTCGTGGCGGGCGCGGTTGTTGTCCGCGGTGTGGCTGCCGTCCGTTGTAATGGTGGGCGTACGCGTCCAGCACCGCCGGTAAATGTTGCTGACCGAAGATCAGCATCCGGTCGGTGGCCTCGGACCGAACCGTGCGCACGAACCTCTCCGCATACGCATTCGCTTGCGGACATCGCGGAGGGATCTTCACGACGGTGATGTCCACTCCGGCCAGGACCGCATCGAAGAAGGCGGTGAACCGGCCAGCCCGGTCCCGCACCAGGAACGTGAACTCGGATGCTTGGTTGCCGAGTTCCACCAAGAGCTTGCGGACCTGCTGCGTGGTCCAGGGGCCGTCCGGACGGGAGGTCGTTCCGGGGATGTGCACGTAGCGGCCGCCGACCTCCATCGCGAAGAACACGTACAGCCGCCGCAGGGTCGCCGCGCAGTCCACGTGGAAGAAATCAACCGCAAGCATGGTCGAGGCCTGCGTACGGAGAAAGCGTCGCCACATCGTGTCGGTTTGCCGTTCGGGTGCTGGGGTTGTCTTCCGCCGGGGCGGTTGAGGCCACCGCGTCTCGCGACGGCCTGACCGCCATCGGCTGCCGAACGCCAGGCGGGCGGCGAACGCGCCGTCCTTCTTCTTCGCGTCCTTCAGCGGCTTCTTCGCGCTATGGACAGGGAGACGTCCAAGTCGGCGAGCAGCTTCGCGGTCTCGCGGGTGAAGTCCTTCTCGTCCTTCTTCGCGGACCAGATCTGCTGCTCAGCGCCGTCGAAGCCAAGGTCATCGTGATGGCTTTCTGCTCGCCGAGCTTGTCGATGGCGCGCTCGACCTTAATACCGGCGCTGACGGTCTCGGTGCCGCACGCGGCCAGGGAGATGGCGAGGAAGGCGGCGCAGCCGGCGCCGGCTATGCCTGCGCGTGGTGTTGATGTCGTACACCGTTGGTGCTGGTCCTGATGGACAGACTGATGCTGATCGGTGTGACACGCGTAGGCGTCGAATCGTTGTACGAGTCGGTGAGAGTGGGATGGCGGCACGGATCCTGAAGACGACGCCGCGCTCACCGGCCTGCGCCGAACTCCTTGCGCATGCCGACACCCTCCGTCACCCTATGCGACCTGCTCGTATTCGTGGACGAGGCCGCCAAGGCGGTCGCCCCGGATGACACGCGCTGGGGCATCGACGGCGGGCGGTTCGGGCAACGCCGGCACCGTCGGGGCACCGTTGTCCATGTGATTGGTGAGGCTGATGTTTGTTGTAGTGGTCGGCGTACTCATCGACGACGAGGCGCAGGTGCCGCTCTCCGATGATCAGAACGCGGTCGGTGGCCTCGCGCCCGCAGGTTCCCACCAGCGCTCAGCAACCGCATTCATCCGGGGCGCACCCGGCAGGATGGGCACTACCCGGACGCCGGTGGCGGAGAAGACCGCGTCGAAGCCCTCGGTGAAGTAGCCAGCGTTGTCCCGGGTGAGTAGCTGTTGTTTTCCGACGAGCGGGCGGGGGAGCGGCGTGGAAGCAGGGCGGATCGAGCGAATGCGGCAACGTTGAGAAGAATCAGCTGATGTCCGGTAATCCCGCATACTGGAACTCGTACCGTACGCCTGTGCGGGTAGGGAGTGATCCGGTTGACGGTCGGCTGGGATGAGAGCGGCGGCCTCGTCGACGCCTACGAGCGGTTCCTGGCAGGTGAGCGGATCGAAGACGTGGGAGGAACCGTCAGGACCCCGATCCTGACCTCCTGGCAGCGGTGCAAGTCGCTGGGGCTCGTCCCCGACCAGCTTTTCCTCACCTACGAGCAGGACTTGGACCTGGACGGGCGGCTGTTGAGGGCTGCCACCCCGGTCCTCGACCGGCTGGCGGCCGCGCTGGACGAACCGCCGGTGAGTGTGATCGTCACGGACGCACAGGTGCACGTGCTGTCGCGCCAGGCCGGCGACGCGAAGCTGAACAGGTATCTGGACGCGGCGCAGATCGTCCAGGGCTTCGGCTTCCCCGAGTCCAGCGCGGGCACCAATGCCGCTGGTACCGCGCTGGCCGAACGTCGCCCCGTCTACGTCCAGGGCCGTGAGCACTTCGGGGACTGCATGCTGCCGCTCGCCTGCGGCGCCGCACCCATCCGTCATCCGCTCAGCGGCCGCGTCGAAGGGGTAGTGAATCTCACGTGCTTCCGACGGCAGTCGGATCCGATGATGCTGCCCCTCGCACGACAGGCCGCCGGCGAGATCGAACAGCGGCTGCTCGAACAGTCCTCGCAGCGCGAGCGTGAACTGCTCGCCGCGTTCTTCCGCACCCGGCGGGCCGCCGGAGGGCCCGCGGGGCCGCTCGGGGAGCCCCTGCCCGGACGGGCACCGGCCGCGGGCTTGATCGACCGCGTCGACCAGGCCATCCTCCGGGAGAAGGCACAGGAGCTGATCGCCTCCCCGCACCGGTTGGCCACCGAGGTGACTCTGTCCGGCGGCCGGACCGCGGTGCTGCTGTGCCGCGAGGTGAGGGCGCCCTCCGGCGAGGCCGGGATCGTCGTGGAAGCCGCCATCCCCTCTGGCCCTCAGTGCCGTATACCAGTGCCCTCAGGACCCGAGCTTTACGCCGCGAGCACGCTGGTGACCGAGGCGACGACGCCGTCGGCGACGGTCACGGCCCCCTGGCATCCCGCCGGAACAGAAGCGACCGCAGCCGGTCCGACGGCGCAGATCAAGAAGCATCAGACCGAGGCACAGGTTCTGGGCACGGCGCGGCCACCGGCGCCGGAGCCCGAGCAGGCGCCTGGCCAGGGCCCCGCGGCGGATCAAGGCCAGGCTGTCCCCACGGCGGAAGCCGCGGCCGCCGCACCGACAGCTCCGGCGGGCCAGGTCCCCCAGACTCACGTGGGCCTGTTGCTCCTGGGCGAGCCGGGAGTCGGACAGCTCGCCCTGCTGGCCCGGAAGCGGCTGGAACTTCTGTACGACGCCAGCGTGGGCATCGGCCGGACCCTCGACGTGACCCGTACGGCGGAGGAGCTCGTCGAGACGGTGGTGCCGCGGTTCGCCGACTTCGTCGCCGTCGACCTGCCCGACTCAGTCCTGCGCGGCGAGGAACCCACCGATATCGGCGAGGGCCTGCGACGGGCGGCGCTCGGGGCAGTACGCGAGGGCTCGCATCTCCACGGTGCGGGCGAGAAGGTCGGCTGGCTCCCGGCCTCACCGCAGGCGCGCTGCCTGGAGACCGGGCGTCCCGTGCTGGAGCCGGAGCTGAGCCGGGCCGTCGACTGGGTGGCCAACGACCCGCAGCGCAGCCGTAAGGTCCTCGAGTCCGGAGTCCATTCCCTGATCACCGTGCCGATGCGGGCCCGCGGGGTCATCCTCGGCGTGGTGAGCTTCTACCGTGCCGAGCGCTTCGGCGCCTTCGAGGACGACGACCTGTGGCTGGCCGACGAGCTGGTCGGCCGGGCCGCGGTCTGCATCGACAACGCCCGCCGCTTCACTCGAGAGCACACCATGGCGCTGGCGCTGCAGCGCAGCCTCCTCCCGCGCGGCCTGCCCGCCCAGACCGCCGTCGAGGTCGCGCACCACTACGTGCCCGCGCAGGCCGGGGTGGGCGGCGACTGGTTCGACATCATCCCGCTGTCCGGCACCCGAGTGGCTCTCGTCGTCGGTGACGTCGTCGGCCGCGGCCTGCACGCCGCCGTCACCATGGGCCGGCTGCGCACCGCTGTGCACAATTTCTCGGCCCTCGACCTGCCGCCCGAGGACCTCCTCGCGCACCTTGACGACCTGGTCGCCCGCCTTGACGCGGACAGCGAGGGGAACGGCGGGATCATCGGTGCCACCTGCCTGTACGCGGTGTACGACCCGGTGTCCCAACGCTGCACGTTCGCCCGGGCCGGTCACCCGCCGCCCGCTCTGGTGTTGCCCGACGGCACCGTCGACTTCGTCGACCAGCCCGCCGGCCCGCCGCTCGGCCTCGGCGGACTGCCCTTCGAGCCCTACGAGGTCGACGCTCCCGAGGGCAGCCAGATCGTCCTTTACACCGACGGGCTCATCGAGCAGCACGGCCAGGACGTCGATACGGAGCTCCACCTGCTGGGCCGTACGCTCGGCGCCACCGGGCCGGCCGCCCGTTCGCCGGAGGAGACCTGCGCGGCCGTCCTGGACGCCCTGCTCCCCGCTCCCGCCCACCCCAGCGATGACGTGGCCCTGCTCGTGGCCCGTACCCATGCCCTCGGCGCCGAACGGACGGTGCACTGGGACGTGCCGGCCGACCCGGCCGCGGTCCCGCGGGTCCGCGCGGCAGTCACCGAACACCTGGAGAGGTGGGATCTCGCCGAGCAGGCACCCATCACCGAGCTGATCATCAGCGAGTTGGTCACCAACGCCATCCGGTACGGCGGTGAGCCGATCAGCCTGCGCCTGATCCGCGATCACATGCTGATCTGCGAGGTGACGGACGGCAGCAGCACATCCCCGCGCCTGCGCCGGGCCCGCACGACGGACGAGGGCGGACGCGGCCTCTTCCTCGTGGCCCAGCTCTCGGAGCGGTGGGGTACGCGCTACACGGCCGACGGCAAAGTCATCTGGACCGAACAGCCGCTGCCTCCGGACGGCTCGGACGGCTCCGTCTAGGTTCGCCTGGGGGCCGGCTCCGGGGACAGAGCTGCGGCCCTGAGCAGATCGCAGGTGGCTTGCGCACGCTTCGCCACGGCCGGATCGTCCAGCAGAACTCCCGAACAGGCCCCTTCCGTATGGCGGTTGGCCGCGCGTCCTCGAACGCCGTGAGTCGCCGCTTCCTGCCCTCTAAGCCCATACCGGGACTCTGCTGGTGATGTTGGCGGGTGCTGACAGCTGGCGCGGTGGGTGCTTGGCTGGATGAGGGCGGGGCGGTGTCGTGGGTGGGGTGGTCGCGGTGTCGCTGCGGCCGGAGAGTCCGATGCGGGTGAGGGGCTTCGCGGGTCCGGTGGAATCGGTCGGCAGGAACGTGACACGGTTCCGTCCCGGTGACGAGGTGTACACGCGGCGCGAGGTTCTCGACCATGTGCTGATCTGGAACGAGATCCACGCCTGACCCGTGCTCGACGCCTATGCCCGGCACTACAACGGACACGCCCGCACCAGGCCCGCGGGGCAGCTCCCCCCTCGTCAAAGAGCACCCGGTGCCCGTAACCGACCTGTCGGCTGACCGGCTCCTACGCAGCCGCGTGCTCGGCGGCGTCATCAATGGGTACAGATTGCTGCGTGACCTGCAGCGACGGGTTTTTGAACGGCACACGGCGCCGGGGCGCTGGCAGCGTCCCCTGGTGACGTAGGTGTACGGCCGTGAGAAGGCCGCCCGGTCGGCGGGGCGGCCCTTTTCGTGTTCGCGGAGAACTTGGGGCAGTACCTCACTGGTCTCGCAGTCGAGCCGCTTCCTCCCGGACCGCGGGCAGACGTTGGTACAGTGCATCGCCGGGGCAGCGGGTTTCGTGGCTGTCGCGGTGACCGGAGATGACGTGCAGCTCGGCCGTGTCGCCCTTCTTGTATTTGCTCTCATTATTCGTGGAGACCAGCCGCACCGTCCTGCGTGGGTCGGCTCCCGCCCGTAGCTTCCACGCGGCGACTTTCGCAATGCCGCTCAGGAGCGCCCGGGGCACGGTAACGCCGGGCCCGAAGGTGCCCAGTGCGGCGATGCCCACGCTGTCCGCGTTGAAGCCCTGGGTGTGCGCCCCATGTACAGGCCGTCCGACACCGCCCGCCCGGCCCTCGTAGATGGTCCCGCACCGGTCCACGACGAAGTTGTAGCCGATGTCGTCCCACCCCTGGTTCCTGACGTGGTCTGCCAGCAGCGCCCGGAGCATGGCCGGGACGTCGGAGCAGTCATAGTCGTTGGGGTGCCCGGTGTGGTGGATGAAGACCGCGCTCACCGCTCCCGTGTATTCCGCCCGGTCTCTGACCATGCCTTCGGCTGCATGCCATGCCGCCCTGCTGACGATCGCGGGCTGCGGCGCCCCGTGCCCCGACTCGGGGCCGACGACAGCGGGTTTCGGTGTGGCGAGCCGTAGCGGGGCATCCCGCAGCACCAAGAGGGCCAGGGGCAGAACCATGGCAGCCAGGACAAGTCGACGGGACCACATAGGACCACCCTGGCCCGCGGCTCTCCGATCGTGCGGGTGAGCGGGCCATTGGGGTGAGGCGGACGCCCGCGCCATCGTGCCTGTCACATATGACCCGCGTCCCACCGCGCCGACTGGTGCGTGCGCCGGCTGGGGGTCAAGGGGTCGCAGGTTCAAATCCTGTCGTGCCGACCAGCGTTTTCGCAGGTCACAGGCCTTTTCTCAGAGATGAGAGAGCGGCCTTTTCCGTTTTCGTAGGCCTGGTGGTCGCTGGTGGTCGCGTATGTGCCCTGGAATTGGGATGCGGTGAGTGAACTGGCTGCTGGGGTAGGGGAGTAGAGCGGCTTGAGCCGCTTATGGTGCCCCTCTGTGTGGTCGCGGTGTGGTCGCAGCCAGTTCGGCCAGCGGCGGCGGGCGCCGCCTTGGTCGGCGTTGGTCAGGGCTTGGTCGATGGTGCCGACGGCGTCACGGGCGGCTTGCTGGGTGAGGTGGCTGTAGAGGTTCGCGGTGGTGGACAGCGTGGAGTGCCGCAGGGTCTTCGACACCACGGTCAGGGGAACGCCGGCGGTGATGGTGAGGGTGGCGGCGAGGTGCCGCAGGTCGTGAAGGAAAGGCCGTCAGCCCACGCGAAGTGTGCCCGGACACGGGGCTGGCCCCCCGCCACAGGCCGCCTGCGGGCGGCGCGGCCATCCCTGGCGGATTGACGCTTGTCGCAGTCGCGTTCGGCCCTTCACGTCAGCCCCCATGCCGGCCCCGCCGTTCTGTCGGCGGGATCCGGGACGGTGCTGCTCAACGAGCTGCTCGCGAATCCCGTCCGGATGACGGAGGAGCTCTGCGCCGATGGTGCGCTTGGGTGACCGCGCTCCCCGGAACCGTGTCGGCTCACAATGGTCGGAACGCCGCACGTTTACTCGGAGTATGAAGGCACCAGATGTGCTCGCGGACGCTTTCGGACGCATCCACGAGGGGGTGCACGAGGCGGCCGAGGGGCTCACGGTGAAGGATCTCCATGCCCGTCTCGATCCCCGGGCCAACTCCATCGCCTGGCTCGTGTGGCACCTCTCGCGGATTCAGGACGATCACGTGGCCGACGCCTCGGGCCAGGAACAGGTGTGGCTCTCTCAGGACTGGGTCAGCCGTTTCGGTCTCCCCTTTCCTCCCGAGGCGACCGGATTCGGTCACTCCAGCAAGCAGGTCGCCGCGGTGCAGGTCGAGTCGTCCGAGTTGCTGTTGGGCTACTTCGACGCCGTCCATGGGCAGACCATGCGTTTCGTCACCGGGCTGAGCGCCAATGCGCTGAACAGGATCGTGGACGAGTCCTGGGACCCACCGGTGACCCTGGGGGTGCGGCTGGTGAGTGTCATCGCGGACGGTTTGCAGCATGCGGGCCAGGCCGCCTTCATCCGCGGCTCCGTGCAACGCCGCTGAGCCGGTAGTCGACGGCAGGTCCTGACGGTGGGACCGATGTCGGTGAGCGGCCAGTTGGGCCGGTGGCGGCGGATGCCGTCGTGTTACCCGTGCCGAGGCGCGACAAGGGCGCTCGGGTCCGAGGCCAGGGCATCGGCCTGCGTCCGGCACATGGCACAACGCCACGCCGGGGCGGAGCAGCCCGTGGCCGTAGGGACAACGCCGCTCTCCAGGTAGACCTCGACCACGAGGGCCGCCAGCCCGGTCCGCAGCGCATAGGCGGCGGTGCGGCGGGCGGCTCGGCGCGCAGACCCTGGCCTGCGCGGTCGAAGCCGCGCATGTCGAGTGGGATCGAATTGGACGGGGCTCTAGGTCCCTCCGGGCCCAGGTCCGCCCGCATCAGGGCCATCCGCCTGGGACCCGTCCGCATCGGACGCATTCGCCGCAGGTCCGGCCGCCCTGGACGCCCCAGCCCGCAGCCCGTCCATCACGAGGTCCAGCAGTCGCGTCGCACGCGGCTGCCAGTCGCTGTGCGGGTCGATTTGCCAGAGCCCGGCAATGGCGAGCACGAAGTCGTCGGGGGTCAGCCCCGGGCGGATGGTGCCAGCCTCATGGTTCGCGTTCAGCAGGAGCGTGACCGCCTGGGTCACCGGGCCGTGACCCAGGTGGGCCAGGCTGCCGTACTTGCTTGTGGTCTTGCGCAGCGCATCGGCCAAGCCGGCCTTGGCCATGGCGTACTGGGCCAGGCGGTCCATCCACTCCCTCAGGGCCTGGTCAGGTGCGCGGGTTTGGAGCAGCTGGGCAGCGGTGTCGGCGACCTGATGCATCTCGTAGCGGTAGACCTCCAGGACGAGGGCCTCGCGGTTGGGGAAGTTGCGGTAGAACGTCCCCTGCCCGACGCCCGCCTTCTTCGCGATCGCGCTCAGGGGGGCGTCCGCAGCCCGCGTCAGCTCGGCCAGTGCGACTTCCAGGATGCGTTCGCGATTCCGTTGCGCGTCCGAGCGCAGAATCGCGCTCTTCTCTTCCTGCACTCGTCCTCCTCCCGGAATCACAGCAGAGCCCGACCTTGCTAACCGGACAGTTGTCCGGTAGGTTCGATTACCACCGGACAGCTGTCCGCTTAGCTCCACCATAGCGACAGATCCGGCCAGTGTGGCCGACCGGTGCCCATCGTCACTGGTTCATTCACCTGTATTCCCCTCTCCCTCCCCGGACCTCTGCCGGGATCGTCTCGTTCGACGCGCATCAGCAACGCGAAAGAAGGCTGATCATGGCCCCATCGACGTCCAGCGCCATCACCCTGCACATCAATGGCGAGAAATACACGCTGCCCGTCGACCATCGCACCACCCTGCTCGACGCCCTGCGCGAGCATCTTGATCTGACCGGTACCAAGAAGGGCTGTGACCAGGGCCAATGCGGCGCCTGTACGGTGCTGCTCGATGGGCGCCGGGCCGTTTCCTGCCTGCAGCTCGCGGTCGCGGCCGAGGGGCGCGCGATCACCACCATCGAAGGCGTGGCCGACGGTGAGCGGCTGCATCCGGTGCAGCAGGCCTTTCTCGACCTCGACGGTTATCAGTGCGGTTACTGCACACCGGGGCAGATCTGTTCGGCCCTCGCGGTGATCGAGGAACACGCGGCGGGCTGGCCGAGCGCCGTGACCAACGATGTCCGGCCCGAAGCGGGAGTGCCTGCGCTCACTGCCGAAGAGATCCGCGAGCGGATGAGCGGCAACCTGTGCCGCTGTGGCGCCTACGTGTCGATCGTGCAGGCGATCGCGCGGGCCGCAGAAGCGGCCGAGGCCGAGGTCAAGGAGGCGGTGGCATGAGGGAATTCGGCTACGAACGCGTCGTCGACATCTCCGGAGCGGTCGCCCTGCTCGGCGGCGCCCCCGACGCACGCTTCCTCGGCGGCGGCACCAATCTTGTCGACCTGATGAAGGCCGGCGTGGAAAGGCCTGCGCTGCTCATCGACTTACGCGAACTCCCCCTCGACGAAGTCGAGTTCACTCACGGCGGCGGTCTGCGCATCGGCGCGACCGTCACCAACAGCGATCTCGCGGCCCACCCCGAAGTGCGGCGTCACTACCCGGCGTTGGCGCAGGCCGTTCTGGCCGGCGCCTCGGGACAGCTGCGCAACATGGCCACGGTCGGCGGGAATCTGCTCCAGCGGACCCGCTGCGGCTACTTCGCCGACCTCGGCAAACCGTGCAACAAGCGCGTCCCCGGCAGCGGTTGCCCCGCCCGCACGGGCGAGCACCGCAACCACGCGATCCTCGGCGCCTCCGAGCACTGCGTCGCCACCCATCCCTCGGACATGGCGGTCGCTCTCGCCGCCTTCGACGCCGTCATCTCGTACGAAACGGCGGACGGACCGGGCGAGTTGCCGCTTCGTCAGTTCTATCGGCCCGTGGGCGACACCCCACACATCGAGACCGACCTTCCGCCCGCCGCGCTGATCACCGGCGTCACGCTGCCGCCGGCCCCGGTCGCCGCCCACTCGCGGTACCGGAAGGTGCGCGAGCGCGCCTCGTACGCGTTTGCGATCGGCTCGATCGCCGCCGCCCTCGACATCCAGAACGATGTCGTACGCGAAGTGCGCCTCGCCTTCGGCGCGGTCGCGTCCCGGCCGTGGCGGGCCCGTGCGGCCGAGCGGGTGCTGATCGGCGGCCCGGCGAGCGCGGAGGCGTTCGCCGCCGCAGCGGATGCCGAACTGGCGGCCGCCGAGGCGCTTCCCGAGAACGGATACAAGGTGACGTTGATGCGCAACCTCGTCGTGGCCGTGCTGACCGAACTCGCCGAGGAGGCGACCCGATGACGACGCCGACCACGACGACCAACATCGCCGCCGTGACGGGAGCCGTCGGCTCCGCCCGCACCCGCGTCGAGGGCCACGACAAGGTCACCGGGGCGGCCCGCTACGCCGGAGAGATACCCTTCGCCGAACTCGCCCACGGCTGGCTGGTGTTGTCCACCGTGGCCCGTGGCCGTATCCGCTCAGTGGAGGACACCCCCGTCCTGGCCATGCCCGGCGTCCTCACCGTGCTGCACCACGGGAACGCGCCGCGCGTCGACACCGACTATGTGGGCATGCTGGGGAGGCCGAACCCGGTCCTCGGGATCTTCCAGCACGACCGTGTGCCCTTCGTGGGCTGGCCGGTGGCGCTGGTCGTGGCCGAGACGTCCGAGCAGGCCAGGGAAGCCGCCGAGGCGCTGGTGGTCCGATACGACGAGGAGCCGCACGACGTCGCGTTCTTCGCCGGACGTCCCGGTGCATACACGCCGGAGAACACCCCGATGGGCCAGGCCGAAACGGAGAAGGGGGACGTAGCCGCCCAACTCGGCGCCTCCGCGGCCGTCGTGGACGAGCAGTACACCACGCCGGAGGAGCACCACAACGCGATGGAGCCGCATGCAGCGACGGCTCGCTGGGACGGCGGCCGGCTCGACATCGTCGACTCCAATCAGGGCGGCACCTGGGTGGCGAGCGAACTCGCGAAGCTCTTCTCCCTCGATCCGGCCTCAGTACGGGTGCGGTCCGAACACGTCGGCGGCGGCTTCGGATCGAAGGGAGTGAACCCGCACCAAGTGGCCGCCGTGATGGCCACGACCGTCCTCCACCGCCCGGTCCGGGTCGTACTGACTCGCCGTCAGATGTTCTCCCTCGTCGGTTTCCGCAGCCCCACGGCGCAGCGGATCAGGCTCGGCGCCGACGCCGACGGCCGGCTGCGCGCGTTCGACCACCAGTCGCTGAGTCTTACGTCGACCGTGCATGAATTCGTCGAGCCGAGCGCCATGCCGGGGCGCGTGATGTACGACGCCGACGCGCATCACACCGTTCACCGCCTCGTACGGCTCGACGTGCCGACCCCCGCCTGGATGCGCGCACCGGGCGAGGCACCGGGATCCTTCGCCGTCGAATCCGCCCTCGACGAACTGGCCGAGAAGTGCGGCATGGACCCGATCGCGCTGCGGGCGCGCAACGAACCCGAGACGGCTCCCGTGTCCGGGCTGCCGTTCAGCAGCCGCAAGGTGCTCGCCTGCTTCGAGGAGGGCGCCCGCAGGTTCGGCTGGGCGGAGAGGGACCCGCGTCCCGGCCTGCGCCGTGACGGGCGTTGGCTGCTCGGGACCGGAACGGCCGCGGCCGGCTTCCCCTCGGGAGCCGGCCCGTCCACGGCGGCCGTGACCGCGGAGCAGGACGGAACCTTCACCGTGCGGATCAACGCGGCGGACATCGGGACCGGGGCACGGACCGCGATCGCCTTGGTCGCCGCGGACGCGCTGGAGGTGGATCCGGACCGCATCCGTATGCGCATCGCGGACAGCGATCTCGGCCCGGCGATGTTCGCCGGCGGCTCGATGGGCATGCGCTCCTGGGCGTGGGCAGTGAAGGTCGCGGCGGACGAACTGCGGGAGCGACTGGCCCTGACAGGCGGCATTCCGCCGGAGGGGATCACCGCCCGGTCGGACACCACCGAGGCCATCGGCGCCCTCGCGAAGAAGGAACGCTACGCCTTCGGAGCGCAGTTCGCCGAGGTGGCGGTGGATGTCACCACCGGTGAGGTGCGCGTGCGACGGCTGCTCGGCATCTACGCCGCCGGCACCATCGTCAACCCGCTCACCGCCCGCAGCCAGTTCATCGGCGGAATGACTTGGGGGCTGTCCATGGCCCTCCACGAGGAGGCGATCCGGGACCAGGCCTCCGGCGGCCCCGTCGGCGCCGACCTCGCCGGCTATCACGTCGCCGCGCACGCCGACGTGCCGCTCATCGAGGCGGACTGGGTGGACGACCCCGACCCGGACGACCCGGTCGGGATCAAGGGCATCGGCGAGATCGGCATCGTGGGCGTCGCCGCCGCGATCGCCAACGCGGTGTGGCACGCGACCGGCGTACGCCACCGGGACCTGCCGATCCGTCCTGACCGCGTCCTGCGGGCGGCGGACGAAGCCCGGCGCCGGGCGGCGGAGGGAACCCGGAGTGCTTGACATCGCCGAGGAGTTGAACCGCTGGTTCGAGGAAGGCCGGGACTTCGCCGTCGCCACCGTCGTGGCCGTTTCCGGCAGCGCGCCGCGCGGCCTTGGCGCCGCCCTGGCCGTCGACAGCCACGGAACCGCCATCGGTTCGGTCTCCGGCGGTTGCGTGGAGGGGGCGGTGTACGACCTGTGCGTCCAGGCGCTCCAGGACGGCCAGACGGTGCGGATGCGGTTCGGCTACAGCGACGAGGACGCCTTCGCGGTGGGACTCACCTGCGGCGGCGTCATCGAAGTCCTGGTCACGCCGGTGCGCGCGGACGCGCCGGTGTTCCGGTCAGGGGTGTCGGCCGCGGGCCGAGGACAGGCGGCGGCACTCGCCCGGGTGGCCCGGGGCCCGGCCGAACTGCTCGGCAGGGCGCTGCTCGTCCACCCCGACGGATCGTACGAGGGCACCTTCGACGGACATCCGGAACTGGACCCAACGGCGGCGGCGCAGGCCCGCGCGATGCTGGACACCGGCCGCACCGGCACCGTCGAGATCGGGGAGGACGGGTCGGGCTGCCCGGGCGGCGTGACGCTGTTCGTGGAGTCGAGGGTGCCGCCGCCCCGGATGATCGTCTTCGGCGCCGTGGACTTCGCGACAGCGCTCGTACGGGCGGGCAAGTTCCTCGGCTACCACGTGACCGTGTGCGATGCCCGGCCGGTCTTCGCCACCCGCGTCCGCTTCCCTGAGGCCGATGATCTCGTGGTCGACTGGCCGCACCGCTACCTGCGGCGCACCGAGACCGACGAACGAACCGTCCTGTGCGTGCTCACCCATGACGCCAAGTTCGACGTACCTCTGCTGGAGACGGCCCTGCGGCTGCCGGTCGCGTATGTCGGCGCGATGGGCTCGCGGCGCACACACGAGGACCGCAACCGGCGCCTGCGTGAAGCGGGTGTTACGGACCGCCAGTTGGCCCGCCTGCGCTCCCCGATCGGCCTCGACCTCGGCGCCCGCACCCCCGAGGAGACCGCGCTGTCCATCGCGGCGGAGATCGTCGCGGCGCGCCGGGGCGGGACGGGGGTTCCGCTGACCGGTTCGGGGACGCCCATTCACCATGACGTGGACGGGAGGGAGGAGGGCGAGGCGCGCTCCCGAGCGGCGGCGTGACCCGGCTCGGCTGCGAGACCACGAAGGCCGGGGGCGTCGCCGTGCAGGACGACCGGGAACCCCAAGGTGTCGCGGAGTCCGAGAAGCCGTGGTCGGCCTCGCCTGCTCATGGCCGCTGAAGTCCACGCCTCATGGTGGCCGAGTGCAGCTCAGACCCCCTCGGGCGGTCAGGGATGCGGAGCCGAGTCCGCCAGCCAGCCACGCGTCCTGGGCCGTGAACGCGTCCTGGCTGTCGTGTAGCAGCCGCCCTGCTGTGGCGCACGCTGGGTCGTCGGCCTGTGCGGCGATGTACGGGATCGCGATGCAGCGCATCCCGGCCGCGAGTGCGGCGGCGGCGCCGAGGGCCGCGTCCTCCAGCCGCCGTCACTGACGGCACGCCTGGTGGTTGGGGTGGTGTGGCGGTATCCCGGGACTGGGCAGATCGGGGGCGAGGATCGCGGCTATCGCGGGGTGCTTCTCCATCACGGCTGCCTCGCCGGGTGCTTCTCACCTGTCTCTCACAGGCCTCTCACGGATTGGGTGTCACGAGGCGGCAGATGGCGTCATGCTGGTGGTAGTGAAACAGGACCTGACCTGCGCTATTTGGACGCGGTAGGACTGTCGATAACAGGACGTCAGGCCGTGTCGACCGCTGGGGGTCAAGGGGTCGCAGGTTCAAATCCTGTCGTCCCGACTTGCGAAACCGCAGGTCAGAGGCCGTTTCCGATCATTCGGGAGCGGCCTTTGTCGTACGTGCGTTTTGCTCCCACGTGGGAGCCCTCTGGGAGCGCTCGTGCTCCCACGCTCCCAAGGTGTCAACGGCGCCCGATTCGTCCGTCGCGCGATCCGGTCGATGTGTCCGGCCGGTCGCGGCGGTAGTGCGCGGTCGTCAACCGTGGGGCGCCGTTGGTCGCCCATTCGCGGTCGGCCGTCATCTGTTGACTCCCAGAGCTCGGAGCGCTGGTGGGCGGCTGTGATGAGCTGGCGAGCGTCGTTGCCTTCGTCATGGGACGGGGGATCGGAACACCCCTGCCAGCTGGTAACCGCAGCTTCCATCGCAGGGCTGCTGACGAATGGTCAAGTCGAAATCGTGGAGCCACGCGGTCGGTCCGAGATGGGGATCGTGACCCGTCGGCGTAGATGACTCGGGTCTCGTCGTCGAGTTCCGCTTCAACGTTTAGCGGCCGCCAGAGCATCGACGCGCCGGACTAGCAAACATGCAGGTCAAGCGTTGGCCTGATCGGGGTCCGGCCCCGTTCGCGTTCCCTGTGCTGGATCAGCGCTGGATTGCCTGACGCCTCGTCACCTGTCGTCCACCCCTGGTTGTCCGCACCACTCCGGGATCGATGCTGGATCTACCTGACGGGACGTCAGCTGATCGGCCGGTGCCGGCCACGGACGGTGATCTCCGGGGTCACGGATCACCGTGGAGTCCACTCTGCTTCTCTGAGGCGCCAGCGCGTTGGCCGGGACCCATGTGTTCGTTGCAGGGGCGAGGGTCGATGCTCGCGGCCGTGTGCTTTCCGGAGCTGGTCCATGTATGGCGGAGGTGGGAAAGGGCAGTGCTCGTACAGGTTCAAGCTCAGCTAACAACGATGCTCTGCCCGGATGTGCACCGGCGACGGCCCGGCGGGCGGCCGCCCTTGCGCCACGGGGAAGCCTTCCACGCCGGACGGCCGGCCGCTGTTGCCCGGCAGCGTCGTCCACACCGGTTTGTCCGGAGGCGATACGGACTACGCAGAAGTGAAAGCGAAAACGCTGCGGGAGCTGATGGTTGCCCCCAGCCGGTGCGGAATGCAGTCGAGCTGCAGGCGGGGCGGACGGCGATGGAACTGCTGCTACTCAGGCGCCGGGGATCTGGGCCAGGAATGGACTCCGGTTGCCGCTCCACGACACCCGAAGCACCTCGCGGGCGCGCGTACAAGCTACGAACAGCAGGCTGAGCTCGCCCAGCAGGTCCTCTCGATGCTGTCGGGGATCCACCTCGACGGGCGTCATTGCGCGGAGATTCGGAACGACACCCTCGTTCACTCCGGCCACGGCCATGCATCGGAACTCCAGCCCCTTCATACGATGCATCGTGCCGACCCGGACCCCCTCCTCGTCTCGGCGCCCGGCCGCCGCCGTGCCGAGGACGACCGCCGGAAGTCCCGCCTCGACCAGTGCCTGCGCGATGTCCTTGCCCAGCTGGACGGACCGAGTGGCGATTCCGATCTCCCGTGGCGCGATCTCCAATGTATTCCATTCCCGTACCTGGGCGATCAGAGCCTCCAGTTCCTCCTCCTGGCTGCTGAAGCCGTACACCCGCGGCCGCTCTCCCCGGAGGGCGGAGCGATAGCCGGTCAGCGTCTCGTCTCCGCCGTCCATGTCGTCGATCTTCTCGCCCGTCAGCAGCGCGGTCGACCAGCCCAGAATCTCCTGCGTTGTGCGGTAGTTGATACGAAGTCGCGTCGAGCGGCCCGTCACCGAGATGCCCATCGACCGCAGGGAGACTTTGTTCCCGTAGATCCGCTGGTGTGTGTCGCCGGCGATGAACACATCGTCGGGCCCCGGCGCTACCAGTGCGCGGAGGAGTCGCCACTGGGCGGGATGCAGATCCTGTGCCTCGTCGACCACCACATGCCGGTACGGGCGCGCGTCACCCCGCTCGTCCAACAGCCATGCAGCTTCGGCGCACACTTGCAGAAACGTCCACTCACCGCCCGTCCGCAGCTCCTCGGTGAAAGCCGCGATCACCCGCCACACCTGAGCCCGCTTGAGCGGCCCGAGCGCCGTCCCCCGCCCCGAGCGTGATGCCTTCAGATACTCCTCCGCGCTGCGCAGATTCTGCGCAAGCACCACGTGCCGCCACTCCTGATCGAGAAACATCCCGGGAAAATCCACCCCGAGCTGCTCAGCGATCCGTCGCAAGCGGCCGTTGATCGTGCTCTGGTAGAACACGATCTTCGGCGGAGCGCCCCGGTCCTCGCGCACGATCTGATTCGCCAGGGCGTCCACGTTCACGACCCGTACCTTGGCGCGGAGCCCTGGGTCCGAGATCAGCAACTCCAGGCTGCGTTGCAGGTCGGTGGCCAGATCCTTCGTATAGGTGGTGAGCAGGATCGAGCCGTCGGGCGCATCGTCCGGCAGCTGCTGCGCCAGATGATGGGCGCGATGCAGGGCAACCACCGTCTTGCCGGTGCCGGGACCGCCACTCACCCGGGCCGGGCCGTTGTACGACGGCCGGTACGCTACCCGCCGCTGACTCGGGTGCAGAAACACCCGCCACGCGTCGAACGGCCGCGCCAGGATCTCCATCAGCTCATCCGGTCCGGACACCAGGGCGATACGGCCCTGGGACCGGGCCATCGCGGCCGACAGCTCGTCGGGCGCTGTCGGCAGCACGGAGGCATCGGCCGAATGCCCGGCCGTCTGCTCGATACCGATCTGCTGATCTACGCTCGCGGGCGGTGCCGCCAGCTGCACCTGTACGACTTCCCGCCACACCTCCTCCGGCGCCATGCCGGCGGCGAGACCAGCGAGCACGTCGTACTGCTGCTCCGGCAGCACTTTGTGCAGCGCGTCGAGCTGACTGTCGTCCGTCATCAGCCGGACCAGAGGCAGTACGTCCGGGTCCACCCCGAGCCGCTTCAGCTCCCCATCCGAGACCTTCGCGAAGAGCCGGGCAGGCTCATCGGCCGCCAGCTGCCGCAATCCCGCGGTGGCTCGCTCCAATGCGATGTCGTTGCGCAGCTCGATGCCCTGCGTCGCGGAGTTGACAGTGACGCGGTGCTTGAGCGCCCAGTCGATGGCCGTGTCGTGCGGTAATACCTTCAGCAGCAGAAAGCTGTCCCCGGTGTCTGGGGCGAGCACGACTCCGCGCCAGAACTGCGTGATGCGTATCGTCCGGATCCGCGGATCCCGCGCCCGCTCAAGCTTCTCGAGATGCAGCCCGGCGTGACGGTGCTGCTCGAACTTGTCGAAGACCTCATGGACATGCTTCTGGACCGTCTTCTCCAGCTTGGCGAACTCCAGCAGGAAGTCCTTGTGGATCCCCAACGTCGCCATGCGCATCCTCTCTGGTCAAAGCCCTGCAGCCGGTGATGGCCACCCTACGGTGTCGGGTCCGAGCCAGGCAGGGACGATCGCTACAACTCATCGCCTGCGGACGGAACTTGGCGTTCTGTAGGCTGCCACGAACGGCGTCGTACCAGATCAGAGAGCGGAGAGCGTGAAGATTTCGACGGTGCTCGACAAGGTTGATTCCGGAGACTTCGCGCTGCCCGAGTTCCAACGCGGCTACGTCTGGACGCGTGATCAAGTGCGAGGCTTCTTCCAGTCTCTCTACCGGGGCTACCCGATCGGTGGCTTCCTCACCTGGTCGACGAAGGCCCGGACGGCCGCCACCCGCGGAGGCGCATCTGACAAGGACGGAAGCATTCAGCTGCTGCTCGACGGCCAGCAGCGGGTGACCACTCTGTACGGGGTGCTGCGCGGGAAGCCGCCGCGCTTCTTTGAGGGGCAGACCGGTACGTTGAGCGGGCTGCGTTTCCATATGCGCGATGAGAACTTCGAGTTCTATGCGCCGGCCAAGATGAGGGACAATCCGGCGTGGATCGATGTCACCTCCTTGATGCAGGGCGATCCTTTCGACTTCGTCGACCAGGTAATGGAACTGGCTGGTGGCGACGCCGACTTGCGTACTGCCTACCTGGGGCGCCTCAATCGCCTGCACCAGGTCAGCAGCCGTGACGTGCACATCGAAGAGGTCACCGGTGACGACAAGAGCATCGACGTCGTTGTCGAGATCTTCAACCGGGTGAACTCGGGCGGCACGAAGCTCTCCAAAGGCGACCTCGCGCTCGCGGCCATCTGCGCCCACTGGCCGGCGGCTCGCGACACGATGAATGGGGCTCTGGGCACGTGGTCCGACGCCGGTTTCGAGTTCAAGCTGGACTGGCTGCTTCGTAACGCCAACGCTGTTCTGACCGGCGAAGCGCTGTTCACCAAGCTCGCCGACGTCCCGGTCGACGATTTCAAGGGCGGCCTGGACGACGCCATCCGCATGGTGTCGCACCTGCTCAACACCGTGGGTGGGCGACTCGGTCTCGACCACGACCGGGTACTCGCCGGCCGCGGCGCCTTCCCAGTGATGAGCCGCATGCTCCACCAGCACGGCGGACGATTCCCAAACGCCGACTCCCGTGACAAGCTCATCTACTGGTACGTACACAGCTTCCTCTGGGGGCGCTACGCGGGAGCAACCGAGACCGCGCTGAACCAGGACCTCGCCGCCCTCGACGAGGGCGGGACCGATGCACTGGTCGAGCAGCTGAGGCTCAGCCACGGCGACCTCGTCGTCCGGCCCGAGCATTTCATCGGCCAGACCAAGGGCGCACGCTTCTACCCGTTGCTCTACCTGCTGACACGGGTCCACGAGGCCAAGGACTTCTCGAGCGGCATCCCGCTGAAAGCCAACATGCTCGGCCGCCACAGCTCCCTCCAGGTGCACCACATCTTCCCGAAGGCGCGGCTGGCGGAAGCCGACTACCCCCGCAACGAGATCAACGCCGTCGCGAACTTCTGCTTCCTCACCCAGGACACCAACTTGCAAGTGGGTGCCAGGGATCCCCAGGATTATCTGGAGGAGATCGAAACCCGCGTCCCTGGAGCTCTCGCCTCCCAGTGGATCCCCCTCGACCGTGACCTGTGGCGAGTGCACTGTTACCGGGACTTCCTGGCCGCACGTCGTGAGTCGCTGGCGAACGCGGCCAACCGCTTCCTCGACTCCCTCCGCGACGGCACCGCTGCCACCGCACCGCTGGCCGATGGCTCACAGAACCGTCCCGCGGGATCATCTGTCGTTGTCGCGGCACCTGAGGATGCCCTGCCCGGCGTGTCAGAAATTGCCTCATGGCTAAGCGAACTGGGCATGTCCCGGCCAACGTACGACGCGGAAGTGCCGGACCCCCGCAATGGAAAGGTCATGACGGTCGCGGCGGCCTTCTGGCCGCAAGGGCTCCAACAGGAGGCAGGACACCCGGTGGTGCTGGCACCGGACCCCGATGACACAGACCAGGGCGCTCTCGAGTCGTCCGGCTACCAGATCTTCCATACCCCTGACGCGCTGCGGGCGTACGTCGAGCGGTTGCGCGCTCAGCAGGCGGGAGAGCAGCCCTGGAGCGAGGAGGTAGCGGCCCTCTGACCGCGCCAGTCCGGCGGACGCTCCATTGTCGGAGTGGCTAGTAATCGATCTTCGGGGCATGGCGGGTCAGGGAGTGCACTGTCCGGGGCGCCGGCCCGGGCGTTTGGGGCGGGAGCGGGCCGCATGCCGGAGCCGAGCAGGTCGCGGTGCCAGCGCAGGACCCGTGTCCGGGCGCACCAGCAGCCGCAGCCTACGCAGCACGTCCATCGAGAGCGGGTGTCGCAGCGCCGCCAGGAACGCCCGATCGCTCGGGTCGAACCGCGGCCTCTTCTTACCTATTGGTCGCTCCAGAACCGTGATCTGATGACGCAACGAGAAGATCTCGATGTCCTTGTTCCGGTCGCTCAACGGCAGCAGGCGCAGCATGGCGAAGGCGTTCGTCACGCCCAGGAAGGCCAGTCGGAGCAGCACGGCCGATCATCATGCCGCGCTGATCGACAGCCGCGCGAGAGCGCTGGCTGGAGGGACCGCCGTCGAGATCCCGTACCCCGCGGAATGCCTCCCACCTGGGTGGACGAGGTTTTCGGCAAGCGCACCGCTCGACGAAGCTGACCAGGGCGCCCGCGCGGTCCGGGCTGTTGCCGAGTGTTTCCTGCATGAGCTCGGCGGTGTACTGCTGGCGGGTGCAGGTCAGGGCTTCGGCGTAGTCGCGTGATGTCCATTTCGTGATCATGTAAGCCCAGGAGGGTGAGCGGGCGTCGCGCGTCGCGGGCGTTGCGACGCAGGCTGGCCGCGATGTTCGTGACGCCAGTCAGCCGCAGGGCTCCGATGGCCAGGTTGCGCCAGGTCGCCATCGCTCGGGGCGTGTTGCCGGTCCGCAGTTGTGAGGCGTCCTCGGCGAAGGTGGTGTCCCGGACGTGGTGCAGGGCCTCCACCTTCCAGTGCTCGCGCACCAGTGCTGCCAGCTGTGCGGGTGTCGCCTGGTCGGCGGTGAGGCTGGTGACGGCGTAGACGGTCTTCACGGTGGTCTTACCGGTCTTGCGGTCGGTGCGGCGGCGCTTGATCTGGACGGCTTGGCGGGCGCCGGGGAAGAGCAGGTTGTTCACGCTGGCCACCTTGATCCGGCGGATTTCGCGTCCGTGGCCGCTGCCCCGGGTGCGCCCTTGGAGTGGCATCTGCTGCCAGGGCAGGGACTTCAGCTGCTTGCGCAGCTTCTTTTGGTTGCCCTTGACGATCACGATGTACTGGGCGCCGCGGCCCAGTAGATACGTAGCGTGCTCGCGCTGGGTGTGCATCGCGTCGCTGGTGACCACCACATCGGTCAGGTCGGCGACGGCCTGAAGCAGAGGCTGGAAGCAGGTGATCTCATTCGTCTTCTCCTGCACGTCGAGCTGGGCCAGGACCAGGCCGGTAGTGTGGTCCAGGGCGGCGAGCAGGTGGATTTTCCGGCCCTTGGCCTTGGCCGCCCCGCGCAGGCTCTTGCCGTCCACGGCCAGACCGTGCAGTCCGTCTGCTCTGTGGGGGCGGCGGTCGGCAAGCCAGCGGCCCACGGCCTGGTCCAAGGCGTCGCCATCGATCCGGGCCAGGAGTCGGCGAACCGTCGATTCCGCAGGCAGCAGCCGCTTCGGACACAGTGAATCGGCACGCGCGCCAACAGCTTGGAGCACCTGGGGCGGAGCGTCGGCGATCCACTCGCCGACCGCCAGCAGCGATCTCGCCCGGGCCAGTACCGCGCAGGCGGTCAGGGCGAGCGCGACCACCAGAGTGTGCCGCACTCCGCGCGGATCACACGGGTCAGGCACCTCGGCCAGCCGTTCCAGCAGGCCCGGTACTTCTCCGGGTGCGACCTGCGGGTGGTCGCGGAGTTGGTCAAGAGCGGGCGAGATCGGCGATGATGCGTCGGCAGGCACGGTCTTCGACTCGGATCATGGGGCGTCGAGAACTCCATGATCTTGGGAGGCCGTGCCTGTCACGTTCTCGGCTGTCTGTCGTGCCAGATTTGTGCCAGGTTTTCGCTCTGCCTCAAGAGGAAGGCGCCCCTTGGCGATCAGGACGCCTCCGCGAGGGCGCGTTCGTAGGCCGCCTGGAGGACTGTTGAGGCCAGCGGGCGGTCGGGGCGCGGGCGGGGGGTGCCCAGGTGCACCTCGCGGAGTTCGTCCATCAGGTCTTCCCAGAGAGATGGCCCACCCTCCTCCAGCAGTCGTGCGCGGACGGTAAGTCCGGGTGTCGTGGGGCGGTGCCGCATTCCCCAGGAACCGAGCGCGACCATGATGGGGACGGTCTGGATGCCCGCCTCGGTGAGACTGTAGGTCGCGCGTCGTCCTCGCCCGGTCTCCTCCTGCGTGAGGAGACCGCCGGCAAGGAGGGCCTTGAGGCGGCTGCTGAGGATGTTCGACGCGATTCCCTCCTCGGAGTGAGTGAGCAGCTCGCGGAAGTGGCGGCGCCCACCGAAGATCACATCGCGCAGGACGATGAGACTCCACTGGTCCCCGAGTGCCTCCACTGCCGCGTTGATCGCACACCCGGACCGCGGTTCGTCTCGCATGCCCACCTCCAGTGATTGCATTCTGCCATCACCAAGCCTACGCTCATCCCCGCAGGTGATTGCAGTTCGCAATCACGTCCATCGAGGGTAGGAGGCCACGCCATGTCCCGTGTGAGGGTCCACAACTTCTCCGTCTCCATCGACGGCTTCGCCACGGGTGAAGGACAGAGTCTCGATGCTCCGTTCGGCCACGCCGGCCATCGACTCCACGAGTGGTTCTTCCCGACCAGGACCTGCCAGCAGATGCAGGGCAAGCCGGACGGGAGCACCGGGATCGACGAGGCTATCGCCCGCACCTGGGATGCCGGCATCGGGGCGGAGATCATGGGCCGCAACAAGTTCGGTCCCCAACGCGGGCCGTGGGGAAACCATGAGTGGAACGGCTGGTGGGGGCCCAACCCGCCCTTCCATACCCCAGTGTTCGTACTGACCCACCATCCCCGTCCCTCGGTGGAGATGGAAGGCGGCACCACGTTCCACTTCATCGATGCCACGCCGCAGGAGGCGCTCCGTCAGGCGCGCGAGGCCGCAGGCGGCCTGGATGTGAGGATCGGCGGCGGGCCGACCACGATCCGCCAGTTCCTCGCCGAAGACCTCATCGATCACCTGCACATCGCCGTCGTCCCGGTCGTCCTGGGCCGTGGCGAGCGCCTGTGGGCCGGACTCGAAGGACTCGAGAAACGCTTTCAGGTCGAGTCCGTAACAACCCCCAGCGGCGTGACGCACATGACCTTCACCCGGCCGTAGCGCCGGCCCGAGCGCGAGCGGTGGTCCGGCACCTGGACCAGGGCCTGCACCAGCGTCGGCAGGCCCGGCAACTCCTCGACCGGGCCGGGCAGCACGACGTCCTCGCACTGGCGCATCAGCGCGTCGATCAAGATCTGCTACCCGCCGCCTCGCCACGGGTCACCGCAGCTCCCCCCGCCGCCCGTCTCACCTCACGAGAACGCAGAGGCACTGTTCTCGGCTGACCGCTGAGCTGGCAGATCGTCACGAACTGGACGTCCTACGACTACGCCGAAGCCCTGGGGTGCAGGTCGGTTGGTGGAGCCAGGCCCGCCCCTCTTTCTCCCGTCGCAGCATGCCCTTGCGGTGCAGGATGTCGGCGACGGTTGTGACCGTGCTGTAGGCAACGGGGCGCTACTCGTTGATGTCGCTGAGAACATCGCGCGCGGTCGCGGGGGCGGCCCCAGGTCCACAGGCGATTCATGATTTCCGCCTCGAGCTCCCCCCCCCAGCGGCCTCACGATCGCTCCCTCGCCCCTTCGATCTGCATCCCCTGGCGTCACGCTCAGTTCATGGTAATCGGTGGGTACGACCGGGGGAGCGACCGTTCGGAGGGGAAAATACCTCAGGAAGTTGGCAGCTCGGGCGTGCTTGCGAAGAGGTCGAGGTACATGCCGCCCGCCACGAGCAGCCCGATCGCGCCGAGAACGACGCTGCCCAGGGCGACGGCCTTCACCCAGGGCCGGGTGTCGGACCGCCGGGCGTGTACGGCCAACAGGACACCGCCGATAACGACGGCGGCGAGGGCGAAGACGCCGTTCACGAGGGCCGCGGTGTGCCAGGGGGCGCTGTAGAAGGCATTGATCTGATCGCCACCACCACCACCGCCACCACCGCCGCCGGTGCTGGTCTCGATCTGGCCGATCAGCTCCTTGCGGGAGCGCAGCATGTCGCCGAGGGCGGTGCCGGTGAGGGAACAGAGCCCCAGCCCGGCGCTGACGACGGCGGCTGCACCCGCCGCGAAACCGCTAGCAGGGGCGGTGTCGGCAGGGTCATCCAGGAAGTCGTCGTCCACCTCATCGGAGGCGTGGGTGTCCTCTCCCTCTTCGTCCGTGGCCTTGTCGAGGGACGGTTCCAGGGGCGTTTCCGGATTCGCGGTCGCTTCCCGTACGCTCTCGGGGATCCTGTCGGTGGTTTCGGTGATCTCAGTGTTCTCAGTAGCCATGGGGCGCCACCCTAGGGGTCGCGCTCTAAGCGTCCAATAAGGGGCCCTTCGTGCCCGAAGCCGTGAGCCGCGCATCCCGGGCCGACGCAGTCGGCCTGTCCAGCACCGTCCCGATGAGGCCTTGGGCCGCTCTCGGGGCGGGCTGACCTGCCAGATCCATCTGGCGGTCATCCGCGCACGCGCCCCCGGGGGAAAGGGGGCCGACGTCCGGTCGCGCTGCACCGACCGGACACCGACCCGCAACTCCTTGGCGATCGCCTCGTTCGGCTCGCCCCGGCCGAACCGTTCGGCCGCCTCCAGCCGTAACCGCTCCCGGAACTCCGGCGTTCGGCGGTCAGGCCGCCACCTGTGGATGCCGCATGCCATGGAGATACCGCAGGGATCAAGGCCCGTCAGCCCGTACGACATCACCAGTTGCCCGCGCCTGCCTTGGCCTGCTGTTCGAGGTTGCGCAGCAGCTCCGTACGGAACGGCTCGGCGTCGCGTTCAACCCCAGTAAGTCACCTCCCGAGAGGTCGGATAAGGCCTGCACACCACCGCGCCATCACACCGCTCTTCCAACCGGACAGGCGCTGAGCACGGTGGCGAGCTGCGGTTTCCTGGTGAGCCAGTCGGTGTCGCCGGCCTGCACGGCCTCGCGGATGTGCTGCACGGCCTGCTCGCCCGGCTCGTTGGGTGCGGCGAGGCGGGCGCGGTGGAAGTGCTTGAGGAGGTTCGGGAGCTGGTCGGCGCTGATGTTGTTCTTGGCGTGCCAGGCGTACAGCGGCAGGAACCTTTGATGGCCACGTGGAACGCGCTCCGGGGGCGCGAGGTGTGCGGCGTGACCGCCGGTATGCGCGGCGCACGCGCCCTTCGTTCGGCGCGTGGGTCAACGTATGGCGTGCAAAGTGCGCTGTGCCTGTCTGCTCACTCCTGTCCTGCTCCTATGCGCTGTTGAGTGAAGAATGTGAGCCGTTGATGGTGGTGTGATGCCTACTGCCCGAACGAGCAGTTGCCATGAGTCAGGCGCGCTCAGGCGCGGCATGACGACGGAAGTTGGGCGTCTGCGCGCGCTGGAGGGCGTCTGGGACCAGTTCACGGTCGCCTGCCTTGAGGAGATCGGAGTTCATCCGACCTGGCGGTGCCTGGAGGTCGGTGCGGGGGCGGGCTCCATCGCCCACTGGCCTGCCCGTACGTGCGCTCACGGGGCTGTGGTTGCCACGGACCTGGACACGCGCTTCCCGTCCCAGGAGGCACCGCACCTCAAAATCCTTCGCCACGATGTGACCGAAGACGACTTCACCGCCGGGTCCTTCGACCTGATCCATGTCCGAATGGTCTTGTGTCATGTGGCTGAGCAGGCCGCGGTCTTGGCGCGAATCCGTGACTGGCTCACTCCCGTGGGGATCCTCCTGGCCGAGGACGTGGACTTCCACTCGGTGGACTCCTCGCCCTATCCCGCTCTGCGCTGGGCCAGGGGCGTCGAGACTCCTCGAAGATCCCTCTTTCACAGAATGTAGGGGTCCTGGGGCTGGCGGCATGAGCGAGCAAGTCGTGAGCCCTTCGAGGGGCATGGCGCGCGCTCCCTGTCCTTTGCTCCCCACTTTCCGGTGATGGTCTTTTGCACCACAGGAATGACTTGAGACAAGCGGAAGGTCTGATCCCCAGGATGAAGGTCACCTCGCTCACCATGGTCCCGGACTTGGACAGGGCTGCGAGCTGGGCGGCGCAGGCCGAACAGCTCGGATTCGACGGCGTATTCATGGCCGAGGGGAAACGCGACCCGTTCCTGTCCCTGTCTCGTGCCGTGGCGACCACAACACGGATTGAGGTGGGGACGGGTATCGCCCTGGCGTTCACCCGCAGCCCGATGCAGCTGGCATATACGGCCCAAGAGCTACAGCACTATTCAAAAGGCCGACTCGTTCTGGGGCTTGGCCCGCAGGTCAAGAGCCACATCGAGCGCAGGTTTTCGGCGCCGTTCGATCCCGTGCTGACCAGGATGCGTGAGTACGTTCAGGCGCTGCGGGCCATTTGGGATTGCTGGAACCTGGGCAGGCGCCTCGATTTCAGGGGGCAGTACTACCGGCACAACCTGATGATCCCGATGTTCACGCCCCCGCCGCACGACTACGGCCACCCGAAGATCTTCCTGGCCGTGACGGGTCCGAAGATGGCCGAGCTGGCGGGAGAGCTGGCTGACGGCGTGATTCTCCACGGTATCGCCTCGCCCGCCTACATTCGCCGGACGATCCTCCCGGGCCTGGAACGCGGCCTGGGCGAGGCGGGGCGGCACCGAGCCGAACTTGAGATCGTCGTCAGTCCTCGGATCGCCACGGGGGCCGACGAAGCCACCCTTGCCCGGACCTCCCGATTAATCCGGCGTCAGCTGGCCTTTTACGCCTCCACCCCGGAGTACCGGGCCATTATGGACAGCCACGGGCGCGTCGGCCTCCAAGCAGAACTCGCTCGTCTGGCGGCTCAAGGTAAGTGGGAGGCCATGGGTACGGCCTTCGACGAGGAACTGCTCGCCGACTTTGCGATCGTCGCTCCTCCCGAGGGGGTGCCGCGGTTGCTGCGTGAGCGGTATGGCGATTTCTGCACCCGTGTGTCGGTGGACGACACGGACGTCAGCGCTGAGCGGGAAGTGTGGGCCGGTATTCTGCGCCACTTGCACGAGGAGGCCCCTGTCCATGGGTGACACACTGACTGCCTTGGTGACGGGAGTGTCCAGGGGCATCGGACGGGCAGTTGCTCTGCGGCTGTTAGAAGACGGCTACCGCATCGCCGGCTGCTCCCGGGACGCGGAGCGGGCCAAGCACGCCGAGGCCGAGCTGGCCGTGACTGGCGGGTCCTGCTTCGTACGCCCCGTCGATGTGGCGGACGCCGATCAGGTCGAAGAGTTCGTCGCGGCTGCGGAGGAACGGCTCGGGCCGATCGGCACCGTCGTGAACTGCGCCGGGATCGTCCGGGACAGTCCGCTCGCCCTGATGCAGCGTCAGGACTGGCACGACGTCCTCGCCACCAACCTCACCGGCACCTGGAACGTGTGCCGCACGGCTGCGTTTCTGCTGGCCAAACGGAAAACCGGCAGCATCGTCAGTCTCTCCTCGATCGCCGGCGTATATGGCAACCGAGGCCAGACCAACTACGCCGCTTCCAAGGCCGGAATCATCGGCCTGAGCCGGTCACTCGCGAAAGAGCTGGCTGGGGCCGGAGTACGGGTGAACGTCGTGGCGCCCGGCTATGTGGACACCGACATGGCCGCGCAGATCTCGCCCAAGGCACGCGAGAAGGCCCTGGCCGCCATCCCCATGCGACGCTTTGCGGCCCCGGAGGAGGTTGCGGAACTCGTAGCGTTCCTGGTCTCCCCGAGAGCCTCCTACATCACCGGGCAGGTCTTTCATGTGGACGGAGGCATCGCACTGTGACCACGCCGCACGGGAAAACCGACTGCCGACCGGCCGAGCCCACGCTCATGTGCCCACTGGACCACATCAGTGCCGTCGCCGACGGCGACAGGACAGTGCTGCAGGCCCGTAAGACCGTACGCCCAGAGGAAGCCTTCATCAGCCTGCCCCTGTCCACCCGCGAACAGATCGATATCTTCCCCGGCTCGTTCTACTTCGAAGCGGTCCGCCAGTCCCTGAACTGGCTGAAGGGCCCCAAGGCCACGGGCTCCCTGGACCTGGCCGAACTCAAGTCCGCCCGCTACCAGGCCATGGCCACCGTCGGCGACGAGATTCAGCTGCGGGCCGTCGTCCAGCCCTGGGAACCCGGCGGCCCGATGCATGCCGACGCGGTCTTCCGCCGCAGCGACGGCCAGCTCCTGGTGAGAATGAACCTGGTCTTCGCCGCGAACTCCCGCCGCCCCGATCAGGGCCTGGGGCCCGAGCAGTTCATGCAGTGGATCCCCTACCGCGACCCCATGCTGCTCGTGGACCGCGTGGTCCTGCACGAACCCGGACGCCTCATCCACACCCTCAAGGCGATCACCCACTCCGACCCCGTTTTCCACCGCCGCGAGGACGGGCGCCCGCTGGACGCCTACGCCTACCCCTCCGGCCTGGTCGTGAACTCCTGGGGACAAAGCGCGGTGCTGCTCGCCCGGTCCTCGGTGGACACCAAGGGGACGATCTCCACTGCATCTGCCCGGCAGTTCATCACGCACCGCAACGTCTACCCGGGCGATGTGCTGCGTCACGTGGCCCGCCTCGACCAGACCATGTACGACACCACGTTCTTCCTCAGCGGCGAAACCTACGCCGGAGACGACCTCGTCGCCAGCGGCTCGCTGGTCATGACCGTCCAGGACCCGACGGCCTACACCTCCAAGATGTCCACCCCATCTCACAGGAGCTGACATGCCTCTGCCTGCCGACCACGCCCCAGCCCTCGACGACATCCGTCGAATCGTCGCCGACGTCCTCGAACTCGAAGTGGAGGACATCGCCGACGACGGCGATATCATCGACGACTACGAGGCTGACTCCCTGCTGCTCATCGAGATCACCGCACGCCTTGAGAACGGCTTCGGTATCCAGATCCCGCAGGAGACCGTCCCGCAGCTGCGGAATGTGAACGCCATCCGCACGATCGTCGCCGACCTCGGCTCCGCCAGGGCCTCATGAAACGTGTTGTGGTGACAGGGCTCGGACCGGTCTCCAGCATCGGCATCGGCATCGGCGCCTTCACCGAGTCCCTGTTCGACGGACGCTCGGGCATCTCCCACATCACCAGTTTCGACCCCGGCCTCTACCATCCCCGTACCAACGGCGGGGAGGTCCGCGGCTTCTGGCCTGGGCGACTGCTGCGGCGCATCGATCCCCAACGCTGGGGGCTGGCCGCCCAGTTTGCCGCCGCGGCCGCCCGCCTTGCCGTCACGGACGGCAAACTGCCCCTGCACGACATTCCCCCGGACCGCATCGGCGTCGTCATGGGCACGACCGCAGGCGAATCCCAAGCCCTGCAGGCATTCGTTCAGCACGTCGTCGACCACGGCTTCGCTGCCGCCCCCCAGGCGGCGGACCTGCTTCGCCAACTGCCCACCGAACGCCTCGCCCACGCGGTGAGTACCGAACTGGCTGTTTCAGGTGAGTCCCTCACCCTGGGCACCGCCTGCTCCGCGAGCAACTACACGCTCGGATACGCCTACGATCTGCTCGCGGACGGCGAGGCCGACGTCATGCTCGCCGGCGGCGCCGACACCGTCTCCCGCTACATCCACGCCGGCTTCTTCCGCCTTGGAGCGCTCGCTCGCACCGCGTGCGCACCTTTCGACCGGGACAGGGAAGGACTCCTGGTGGGAGAGGGAGCCTCCATGCTCCTGATGGAAACCCTCGACCACGCCCGCGCCCGCGGCGCCCGCATCCATGCCGAAGTCCTCGGTTACGGCCTCAACTGCGACGCACACCACCCGGTCGCACCCCTGTCCTCTGCCATCGCCTCCTGCATCCGTCTGGCCCACCGCAACTCAGATGTCACCGCCGACGACATCGACTACATCTGCACCCATGGCACCGGGACCCCGACCAACGACGTCACCGAAACCACCGCCCTGCACGAGGTGTTCGGGCCCAAGATCCCCCCGGCCAGTTCCATCAAGTCGATGCTGGGCCACACCATGGGCGCCGCCAGCGGTTTCGGAGCCATCGCCTCCGTGCTCGCCCTCACCCACGGACGCCTGCCCCCGACCATCAACCACCGCACCCCGGACCCGGACCTTGACGGCATGGACCCTGTCCCCAACACAGCACGGCCTGCCCAGGTACGCATCGTGCAGAACAACGGATTCGCCTTCGGCGGCAACAACGCCATCACCATCCTGGGGGCCCTGACATGACACCTCTCGCCATTACCGGCATCGGATACCTAAGCCCCCATCAACCCACTCCAGCTCCCCAGCAAGTCGCGGACGCCCACGATGTGACGGCATTCTGCGATGAGCCGTTGCCTACCGCTACCGCGCACGTCATCACCGACTTCGACGGCCGGCGCACCGGCTTCAAGGGCGCCGCCTTCCGCAGCCGCGGCACCAACCTGATCCTGACGACCTGCGGAACGGCCCTCAAGGACAGCGGCCTGGAGATCAACGACACCAACCGGGACCGCATCGGAGCGGTGATCGCATCAGGGGAAGGCAGCCTGAACGCGGCAGGCTCCTACACCCGGGTCACACTCACCGACCCACGGCCCGAACACGGAAGTCCCGCCCTGTTCCCCAGCACCGTGATGAACCACGCTGCCGCACAGTCAGCGATCCACTACCGCCTCAGCGGCCCCAACACCACCATCGCCAGCAGCCGTATGGCCCTGCTGCGGGTGCTGCGCTACAGCGCCACACTCCTGCGCCGCGGCTATGCCGACGCCCTGCTCGCCGGTGTAGTGGAGGAGTTCACACCCTACAGTGCTTGGCTCACGCACCTGGCTGAGCCCAGCGGTCGCCGAGGCGTACCCCCTGGCGAAGGGGCCACTGTTCTGACGGTCGAAACCACACAGCGGGCTCAGGCCGCGGGCCGGCACATCGATGCGGAACTCCTCGCCGTAACCACCGGATTCGCCACGGAGCCCGCGGCCCGAACACGGGAGCTCTCGGCCTGCGTGTCCAAGGTCCTCTCCCAAGCGGACCTCGATGCAAGCCGCCTGGCACGCATCATCACCGACGATGAAGCCCTGGCGAGCGGTCTCGACACCGACGCACTCGGCACCCCGCCGGTACAGACCTGGCACACGGCAGGCGAATGCCGCGCCGCCTCAGGCGGCCTGCTTCTGGCAGCCCTCCTGGCGCTGCACCGCGAAGACCCCGACCGCGACGGCGAGCACTCGTTACTCCTGGGCGCGGATCGCGACGGAGGCGTAGGCGCTGCACTGTTCCGCTGTTGGAGCCGCCCTGCAGCCACGACGAACGGAGCGTCATGACGATGACCACGAACGCCCTGGCAACGTCCCTACGCCCCCGATACGAGGGGGCCAACATGGGCACGCTCATCGGCTTCAAGCACATGCTCTACCTGGTCGAAGAGGCAGTCCTTGACTGGTTCCGCCACCGCGGCTTCGGCCCCCACCGCCTCCTGCACGAGCATGGATTGGCGCTCCAGCTCGTGGACACCTCGGCCCGGCTCGTACGCGTCCTCACCATCGACGACGAGGCCACCGCGTACGTACGGGCACGGAAACCAGGACACTTCTCCGTCACCTTGACCACATACCGCGATGGCACTGAGGTGACCATCCTGCGAGCCCGGGTGACTGCGGAACTGTTCGCCCCCGACAAGACCGCCCCCCACACCACCCTGCCGAACGACCTGGCCTCCCTCCTCACGCACAGTGCGGACACCTCCGCGGCGGCCCAACGCCACAACCATCCGCTGCCCGCGGGGGAAGACCCGGGCGTGCTCCTTGCCCCCAACGGATCCGAACGGTTCTGGTGGTCATGGAAGGCGCGCTACACCTACTGCCACTACTTCGATCGCGTCCAGCACTCCGGCTACATCCGAACGCTCGAAGAGACCGTCGACCGCTTCCTCGCCGCACGCGGAATCGGCATCGTCACCATCCTCAAAGACCGCGGCTGGGTACCAGTCGTCTCCAAAGTCCACGTACAACTGCTCACCGCAGCGCACATCGACGAGACCATCCACACCACATTCGCCGTGGAAGGCGTCAGCGCGGGACGCACCTACGAGGCCCGCATGGACTGCCACGCCGAACGGGACGGTGAACTCGTCCACACGGCCACAGCCACCATCACGCACGGCTACATCAAGGCAGGTGACGTCCACGTGCAGGCCCTGACGCTCGGCGACGACATCACCGCCGCCCTGAGGGGAAGGTGACGGATCCCTGTTATGCCCGCAAAACCCGTCCTCTTCTTCAGCTTCCGCAGCCCCTACAGCTGGCTCGCGATCGAGCGCCTCCGCAAAGCCCGGCCCGACATGCACCGCGCCATCGACTTCATCCCCATCTGGAACCCCGACACGGAGTTCACCGCAGCACTCGCAGCCCACAAGTCGGGCTTCCACTACGCCGAAATGAGTTCGGTCAAGCACCGCTATGTACTCACCGATGTACGACGTCTCGCCCGCCGCGACGGACTCAAGATCACCTGGCCGATCGACCGCAATCCCCACTGGGAGCTGCCCAACCTGACGTGGCTCGCCTCCCGCGCGCAAGGCGCGGACGAGCGCCTCTACACGGCGATGGTCACTGCACGCTGGGAAGGCGGGAGCAACATCTGTGCCCCCCAAACCCTGCGTCGCCTGGCCCTCGAGGCAGGGCTGGACCCGGACATGCCCACCAAGGCGCTTCGCGATGCGGATGTCCGGGCCGAAGCCCTCCACTGCCTCCAGAGGGCATGGGACGAGGACATCTTCGGCTTCCCGTACTTCCGTATCGGCCCTCACCGCTACTGGGGCATTGACCGGCTGCCAGACTTTCTGGCGGCCTGGCGGCAACCGGCTCAGCGGCCGTCACCGGCGGGGGAGTTGGCGGATGTCGAGCCTGTCCCTGCCTTCGGGGAAGATGCCAGCGGGGGCTGCGGCTGAGCCAGGATTCACCTGCCGGCTTCACGAGTGATGGCTTTCGGCGATGGTCGGGTAGCCCGAGGGAATCTCGCCCTCGGGCTCCCAGGGATCCGTGCGGAGCGGTTCGTGCGCACCACGGGCGAAGCCCCCACCGCGGACGACAGCTGCACCCGCCGTGCCCGAGAGACGGGCCGTCCGGTCGCTCTCCTCGGTCCGCGGAATGCCTCCCACCTGGGTGGACGAGGTTTTCGGCAAGTGCAGCCTCGCTGAGCAATTGTCATCCCTGATGCGATGGAGGAGCGGGACCTCCCGCTCCGGTCGGGTGTGGACGACGCTGTGGTTGCCACATCCGGTTCGCCAACGATGTGCCGCATCTGCTTGCGCTCGAGCGCCACCCGCGGGTGGCGCTTGGGGCCACCTACGGACGGAACGGATCTGTCAGCCGACCCTTGCGGCGAGGGCGAGCCGGTTATAGGTGTTGATGATCGCGATCGTCCACAGCAGATGGGCGAGTTGCGTGTCGTCGAAGTGGGCGCGCGCTGGCTCGTAGACTTCTCTGGGGACGTGCCCATCATGCAGGAGGGTCACGGATTCGGTAAGTGCCAGCGCGGCACGTTCGCCCTCGTCGAACAGGAGCGATTCGCGCCATGCGGCGAGCGCCTGCAGGCGCGCCTCCCCCTCTCCTGCGATGTGTGCCTGCCGGGTGTGCACATCGAGGCAGAACCGGCATCCGTTGAGCTGTGAAGCGCGCAGCCGGACCAGCTCCAGCAGGCGCGGGTCGAGCCCTGAGGCGATCGCTTCCGCCGCGCTGTCCGACGCAAGTCCGTGCAGGGCGCCGAGGGGGCCGGGCGTGAGTCGGTCGAGTTCCAGGCGCACGGCGTGGCGGTCCGTCAAGGTGTGCTCACCCCTCGGGGCCCGGTAGGAGGAGAGGCGGAGGGGGAGGAGGGGTCTCGGGCCGGCAGGCAGGGATAGCGTTCGCACGCGAGCGCGGTGAGGGTCCTGCGGCAGATCTTGCCCGTCGGCATGAGTGGCATCTTCTGCACACGCAGCAGGAGTTCGGGCAGCTTGCGCCGCTCCAGACCGCGCTCCTTCTCAAGGAATGCGGTGAGGGACGACAGGATCAGAAACGGCGTGCCGGGCGCCTGACGGATGCACGCGCACAGGCGTTCCCCCAGCTCGGCGTCCGGCACGCCGACACAGGCGACCTCGGCGATGGCGGGGTGGGCGCCGAGTTCCTGCTCGATCTCCGCCGGGCTGATGGTGTAGCCGCCGCGCTTGACGACCTGTTTGAGCCGGCCGAGCAGGTGCAGCCGGTCGCTTTCGTCCAGCAGTCCGCGGTCGCCGGTGCGCACCCAGCCGGTCGCTGTGCGGTAGCGGGCGTCGAGGTCGGGATCGGCGACGTAGCACAGCGGGGTCATTGGGCCCTTGGCGCAGACCTCGCCCGGCTGCCCGGCAAGCAGCGCGTTGCCGTGCTCGTCGATGATGCGGATGGCCGCCACGGCGGGGTCGGGCAGGCCGGTGCCGCTCTCCGGTGAGAGGCCGGTGGCTGCGGTGTGGCAGTTCACGCCGTCGGCCGACCCGTACACGGTGATCACGGGCCGGTTGAACCTGCGGCGGCATGCCTCGGTCGTGGCCTGGGGCAGCGCAGCGGCGCTGGAGACCACCGCGCGCAGGCTCGTGGTGTCCTCGTCCGGAGCCGGCGGGTGGTCGGCGAGTCGGCGCAGCATCGTCGGCACTCCGAAGATGTGCGTCGGACGGTGTTCGGTGATCATGCGAAGTGCCGTGGCCGGAGAGAAGGAGTCCTGCACGAGCAGGGTGCCACCGAGCGCCGCGATGGTGACGTACGTGCCGAGGGACCCGTACGACGAGGCCAGCGGGGCGAGGAGGAGGTTGCGCATCGGTCCGTCCCCGCTGTGCAGAGCGCGTACGTAGCGGGCGCGGCCCCCGGCCATGGCATTGTGCGAGTAGGCGACCATTTTCGGCGCGGACTCCGAGCCCGAGGAGACCAGGATGCGCGCCGGCGCCTCGGGGGCGACCGGGCGCGGCTCCCAGCGACGGTGCGGCCCCGGCCCACCGGCGGACGGCCTGCTTGCGGACAGCGCGTCGAGCGACAGCGCGCCCGGCAGGCTCTCGCCGATGGTCCACACCGCGTGCAGGTCGGGTAGCTGTGACCGCAGGGCGACGTCGGCCGGGTCGGCGAAGACGGCGCCGCGCGCACGGCTCCTGCCCAGCAGGCTGCGGGTGTCCCGGCTGCCGTGCCCGGAGGGGTAGGGAAGGGCGACGGCGCCGAGGGCGGCCACGGCGAGTTCGGTGGCCACCATTCTGCGGTCGTTGGGCAGGCGGAGGGCGATGATGTCCCGCTGGGTGAGCCCGGCCCCGGCGAACCGGGCGGCGATGCGCCGCACCTCGGCATCCAGCGACGCGTAGTCCACCGGTCCGGTGGCGTCGATCACGGCCTCCCGCGCGGGGTGGGCCCGTACGTGCTCGGAGAAGAGCGCATACAGGTCGCGGCCGGGGCACAGCCCCTGGGCGACCCATGCGCGCCGGTCCCGCGGCGGCACGAGATCCCGGATCTCGACGCCGTTCGTCGACCGCCATGCGGCACTCATGAGAACCCCCACGGAGCCAGAGGGAAGGCGTGTGCGGCGCTGCCCAGCGCCCGGTTGAACCGCGGGTCGTCGGCCAGCGCCGCAAGGTCGGTGCACACCGGCGTGGCCCTCAGGCCCGCCTCGGCCAGCCGGGACAGCCAGGTGCCGGTGGGGCGCGCACGAAACCGCGCGGCGATGCCCGCGGCGCCCGCCGACGCGCCAAGCCCCGCGACGGCCGCGACCCGGCCGGGATAGGCGCGGGCCTCCCCACCCAGCGCGAGGTACCCGTCCTCGGTGCGCACCGGGCGGTCCAGCACTCCCCACACGACCCGCCGGCGCGGGCGGGGAACCATGGCGGCGGCGGAGAAGAGTGAGGAATCCACGCGCCCGCCGCCTCCTGTGCGTACGCGGGCGAGCAGCGCGGCCAGCACACCCTGCGCGCACACCAGCCCGCCCAGGACGTCGGTGAGCGTCATCAGCGAGGGAGCCGGATCCTCGTCGGCGGGCCGCAGCGCCGCGGCAAGGCCGCCGTGTGCCTGCACGAGGAAGTCCGTCCCCGGGGGTGGTGCGGGACCGAAGCCCGCACCGCTGCCGTTCGCCGCGTGAGAGCCGTCGTGCCACCCGGAGGCCCAGGCGTACACCAGACCGGGACGGGTGCGGCGCAGATCGTCGGCGTCCAGCCGCAGCTGGGCCGCCTTGCCTGGCGCCCAGTTGTGCAGGAAGACATCGGCGCCGGCCACCAGCTCGTGCACGGCGCTGCGTCCGGCGGCCGACTTGATGTCGATCTCTGTGACGGACTTGCCCGTGTTGAGCGCGCTGAAGCGGGCCGAGCACGCGCCCGCGATCGGCGGGATGCCGCGCATCGGGTCACGCCCCGGCGGCTCGACGCGTACGACGTCGGCGCCGAGCATCCGCAGGATGTGCCCGGCCATGGGGCCCTGCACGCGGCGCGCCGACTCGATGACCCGTACGCCCTCGAGCGGCCGCTGCTGCGGGGGCGGCGGGCCGGGCCGTGTGTCGGTCCCCCCGGGGACCGGCTCGGGCGAGGGCGCGAGTGTCCACGGCCTAGCGGCCACCGGGGAGTGCGGGTCCTGCCCGACGGGCAGGACGGCGGCTCCCGCGCTGTCAGCCGCTGCGCTGATCACCGTGAAGGGCTCGCCGCGCACCAGCTCGTGCAGCGCCGCCGGAAGCGGGCAGGCGGCAGTGGCGTAGCGTTGCTGGAAGGGCGGCCAACCGCGCGCGATGTCGGCGGGATCGGCGCCGAGCTGCTGCCAGAACTCCCGCCACGGCTCGGGATCCAGGGTCTCGAACTCGAAGCGCACGCCGTCGGCCGAGGCGAAGGCGGGGCTACCGGACCCGTGCTCTTCCTGCCAGTCGTCGTCGGCGGCGGTCGCCGCGGCAAGATACTGCGTGAGAGCGAGCAGTGCCGCCTGGCCCACCGACGTGCGTACGCCGGTCACCTCGAGCCCCCTGGACCGCGCGATCAGGGCCGCGAGCACGCCCTGGGCCGCGAGGACGCCGGCGACCGTCGAGGCGTAGTCGACGGCGAGGGGAGCGGGGCGCCCTGCCGCCCTGCCGTGTACGTGCATGATGCCGCAGGCCGCCTGCACGGCCCGCTCGTCGGACAGCGGCAGGTCGACGGGGCCGGCCCAGCCGATCTCGTAGCCGATGGGCCCGGCGGACGCAGCCCCGGCCCCGTCGGCACCGGCCAGGTCCAGAGCACGTGCGGCCACACCGGCCGCGACGTCGGCGGCCTTCCCAGGCCGTGAGTGAGGGAGGGACTGCCGCACGGAAGAGGTCACGAGACCACGCCCTTGCCGCCCTTGCCGTCCTTCTCCTGCCGGGGGCGGCGGCCGTGCACCGAGTACATGACGCTGGAGACGGCGCAGAAGGACGGGTCCCGCATCAGCGCGCGCACCTCGTCGAGCTGCTGCTCGGTCATGCCCGCGGTGATCAGCCGGTCCTGCAGGTGGTGGGTGAGGTGCAGCTGCAGCCGGAGGGCGGCCGAGCCGGCGTGCCGCAACTGGAGGCGCAGTTGCGGGTCGACGCCGGTGAGCCCGGCGGCGCGCATCGCGGCCGGTACGCGCCGGCCCCACTGCGGATCGCCCCCCGCGGCGCGCATCACGGCGGTCTTGGTGCGCAGGAACGTCTCGTACAGCTCCTGCGCGCGCTCGTCGGGCGTGAGCAGCGGCGGTTCGTAGGCGGTGTCCAGCTCGTCGATCTGCAGCCAGCCGCCCGGCTTGAGGGAACGCACCAGCTTGCCGAGCACCGCGAGCCGTTGTGGCAGGTGCTGAAGAACGAGGCGGACGACGACGAGGTCGAAGGTGGCGGAAGGCAGGGGATCGGTCACCACGTCGTGCTTGGCGACGGTGAGGCAGGGCCGCTCGGTGAGGTGGCGCGGATCGATGTCGGTGGCCACCACCTCTCCGGTCGGTGCCACGCGTTCGGCCAGCCACCGCGCCACGCTGCCGCCGCCGGAGCCGATCTCCAGACACCGCCATCCGGAAGCGACACCGGTCTGGGCAAGCCGCTCAAGGGTCATCGGGTCGTAGGCGGCCGTGAGGCAGTGGTGCTGTTCGCGGCTGTGCACCGTGGTGTTGTCGAAGACGTACCCGGGGTTCTCGGCCAGGCGCTGGCGCACTCCGGCTCCTTTCGCTCTCAGGTCCATCGACCGGATCCGTAGGTGTCCGTGCGCCCGGTGAGCTGCTGCAGCAGCGCTGTGCGCCGTATCTTGCCCGTGCCGGTGCGCGGCAGATGCTCCCAGAGGGCCACGATCGGTTTCTGGAGTGGTGGCAGGTCGCTGACCGCGCGCTGCCAGGCGTTCTCGTCGAGGTCGCCGTCCGCCGTGACGACGACCGGCAGCGGCTCCTGGCCCGGGCTGCCCAGCACGATGCACTCGACGGCCTGCGGCAGCCGGTCCTCGATGAGGTCCTCGGTCTGCAGGCAGCTCAGCTGCGGCGTGTGGTCGACCTCCCTGTCGAGCAGCTGGACGGTGCCACCGAGGCTGCGGCTGCCGATGTCGCCGGTGTTCCACCAGGTGCCGACCCGTTTGGCCGACCAGCGGTCGCTCTCACCGATGTAGCCGAGGCCGCAGGCTGCTGTCCTGGCCAGCACCAGGCCGGCCTTTCCGCGCCGAAGCGGCTTGAAGGTCTCGGGGTCGACGACCCGCAGCTGTGTCTTCACCGGGACGGGGCGGCCCAGGTTGCGGGTCGTGGTCCTGCGCCGCTGCGCCGAGACGGACCTGCGGGTGTGGAAGCGGAACGTCAGCGGCCCCGTCTCGGTCTGTCCCCATCCCTGCATCCACAGCGGGCTGCGGTGTCGGCTCGCCCGCAGGTAGGCGCGGAGGGTGGGAGGATGCATGGCGTCGTAGGTGCTGACGAACATGCGGACCTGCCGGAAGGGGTTGTCCAGGCGCTCGGTCAGCGGCCGGAAGCGTACGAACGACGCGGGCAGCGCCTCCATGACGGTCGGTGGATGCGCGCGCAGTACCGGGTCAGCGGCGTCCGGATCCTGCCGCGTGATGACCAGGATCTTCTTCGGAGCCAGGCACATCGCGCTCGCGGTCCAGCAGAAGGTCCTGCCGTGCGCGAACGCGCTCGCGTTGGCGACGGTGTCGCTGCGCCGCAGGCCGATCCGCGGATAGCGCACGGCCTCGAACCGCGCCAGCTTGCCGATGATCGTGCGGGTCGAGTGCACCACGAGCTTGGGCACCCCGGTGGTGCCCGAGGTGTGGTTGATCACCAGGGGCTCGTCGTCGTGCCGGCGCTGCGGCCTCGGCGCGGCGTGTCCTTGTACGTCGTCCAGGCTGAGCGCGCCCGGTGCCGCGCCGTCCAGCACCACCGTGGCCCCGGCACCGGAGGCGAGGTCGACACCCTCCTCCCGGCTGCGCTCCAGCAGGCCGGCCGTGGTCACCAGCAGCACGGGGTTCAGGCGTCCGAGCAGGATCTGCAGCGCCTCGCCTGGCAGGTGCGCGGACAGCTGCGCGGGTACGGCGCCGATCCGTACTGCGGCGCAGGCCAGCAGGTCGTAGTCCCAGTGGTTGTCCTTGACGACCGCCACACGATCCCCTCTACGGGCTCCCGCGGCGGCCAGCCACCCTGCGGCGTCTTCGACCAGCGTGGCGAGCCCGGCGACGGTGTAGTCGGTCCTGGGGGCGGTGGTGATGTCGAAGGGACGGTCCAGGTGGATGTGCGTTCCGGCGCCGCGTTCTACGCACTCGTCGAAGAGGACACCCATGTCGTGCGGTTTCACAAGGTCACCTCCTTCAGCGGTATCCGGTCGGCCGGGCGCAGCCGGGGAAGCCGGCTGAGGACCCGGGAGGCAGCGAGCGCGCCCGAGCGCACCGCGCCCTCGCTGGAAGGGCGCAGCATCACCCAGTCGCCCGCGTACTCCACCGGCCTGATGCCCCGTGTCACGAAACGCGCGCGGCGCCGCAGCGCCTCGGGCGTGGCCTCCGGCAGACCGTGGACGAAGGAGTGCACGAAGGTGTGCCGGACGGCCGCCTCCAGCCCGGGGACGTACCGTCGTGCTGCCGTTGTGAGCCGGGCGGCGATCTGGTCACGCGGTGTGTCGAGCAGTTTCGGGATGCTCCGGGCGTTGGCCATGAGGCTCAGCAGGCCCTTGCCGACGGGCGCCCGGTCCGGGTGCTTGGCGTGGTCCACGACGATGCCGGACAGCACGCTGTCCTCAGCTTCGGGCGTGAGCAGGACGTACAGCGGCCTGCGCGACGGCGGTGCGAGAGGACGATCCAGCAGGCAGCTCACCTTCAGCGTCGGAGTGAATGTGCACGCCGAGAGGAAGGAGAGCTCCTCCTCGGGCGCGTTGGCGTACAGCCGGGCCGCGACCGGCGCGGGCACGCACAGCACCACCGAGCGCGCCGTGACGACGTCACCTTGACCGGCGTCACCGGGACGGGTCTCGCCGCTGCCGCCGAGGACCACCCGCGCACGGTCGTGGTCGCAGATGACCTGGCGGACCGTGCTGCCGGTGACGACGTCGAGTCCTTCGGTGAGACGGCGGGCGAGCAGGTCCATGCCGCCCCGGTACGTCCGCCAACTCGCGGCGTATCCCACGGCCAGGAGCAGGCTCACCGCCGGGGCCGCCGTGGAGCGCGCGGTGTTCCAGCCGAAGAAGCTGCCCGTGACCGGCTGAAGGAGGTAGTCGTGCAGGTCCCGGTGGTAGCGCCCGGCGAACTCTCTGACCGTCGCCGCCCCCAGCGGGGTCTCCTCGGGGTGGTCGCAGTCGAAGCTCTTGCGGCGCAGCGCTGTCCAGACCAGGAAGCGGGCGAGGTCGAGCCGGGCGCGCGGGGACAGCCCGGCGCCGGTGAGGACGGCGGACCTGTCCGCCACGCCGGGGCGGGCCCGGCCGTTGCGCCAGGTGGCGATGGATCTGCCGATGCGTGGCACGTCACCGTCCGGTACGCCCAGGCGTGCCAGCAGCTCCCACGTCGCACGGTAGCCGTGCAGCGGAATCTGCTCGGCGCCCTCGTCGATCGTGTAGCCGTCGTGCCGCAAGCTGTGCATCCGGCCGCCGACGTGGCCTCTCTCCTCGAAGACGCGAACCTTGCGCCCGGCGCGCTGCAGTTCGTGTGCGGCGGTCAGCCCGGCGATGCCGGCGCCGACCACGGCGACGTCCAGGTCAGGGCTCATGCGGCGCCTCCCGACCCGACGAGCAGATTGGCGGCGATCAGGAGCGCCACGCTGACGCGGTGCACCGCGAAGCCGAGTTTCCGGGCACGCATGATGTCTCCCTGCCGGAAACCGGTGAGATATTGCTTCGTGCGAAGCGCCGTCGCGGGCAGCATCAGGAGCACGAACCAAAAAGGGGCGATGCCGGTCGCGGAGGAGACCGCGCCGAGCAGGAACTCCGCCGCCGACAGGGCACCGATGAAGAGCGCGTTGCCCTTCGGCGACACCAGGCACGCGACGGTTGGCCGCCCGACGCTGCGGTCCCCTTCGACGTCGTTGGTGTTGGAGTACACGCCGAACATCAGCGGTCCGAACCCGAAAAGCAGGCCCTGCACGAGCACGAAGGCGGAGAACTGCCCGGTCGCCAGACCGTACGGCGCCATCACCAGCGCCACGCCCAGCGCGACGAGGAACGCCTCCTGGAAACCGTGATAGCTGATCTTGATGCCGTAGGAGTACTGCAGGGAGATCACGAACAGGGCCGCGATCACCACCGCTGTCCACGTCGGCCGGTGCGGTGCCACCGCCATGGCGGCCCCCCACAGCACGGCACCGGCCGCGGCGGTGAGCCACGCGAAACCGAGGGCTTCCCCAGGCGTCAGAGTGCCCGCCACCAGTGGTTTGCGCAGCTTCTTGCGCAGGGGGTTGTCCGGGCCGTAGTTCGCGAGGTCGCTGCCGTCCCGGAAGCCGGTGACGTCGTCCAGGGCGACCAGTGCCATCATCACGAGGATCTCGCCGAGCAGAAACGCCGCGAGCATCCAGGCGGTGGCGGGTTCGAACCGCGCTACGGGCGGTATCACCGCCGATAGGACCACGGCGATGCTGAGGTAGTAGTCGTAGACGTCGAGCTTGCCCAGCCGGGCATAGCTGCGGATCTTGCTCTCCGGCCGGACGCGGTCGATCGGACGTGGTCCGGCCTCGGTGCGGTTGGTCATCTGTTCCGCTCCTTTTACGCCTCTGCTCGGATCACGCCGGGTGGGGGAGACGGATCAGTGCGGCCGTCGACCGGTCACCGCCGTAGTCCAGGTACCGTTCCTCAACGACGTACGCACCGGTCAGCAGGGATAGGTAGTAGTCGAGCGCGCGGAGCCGCGACCAGCGGCTCACGGGGATCTGGGCATGCTCGTACTCGATCAGCACGACGTACCGGCTCGACTCGGCCAGGGACGTGCACACGCGGGACAGCTGTTCCTCGTCCAGCAGGTGCATCAGGACCCAGACAGAGACGCCGACGTCGAAAGTGCTTCCCCTCCATGGGAGTTCCTCGGCACGCGCCAGCGCGAAGTCCACATGGGTCAAGCCGGCACAGGCGGCTTTCGCGGAGTCGAGCATCCGCGGGGTCATGTCGATCGCGGTGACGTGCCGGGCATGGTCGGCCAGGGTCGGGGTCAGCCTGCCTACTCCGCAGCCGACCTCCAGAGCGGACGCCACGGGCCGCCGCAGTCCCGCCGCCGCGATGCGCAGGTAGTCGGCGACGATGCGCCGGGTCGCGTCGGTGACCTGGGAATTGAGTCGGGAAGGCTGTGACGCTCGCATCACCCGCGCAAGGCCCTCACGCTCGGCCCGGCGTGCCCATTCTCGTGTCACGTCCTCGTCCGTCGGAGGAGTCACTTCGTCCCCTTTGACTTGTATATCGGTCTGCACGCAGCCTCCTTCGGGGCGAACGGCCCTGGCAGTCGACCGTGTTCATCGCCCACGGGGATCACCCGCGGGGGAACCCGCACACGGCATCGGCGATGTACTCGACCTGCGAGTCGGTCAGGTGGGGGTAGACCGGCAGCGCCAGGGTCTGTCTGCTGGCCTGCTCGGCGTGCGGCCACCGGTCGCCTGGCTTCGTGAAGGGGGCGAACGCCGACTGCAGCGGTAGTGGTAGCGGGTAGTAGACGTGGCAGCCGACGCCCTGGTCCAGCAGGTGCCTCTTCAGCTCGTCACGGCGCTCCGCGAGCAGTGAGTAGACGTAGTAGCAGCGGCCTTCCCGGCCCGGTGGCGGCGGCGTCACGCCCCGTCCGGTCAGAGCGGAGAAACGCTCGGTGTAGTAGTCGGCGATGGCCGCCCGCCGCTCCAGCCGCTCAGGGAGCCCGGCGAAGCGATACGTCTGGAAGGCGGCCTGGATCTCGTCGAACCTGCTGTTGTGTCCGACGAGGTGGTGCACGAACCGCTGTGTGCCGTCCTGCCCGTGGTTGCGCAGCATCCGCACCCGCCGGCCGATCGCGGCGTCCCGGGTGACGACCGCTCCGCCCTCGCCCGGCATGCCGAAGGACTTCACCTGCACGAACGAGAAGACTCCGGCCTCTCCCCACAGGCCCGCCGGCGTCCTATCAAGCACCGCGCCCTGCGCGACCGCGGAGTCCTCGATCAGCCGGACGCCCCGCCGCCGCGCGATCCGTGCGAACCGTGGCATGTCGGCCATGACGGAGAACATGTGCGCCGGCATGACCGCCCTGGTGTGCTCGGTGATCCGCCTCTCCGCATCGTCGGGGTCGGCGACCATTGTGTGCGGATGGACGTCCGCGAACACCGGCGTGGCTCCCGCGGTCACGACGGAGGCGGCCAGCGGCGCGCAGCCGAAGGCCGGCACCACCACCTCGTCCCCCGCGCCCACCCCCATCGCGGTCAGCACCAGGCCGAGCGCCGAAGTTCCGCTGCCGCACGCGACCACGTCCGCCGCACCGAGGAAATCCCGCAGCAGCTCCTCGAACGCGCGCGTGTGTGCACCGAGAATGAAGCGCTGCTCAGGCGCGCGTCCGATGTCACGCAGAAGGCCGAGCATCACCTTGCGGTCGTCTTCGAAAAGGTCCGGCGGAAAGAACGGGATCCGCTGCCGGAACGACGTCACACCGGCCTCCCGGCGTAGAAGTCGTGCACGGCCTCACAGACCTGGTCGACCTGCTCCATGGTGAGGTCCGGATACAAAGGCAGCGCCACCGCGCGTGCACTGGCCGCCTCGGCGTGGGGGAAGTCCCCTCGGGAATATCCCCATTCCGCGAAGCACGGCTGCAGATGCAGGGGAAGGGGGTAGTACACCTCGGTGCCGATGCCGCGCCGCGCCAGATGGCCGACGAGCGCGTCGCGGCGCTCGGCCTCGATCAGATAGACGTAGAAGACGCATGAGGAGCCCGGTCCGCGATCGACTACCTCGGGCAGGCGCACAATTCCGGGGATGTGCCGGAGCCGCTCCCGATACGCCTCGGCCAGTTCGGCGCGCCGCCGGATATCGCTGTCCAGGCAGGTCAGCTTGGCCAGCAGGACGGCGGCCTGGATGTCGTCCATCTTGCTGTTCATCCCGGGGAGCCCGGTTTCCGTGGAGATCCCGGGGAAGTTGTCGACCGTCCGTCCGAACCGGCCGTGGTGGCGCAGCGCCGAGACCGTCTCCGCCACCTCCGGCCGGTCCGTGAGTACGGCGCCGGCGTCACCGAGGGCGCCGAGGGTCTTGCTCGGGAAGAACGAGAGCACACCGCCCGCGCCGTGCAGACCCGCGTGCACTCCGTTCTGGCGCATGCCGATCCCCTCCGCGCTGTCCTCCAGCACAGTCAGCCCGTGGCGGGCAGCGACGGCGGTCAGTCCGGTCATGTCGGCCATCTGGGAGAACAGGTGCGCGGGCATGATGAAACGGCTCGCCGGTGTGACGGCGGCCCCCAGTGCGCCCGGCTCCATCGCGTACGTGACGGGGTCGATGTCGACGAACTGTGGCCGCCCGCCGGCGAGCACCACGGACGTGGCAGTGGCCACGAACGAATAAGCAGGCACGAGAACCCCGTCGCCGGGGCGGAGCCCGCACGCGCGCAACAGCAGCACCAACGCGTCCGTACCGCTGTTCACCGCCACGGTGAAACGCGCGCCGGTATACGCGGCCAATTCCCCCTCCAGCTTCGCGACCTGACGGCCGTGTGAGAATTTTCCGTTGTCGAAAACCTCCTCCACGCGTGCCTCGATCACCGGCCACAGGCGCTCGAATGACGCCACCTGGGAGAAGAACGGAATTGTCTCGGCTATGTCCCGGGAACGGGCCATGATGTCGCCGCCCGCCCCACTGGGATCTCCTTCGAACATGCCACCCACACCCCGAATGCGTTCGGTGGATCACCAGCCGTAGTGAGCTACCCACGGCGAAAAGCCGTTAGCTGTCCCACGGTCATATTCACACTTTGCGGTATGACCTGTTCGTATTGCTTGACTCTGCTTCGACCGGGCGCGACCGTACGCCGTGCCGGAAGGTCCTCGCGTCCTCCGCCGCGGGCCGCTGAGGCCTGGCGCCGGGCGCCTGACCACATCGACCAAGCCCCCTCTACGGAGGAAGATGCTGCAACCCCTCGTGATCGGACTGGGCCGCTCCGGGGCCGGACTGCACCTGAAAGCCCTTTCGAAAACGGCCTCTTCGCCGGAGGGTCCGCGCTTCACCGGGCCGCCGATAGCGTGCGATCCGCGTCCGGAGGCCGGCCGGGACCTTCGCGGTGTCACGGTCGTCCTTTCGATAGCCGAAGCCTCCCGGCTCGTCCCGCCATCGTCCGCCGTGGTGCACGTGTGCACGCCGCCGTTGTCACGGATCCCCGTGCTCACCGAACTCGCCGAACGCGGCTTCCGTAGGTTCCTGGTCGAAAAGCCGCTGGCGGCCGACCGCACGGAACTCGACGCAATCGTCCGGCTGCGCCGGCAATACGGCCTCGATCTCGCGGTCGTCTCCCACTGGCGCCATTCGGAACTCACGCGCAGACTGTGTCGTCTGGTGCAGGAGCGCACGTTCGGTGCGCTGGTCTCGGTCTCGGTCGCTCAGCACAAGCCGCGCTTTTTGCGGTCGTTGACCACAGAGGGCCATCCGACGGCTTTCGATGTGGAAATCCCCCATTCCCTCGGCGTCGTGCTCGATCTGGCAGGACCCGCCGAACTCCTCGACGCGCACTGGAGCGACATGCACTGCAGTGACGGTGAAAACGGCAACAGTATCGTCCGCCCCCGTATGGGAGGCGCGCGGCTCATCCTGGCGCACAGCTCGGGCGTACGGACCACAATCACCTCCCGGCTCACCTCACCCGTGCAGCAGCGCAGCATCACTCTCCGGTTCGAGCACGGCTGCGCGACGGGGCACTATCCGCTGAGCGAGAAGGACGACCACGCGCATCTTGTGGTCGCGGGCGCAGGGCGCCGCCACCACATCTTCCGCGACGACGCGCTGACGGTCTTCATGCGGCGTACATACGAGGACTTCCACGACGGCAGACGGGCCGACTTCTCCTCGCACCACGAGGCCACCCGCCTGCTGTGCGAGGCCAAAGACCACTGCCGTGCCGCGGAAGGGCCGAGCGCGGGGGACGGGCATGCCCGGTGAACACGACGCCCCCGGGGCGGCCGTCGCGAGCCGCCTCGCGGGCATCGGCGACGAGGCGGCCGCCGGGATCGAAGGACAGATCGCCGCGGTCCGCAGACTGAACTGGACCGCGCTGGAGCTGCGCACTGTGGACGGCACATGGCTGGCCGACCTCACTCCCGGCGCGTTCCACAGCGTCGCCGACCGGCTTCGGGACGCGCAGATCGACGTGGTGTGCCTCGCCTCCCGCATCGGGAACTGGGCCCGGCCCGTCACCGGTGCCTTCGAGGACGACCTCGCCGAACTGGAGACGCTCGCGCAGCGGTGCGCCACTTTGCGGTGCCGGTACGTCAGGATCATGTCGTACCCCAACGACGGCCTCGCCGAGGCCGAGTGGGCGCAGCGCGTCATCGACCGCGTCTCCCGCCTGGCCGCCCGCGCGGAGCAGGCGGGCATCACGCTCGTGCACGAGAACTGCGCAGGGTGGGCGGGCGAGAGCGCCGAACGGATGGTGCGCCTCGTCGAAGCCGTCGGCAGTCCGGCACTCCGGCTGCTGTTCGACACGGGCAACGGCGTCCCGCACGGCTACGACGCCTGCGGTCTGCTGGAGCGGATCCTCCCGTACGTCACTCACGTGCACATCAAGGACGCCGCCAGGACGCCGCACGGAACGGCGTACACGCTCCCCGGCGAAGGCCAGGCGCGCGTCGCTGAGTGCCTGCGGCTGCTGCTGGGATCCGGTTACTCGGGAGCGCTCTCCCTTGAGCCCCACCTCGCCACGCAGCCCCACGCGGGACTGCGGGTGCGGGACGGTGACGCGACGGCGCTGTTCGTCCGGGCCGGACAGCGGCTCCGCACACTTCTGGCCGGTCTGTGCCTGCCGCAGCAGCAGCCCGGTGACGCGATCGCGGGTGGTCGGGAATGAAGGGTAGTGGTCTGCTCCACGCCGGCGACCGCGAGCTCCTCCTCCGGCTGCTGCGTACGCCGACCGCCGGGCCGCTGGAGGCGGGTCCCGGGGCGGAGCCCGCCCAGTTGTGGCAGGCGCAGCGCGACTACGCGCTCGCCGCCAGGGCGATCGGCATGCGAGTTCTGCATCACGCCCCCTCGCCCGCGGAATCGGTGCGGCGGGAGGACGTGCCGCACGCGGTGCGGCTGGCCGCCGAGGACCCCGATTTCCTCACGCAGCAGCCGAACCTGGTACTGCGCCTAGGGCCTGCTCTGCCGCCCGCGGCGACCGTGATGTTCAACGTGCACCTCGACACGGTGTCCGGCCTCGAACCCGTGGGCTTCGACGGAGCACGCTTCACCGGACGCGGTGCCATCGACGCCAAGGGCCCCGCGGTGGCCCTGCTGGCAGGCGTGCGCGCGGCGACGGCCGCGCACAGCGCAATCGGGCGCGACGTGGCGGTCCTCATCCAGGCGGTCTCCGGCGAGGAAGGCGGCGCGATGGGCGTCTTCGGGACACGGCCACTGATCGAGTCGGGCTTCTTCGGGCGCCTCAACGTCTTCTGCGAACCGACCGGTCTGCGCCACCTCCCCCGCGCCACCGCGTCGATGACGGCGCGCGTAACCGTCAACGGCGAGGGGGCGGTCGACGACCGCCCGGACACCGGGCACAACGCCACAGTCCTGCTCGGATTCCTCGCCCAGCACCTGGCGACGGCACTCGGCTCACGGGCGCCGGACGGCCGCACCGGCAGGGTCTGTGTCGCCGGTGTGCACACCGGGCACCTGCACAACCGCGTCTACGGGCGAGGCCGGCTGCTGCTCAACCTCTCCTACGGCTCCGCCGCGGAAGGCGCCGAGGCCGAGAAGGCGGTGACCGAAGCGGTCGGCTCCGGCGTCCGGGAGTTCACCGAACGTTACGCCGGCACCGGCGAGTTCGCTCGTACGGCAGCGGATGCGGCCGGGATCACCTGCCTGGAGTGGGACAAGCGTGGACTGCCGTGCCTGGACAACGCCGACCCGTGGGCCGAAGCAATCCTGGAATCCGCGGGCGTGGCCCGCTGTCCCGCCGATGAACCGGCGTTCACCTGCGACGCCATCTGGATGAACGGCGTTCCCGACACTTTCACCACAGTATTCGGGCCGGGCTCCCTCGACGGCAACAATGCGCACGCACAGGGAGAGTTCGCCGACCTGACCGACCTGGACGCGTTCGCGTCCGCGGTCTCCGGGCTGCTCGTCGCCTTCGCCGGGCAAGCCGCCGAACAAGGGGGAGGTTCCGCATGACGGTCCGCCGGAGCGACAGCGCGCCAGGGCAGACGGTGCTGGTCGACTACCACGACCTGCGCCACGCCATCACCGGTCTGTTCACCGCGCACGGCATCCCATCACAGCGCGCTGCCACCGCCGCCACGGCCCTGTGTTACGGAGACCTCACCGGGCTCGACTCCCACGGCGTGTTCAACCTCGGCCGCCTGTATCTGCCGCTCCTCACATCCGGCAGGTCCGACCCCGTGGCCGAGCCCCGGACGCTCACCGACCTGGGCGCCTGCGCGGTCGTCGACTCCCGGCGCGCACTCGGGCTGTGGGCCGCCTCCGAGGCGATGGACTCCGCCGTCGACCGTGCGCGCCGGCACGGGATCGGCCTGGTGTCGGTCCGTGGCGCGACGCACTTCGGCTGCGCCGGGTTCCACGCAGCCCGCGCCGCCAAGCAGGGCATGATCGGTGTGGTCGCGGGCAACTGCGGCGGTCAGCGCATCGCGCGTCCTCCGCGGGGCGCGGTCGCCATGCTCGGCACGAACCCGCTCAGCGTCGCCGCGCCCGCGCTCGAAGACCATCCCTTCGTCCTCGACATGAGCACGACGGTGGTGCCCACCGGGCGGATCCGTACGGCCGCCCGCCTCGGCGAGACCGTGCCCGAGGGATGGCTGGAGGACCCGGCCGGGAACCCGGTAACCGACCCTGCCGCGTTCGACCGCGGGGAGGCCTGCCTGCGCTGGCTGGGCGGGAACCCGGATACCGGCGCGTACAAGGGGTTCGGGCTGGGACTGGCCGTCGAGCTGCTGGCCGCTGTGCTGCCCGGAGCAGCCGTCGGCCCTGCCCCCGAGAGCCTCGGCGGGGACGGCCGTCCGCACGGCCGCGACGACGACATCGGTTTCTTCGCGCTCGCCATCGCGCCGGGCGAGCTGCGCCGGGAGGAGGACTTCCGCGGCGCGGCGCGCTCGCTCTTCAGCACCCTGCTGGGCTGCCCGCCCCTCGACGAGCACGCTCCCGTACGCTATCCGGGCTGGTGGGAAGCCGAACGCGCGCGCACGCGCCTGCGCGACGGGATCCCCGTCGCGGCGCACCTCCACGAGGAGCTCACCGAGCTGGGGCTCGTCCTTCCCGTCCTCCCGGCGAACGGAGCCGCCTGATGCCGCCCCGCCCCCGCCGCGTCGGCGTCACCGGACTCGGCGTCATCTCAAGGTTCTACCTCGCCGCGATCGACCGCCTCCCGCGCTGGGAGCTGGCGGCCGTGTGCGACGTACGCCGGGCAGCGCTGGCCCCGCACCGCGGACGCGTTCCCTGCTACGGCGACCACCGCTCGATGCTGGCGAAGGCGGGTCTCGACGCCGTCCTCGTCACCGCGCCGAACCATGTGCACGCCGAGGTCTGCCGGGACGCGCTGCTCGCCGGCGTCCCGGTCTGCGTCGAAAAGCCGCTCGCTCTCTCAGGAACCGAAGGGCATGGTCTGGTCGCGTTGGCGCGCGACCGGGAGGTGCCGCTCTTCACCGCGTTTCACCGCCGCTACAACGACAACGTGCTCTCGCTGCAGCGGAGCCTGCCGACCGATGCCCGGATCACGTCGATGAGAGTGCGCTACCTCGAACGCATCGAGGAGCACATCGGCCAGGACACCTGGTACCTCGATCCGCTGCGCTGCGGCGGCGGCTGCGTAGCCGACAACGGCCCGAACGCCTTCGACCTCGTCCGGCAGTTCCTCGGCCACGTCGAGGTGGCCGGCTCGGCGGTCCTGCGCGACGCCCGGGGTACGGACCGGCAGGCGGTCGTGGACCTGCGGGCTCCGGGCGGGAGTACGGCCAGGGTCGAGCTCGACTGGTCGCATCCCGGCGAGACCAAGGACGTCGAGGTGCGACTGGAGAGCGGCACGGTCCTGTACGCGGACATGCTGGCGCGGCACCCAGGATTCAAAGCGTCGCTGTGGCACGAGTACGCCGGCGTCCTCGACGGCTTCGCCGCCGTTCTCTCGGCCGGGCCCGGCGCCGGTACCGACGACGGCCTCGCCGCGCTGGAACTGGTGGAGGCAAGTTATCGCGGGGAACGGTCCACGACGACAGCACGGGAGCAGCGATGAGTACGTACGGCGAAGACGGCGCCAAGCGGCCGGTGCGGGGCGTCCTTGTCAAGGTCCTTCTGCACCACCGGACCGAGCGCGGCATGTCCCTTGAACCGCATGCGAGCCGCTGCGTGCGGCGCGGCGAGGTCCATGAGCTGGTCACCACCGACCACAGGGAGACGGCGCCGGGAGCCTGCATCGACCGCGTCGGTTTTCTCGGCTTCGCGGAGCTCGCCTGCGCAGGGGTGATCGACCGCGGCGACGAACTCTGGATCGGGGGCAGCCGTCTCGGCACAGTGCTGGGATTCGACGCCTGCCACTTCCCCAACCACTACAACATCCTCATCAGCGCCGACCGGCTTGTCACCGGGGGCGATCTGGAATTGCGGCCTGAGATGCCGGTCGCCTTCACTCCGGTGCCGGGCCCGGCCTCCTGACACGATGCGGCCGGTGGCTTCCACTCGGCGGAGACCACCGGCCGCATCGCCGTGGAGTCAGCCCAGCAACTCAACCTCCAGGCGGCCGAAGTGGTAGTCGCGGACCGCAGCGAGCAGTTCCTCCAGCGACAGTTCGCCGTCGCCGTTCTTGTCCACCCGCCGGAAGGCCTCCTGGGCCTCGGCGCGGTCCACGCCGATCCCGGCAAGCCACGCCTCGAACTCCCCGGCGTTGATCTGCCCGTCGGCGTTCTTGTCGCAGAGACCGATGATGGCCTTCACCACGGGGCCGAGCGCGCGGTTGAAGTTGGCCTCACCGCCCTGGAAGATCAGGTTCTCGGTGACGCTCAAGAACTGGTCCTTGGAGAGGGGGCCCTCAGCCGGAACCCCGGCCTCCCGCACGAGGTAGTCGAACAGGCTGTGGAACGCGTCCCTCAGCGCCTGCACCTCCCCCGAGTCGGGGGACTTCCCGAAGGCATGGGCGATCTTGGCAGCCTCCTCCTCGAAGTCACCGCGTTCAAGGGCCCCGTTGCCGTCCGCGTCCCATTTCTCGAAACGCTTGACCAGTCGGTCGGTCGCGATGGCAGTACTCACTATTCCGTTCTCCTTTTCCTCTCGGATTCCTCTCGGACTCGCTGGCAGACCGCGACGCCGTATCTCCATTGGGCGCCACCTCGCGTGAACTTCACCGAAGCCCGACGCAAGTTCAAAGGACCCGCAATCACTTCTCTTCACGGGTCGGTTCCAGGTTTTCAGAGCCGAGTCACCCGGGCTCCTGATGCTTTTCCGCGCGTGTCCAGCAGTGCACATCTGGCGCGCGTCAGCATCGTCATGTCGTAGCAGGCGTGATCCTGTAGAAGAATTGCCAGATCCGCGTCGGCCAACGCCTCAGGAAGGCACTCAACCCGCTCCACGAGCGCACCGCCGACCGTGAATTCCGGTACGTACGGATCGTGATAGGTGACTTTGGCCCCCTTGTCGCGGAGTCCTTTCGCCACGGGAGCCGCCGGCGACTCCCTGGTGTCGGCGACATCGGGTTTGTACGCCACCCCTAGCAGCAGCACCTTCGCCTCGCACACCGGCTTTCCGAGCTCCGCAAGCAATCTGGCAGCCCGCTCGACCACATGGCGCGGCATCTGCGACAGCACGTCCTGGGCCGCCGAGAGCATCCGAAGCGGGACCCCTTCGGCTTCGGCCTTCGCCGCGAGGTAACGGGAATCGACCGGGACGCAGTGGCCGCCCACCCCGGCCCCCGGCACGAAGGGTGCGAAGCCGAAGGGCTTCGTCGCGGCGCAGTGCAGCACGTCCCACACATCGATGTCCGTCTTGTCGCAGAACAGCGCGACCTCGTTGACCAGCGCGATGTTCACATACCGGTACGTGTTCTCCAGCAACTTGGCCATCTCGGCCTCGCGCGTGCCCCTTGAGACCACCAATGTGTCCACGAACCGGCCGTAGAAGGCGACAGCGCGCTTGGCGCACAGCGGCGTACAGCCGCTCACCACCTTCGGGGTATTGCGGATCCCGAACCGCCCGTTGCCCGGATCGATCCGCTCCGGCGAGTACGCGAGGTGGAAGTCCTCACCGGCCCGCATCCCGCTCCCCCGCTCAAGGATCGGCCGCACCACCTCCTCCGTAGTGCCCGGATAACTCGTGGACTCCAGGATCACCAGTGTTCCCGGCCGCAGATGGGTAGCCACTCTGCGGGAGGCCGCCCGTACCGCGGCAAGATCGGGTGCACCGTCCGCCGAGAGGCCGGTGGGCACGCAGATCACGACCGTCTCGCCATGGCCGGTCACCGACGGATCGAACGTGGCGCGGAAGCCCGCCGAGAGCATGTCGGCGACCTCCGCGTCCCGGACGTCGCCGACATGCGAGCGCCCCGCGCCCAGCCCGGCCACCACCGAGGCGGAGACGTCGTGGCCGAGGGTCGACAGCCCCGCCGCGCATGCCTGCCGCGCGAGCGGCAGTCCGACGTAGCCCAGTCCGACCACGACGAGGTCAACAACCATGCGGAACTCCTTGCGGGTGCGTCGCTTCCGCTGTGCTGGGCAAGGAAGCCCCGTCAGCTCCAGGGCTTCTGGCGGAGCGCATTGGCCAGCTCCTGACGATCGGGCACTCAGACGGAGAAACTTCCGCTGCCCGGGGTGACGTGTGAACCGTGTCCGGGCTGCACGGTGAAGCTCGGACTGAGGCAGAGCGGATCCGTGTAGACGCGCACGGGTTTATCGGTTTTATTGATCAGCACGTGGGCAGCAAGCGGCAGCTTGTTGCAGCCTGCGGGGTTCTCGTATGTCGTCAGCGGGTTGATTTCGGTTTCGAATACGACGACTTCACCGGTGGACGCTTCGGCGGGAACGGTGAAACCCAGCATGAGAAGAGCCGTCCCCATGGCAATGAGCGCAGAACCGACTCGGCGCACGTTATATTCCCCTCCTGAAGAACGATTACGTTATTCATCGTCTCCAGCACTCAACGTGCTTAAGGTTCGCACCGTCCAAGTGCACTCGAATAAGCGACCCATGGTCGTTCTCGTGATCAATAAAGAATCTTGTGGTATAAGACGGCCCAGTGCGGGCGTGGCCGCCAGGCAGGTTTTCAAGAGCGCTGTACGTGCGCGTGTGCGCGGCGCGTGAGCCGAGACGGTCAGCGATGCTTGAGTGTCCTTTTTCCCGTAGCGTGAAGACCGTGACTGCAGGGGAAGTGGAGAGTGTGCTTGTGCGGTCGACGCAGGGCACGGTGACGGCATTGCTGCCGTTCCGTTTCCCTGGGCCGCCGACCCGAACTGGATTGCGCGTTGGGCACGCATCCGGCTCTCCGCGTGTCTTGTCCGGTGGTCAGCCGTGGTCGGCTGCCAGCCCGATGGTCTTCGGACTTGGAATCCGAACTCCACGGTAGCGATAGCGTTCGATCGCGACGCTGGATGCGCCGAGGAACTACCGTGCCGCCTGAGGCGAAACGCCACCTCTGATCGCAGTGGTCCCTGCGGGCGCGCGTCGGCGGACGGCGCGCCGAGCAGGGCAAAGACATGAGCGTGGGCGCGGCCGGACACCAGGACATCTACAACGCCGGGGACCGTGAGCACGCGGCCCGGGCCGTCCAAGTGTTCACCCGGCAGTACGGGGCGAAGTTTCCCAAGGCCGTCAAGAAGATCACGGACGACGAAGAGGAACTGCTGGCGTTCTTCGACTTCCCCGCCGAGCACTGGATTCATCTGCGGACGACGAACCCCATCGAGTCGGCGTTCGCCACCGTGCGGCTGCGGACGAAGGTGACCAAGGGCGCCGGCAGCCCGGGCCGCCGCCCTGGCCATGGTCTTCAAGCTGGTGGAATCCGCTCATGCCCGCTGGCGGGCTGTGACCGCGCCCCACCTCGTCGCGCTCGTCCGCGCCGGAGCCCGCTTCGAACGCGGCCACCTCGTCGAGCGCCCCGAGGCCCTCGCGGCATGAGCAGCGCTCCGTGGGGACCATCTGGGGACCAGCGGGGGCGGGTTCGTCGGAGGTGGTGACCCCGCGGCCGGCCGCCAGGTGCGCGCTGAGCGCCTGGCCCGCCAGGTCCACCGACCGAAGATCGGGATGCAGATAGCGCTGCGTTGTGGTGAGCGAGCCATGCCCGGCGACCTTGCGCAGTACATGGAGCGGCACCCCTGCATCCGCCATCCAGGTCAGACCTGTATGGCGCAGGTCATGCCGCCGCAGATGCTCGTAACCGAGCTTGACCACGACCTCGTCCCAGTGCGTCGCGTCCCGCAGGACCGCAGTGGTGATTCGCCCTCCGCGCGGACCGGTGAACAGTCGGTTCATGGGGTCATGGCCGACCGCGTCCAGCCGTGCGGCGACCATGGGACGAATCTCCGGGATGATCGGCACGGTGCGACGGCGCTTGCCCTTGGTGCCCTTGTCGACCAGCCCACCGGGAGCCGTCGTAGTCTGCCGGCAGACCTCCCAGCCGCCGTACTCACCGGCCGACCGGAGCACGAGCGCCGAGGCCAGCTCATTCAGCGCCGCCCAGTCCCGCAGCGCCAGCGAGCGCGGAACGTCCAGTTCGTCCTCAGCCAGCTTGTACTGCCGTTGCCAGCCGGACCAACTATGCACCGCGCGATCCACCACGCCGTTGGTGACCAGGGGGGTCTGGAGATGCCCGAGCGCCGGAACGACCCGGAGATCCCAGCCGGCGCGGTAGGGGTGCATCCCGCTCGGAAGCATTCCCCACCGATGCAGAGGCCCAGACGTGGATTGCGCGTATGCAGCGGCTTGCGGGGCGCGGAGTGCTGGTGGCGCGGTAGTCCGCGCGTACTTCGCGGCGTTCGGTGAAGGTCGAGGAATAGCGGCGGCTCTTGGTCAGGAAGTGGCCGCGGGAGCCGAGCATGTGAGTCCAACGGGCCAGCATCCGCTTCGGATAGATCCGTTGAAGGTCCGCGCACGCGGTCATCAGGCGCCCCCCGCTGCCTCGGCACGTTCCGCAGTAGACCGGCTTGTCGGTGGCGCCTGCGATCTCAGCCGCTTTGGTGGCGTACTTTGCGACATAGGAAGCGACCTTCTGTTCGGTGATGTCGTCCTTGCCGAACGCCTTGATTGGTCTGACGTCGAGCTTCTCGCCCCGGCACAGCGAGCGCGCGGGCAAGCCCTCAGCAGCGGGAACGGTCACCGTGGTGTATGGATGCTTCCTGGCCTCGTGGATAGCGTCAGTGAGCATCTCGAGCGTGGCCCACTCGGGAGGCAGCGTGTCAGGTCCCGCCGGACCGTCGAGGCGGATCACGGCGTGGAAGTGGATCGCTCCGCGATTCTGGAATTCGGCGACCTTGCCGTACGACAGGCGGACTGCAGCGGCGAATTCGCGTTGGGTCAGTCCCGCGCGGGCGGCGATCTCAACGAGCTGAACATCCACCCGTCCATGCGTTTATGCGGATCGATCACGGACTAGCGGGGCGCGCGGAGCCCTACATCGTTTCCCCACTGCCACAGGTGTCAGCGCGACCGCGGAATCACGTGCTCGATAGCACCTGTACGCATGGGAGCTCACCATCGCGGCCAGGTCAGTAGCAGGGGAATTCCCTCAGGGCTACGGAGGAGACCTCGTTGTCGAGGGTGTACAGGCCGAGGTCGTAGACGTGGGTGTGCGGAGGCACTTCGAGGCAGGTCCCCGGGTCGCTCCATGTCGGGAAGTGCCGGTAGAGGTAGATGGGTTCGTCCAGGTTGTTGACGACGGAGCTGGCCCTGTCGGCGGCGCCCTGCGTCCCGAGGTCGGTGACGGGGGACTTGAAGATCCAGATCTGGCCGTCGGCGTGGCGGATGTTGAAGCCGCGGTGGTCGTAGAGGCAGTAGAACTTCTGCGGGCACTCATCGATGCCTTGCCCGGCGCCGACGGCCCGTGCGGTTGGAGTGCTGGTGGGCGAGGCGGAGGCGGTCGAGGTGAGCCCCGCGGTGAGTGCGATGGCCGAAACGAAGCTGACAACGGCGGTGATGAAGCGACGCATGGGTCATTTCCTCCTCGGTGGCGACAGTGAAGCAACCCGTAGCTACCCAGAGGGATTGACTGAATGCACTCAGTAGTGGCCTGACGGTTGTGAAGCGGCGCAATCGCGACATCTGCGGAAGCCTATTTCGCGCGGGGCGCACCGCTGCCGTGCCGTCGGGCCGATGTGCCGCGGGTGGTCGGCCAGGCCGATGTCATCGCCCGGGGGTGGCTGCCGCATGTTTTCTCAGCAGGCGACTGACACCGGCTGAGCAGACCTCAGCAACCGTCCAGCCGGTAGTTCGCATCGAGGTGATCTCCCCGTGCCCGCTGCGTGCCAGATGGGGCGGGGAACGGTGGGGAAAAACGGGGACTCGCGGAGCACGGAAACGAGGAAAGCCCCTGACCGTATGCACTGGTCAGAGGCTGTTCCCCTCGTGTGGCGGGTGCAGGGTTCGAACCTGCGCAGGCGTAAGCCGACAGATTTACAGCTCGCCGACTTCGTCAGCCATGGCGCGCACGGACTGACGCGCGGTTCCCTCGGTAGCGGCCACCTGGTGGGAGGGCGATGCTGGATGCAGGGGGCATGTGATTGAGAGGCACATCCATGGCTCGGACCAGCACAGCCAAGCAGCCGCGCACGTCATTCCTTTCCCGTCCTGGTGTCCGCCGCGTCGCCCCGTTCGCTCTGATCACCGCAATCGCCTTGATCTTCATCTTCGAGAACAACGCGAGCACCAAGATCCGCCTTCTCATTCCAGAGGTGACCATGCCACTGTGGGGCGCCCTTCTGATTGCCTGGGCCCTCGGCATACTTGCCTTCGCATTTGCTCGGCATCGACGCCGCTGAATGTGCAGTTCCGCAGACGCGGCCGTCCAGCACTGGAGCGCTCACAGGAACGAACTTACAAAGCAGTGATCACAAGGATGGTCCGATCATCGCCGGGCCGTCTCTGGGCCGTGCGAGGTCGGCCAACGGTGACAGAGGACCACCGGGGGTGACCGGTCTCCCACCGCTCTGGCCTGGGGCCCCGGAGTCGCTCTGCGGCACTGGTTGGACCATGCCTGCACCCGGAGGGCTGACGTCGGACGTGGCAGCTGACATCCACGGGTGACATCAACGGCAATGGATGACCACGCATCTTGGCGGTCCTACGTGGAGAGGGCAGCGCCTGTTGGTCTTCACCGAGCGGGTGAGGTCAAGCCATCGAGTCGAACTTACAAGGTAGGTCCTCAGCAGCCGTGGACAATTCGTGGACAGGAAACAACTCACTGCCCACATCCGGACCTGTGACCAGCGACGATCCCAAAGGCCGAAGCGGCCTCCGGCGCCGTGTGCGCAGGTTCGAACATTCCCTGCCCAACTCTGGAAACGGCGCAGCCTTCAAGAGCCGGACCCAGTCTCATCGAGTCCGGCTCTGTGTCGTGTTCCCGCACCGCTGCGGAATCCTCATCCTCGACCCAATCCGGGCGGCGAAGACAGGGGCCCCTCGGCTGCTCGGTTGGCTCAGGCGTTGGGACGCTTGCCGTGATTGGCCTTCTTCTTCTTACGGCCGCGTCGCTTGTTCCCTCGCTTGGCCATGGTGCACATCTCCCTAATTCGGGACTTTCCATGCCTTCGTCAGTCTAGATTCGGCCCGGGGTGTCCGCATCAGCGGTGCCGCGGCCACAGCGCCCGTACCGGTGCTCCGCCGCCCCAGCAGTCACTGTCTTCTGTCGAATGCGCGTCGAAGCCGGGCAGGCCGATCCATCACAGCGCTGCCAACTGCAGGTAAGAGTCCGTGCAGGGCTCGGACCATCAAGCGCCTTCTAAGCACTTGGCTAGTGGTTCGTCCGCACCAGGGTTAGGCGGATCGTCGTGTACTGGACAGCTCGAGCGCTTCGTGGTGGTGCCAGAGCAAATGGCGGTCGCCACGGCGTAGCTCTGCGTCTCCCCACTCCAGGCGCATGACCCCTTTGTCCATGGCACACGCGTAGGCCAAGAGCACTACGCCGACGTTTGGATCAAGCTGGTTTAGGTCGTTGTGGAACTCCTGTTCTTGCAGTTCCTCGAGCCCTAGATCCAGCTCTTCCTGCATGGGCTCCGGCCCGTGGCGTCGGATCAGGTCGGCTCGGAGGCCGACTGCGCGGCGGAGTCGCGCGACGGTCACCGGGACGTCCCTCAGCCGCGCCTGTGGGGACCACTGGGAGTCAAGGGGTCGCAGGTTCAAATCCTGTCGTGCCGACCAGCGTTTTCGCAGTCGGAGGCCCTTTTCTCAGAGATGGGAGAGCAGCCTTTTCCGCGTTCGCAGGCCTGGTGGTCGCATGGTGGTCGCGTATGTGCCCTGGAGTTGGGATGCCTGGGGTGAACTGGCTGCTGGGGCGGGGGAGTAGAGCCGGTTGTGGCGCCTTTCTGTGTGGTCGTGGTGTGGCCGCAGCCAGTGCGGCCAGTGGCGGCCGGTGGCGTCTTGGTCGGCGTTGGTCAGGGCCTGGTCGATGGTGTCCACGGCATCGCGGGCGGCTTGCCGGGTGAGGTGGCTGTAGAGGTTTGCTGTGGTGAACAGCGTGGAATGCCGCAAGGTCTTGGACACGACCGTGAGGGGGACGCCTGCGGTGATGGTGGGGATTGCGGCGAGGTGCCGAAGGTCGTGCAGGCCGATGCGCGGTAGACCGGCTTCCTTGGCGCATCGGCGGAAGCGGTCGAGTACCGACTGCGAGACAGCGGAACATGGTCACCCTCCCGCGGCCCACTGCCAGCTGGGTGTCGGCGAAGCCGGCGAAATGGCGGCGGCCGAGTTCGTCGAGCTTCAGGCTGCCAAGGCCGGGGATAAAATAGTGGTGCGTTCCAGCTGGCGGCGGTGCTGGTCGCGGCAGCCGCAGCGGCGGTAGACGCGTCCGCGGTCGGCAGAGGAGCGCATGATGATCGCCTCCTGGGAGGAGCAAGGTGCTGACGTGGCCAGTGTCTGCTGATGTGCTCACCATGCGACCACCCGCAGTATCAGGTCCCGCCTGACCTGGAAGTCCCCCTTGTCGAGGCGCCAAGTGCGCGCGTCCCGGTGCTCGTCACCCGCCGCCGCTCGGGGCTGGGGAAGGCCGTCAGCCCACGCGAAGTGTGCCCGGACACGGGGCTGGCCCCCCGCCACAGGCCGCCCTGCTGCTCAACGAGCTGCTCGCGAATTCCGTCCGGATGATGGAGGAGCTCTGCGCCGATGGTGCGCTTGGGTGACCGCGCTCCCCGGAACCGTGTCGGCTCACAATGGTCGGAACGCCGCGCGTTTACTCGGAGTATGAAGGCACCAGATGTGCTCGCGGACGCTTTCGGACGCATCCACGAGGTGGTGCACGAGGCGGCCGAGGGGCTCACGGTGAAGGATCTCCATGCCCGTCTCGATCCCCGGGCCAACTCCATCGCCTGGCTCGTGTGGCACCTCTCGCGGATTCAGGACGATCACGTGGCCGACGCCTCGGGCCAGGAACAGGTGTGGCTCTCTCAGGCTCGCCGGCGGCTGGCCGTCGATGAACCGCTCGGGACGGAAGACGTCCGGCTGGTCGGCGATCTCCGCGTACAGCAGCTTGTCGAGCCGGCGCTGGAGGGACGTGTGCCGGCGCCAGGGCCCGAAGCGCTGGAGCAGGAGGTAGGGCAGCCCGAGCAGGTTCTTGCACCACCGCAGGCAGTCGCAGTCCGGGCGGCCGCTTCGCTAGCAGTCGGGTTGTGGGGGCAGACGTGATGGAGGGTCATTTCTCGCCGCCACCCTGTTTCTCGCAGTGCCCCCGCCCTTTGTACGGGCAGGCCGGGTTAGGGTCCTGGCGTGCTCAAGCTGATCCTGCCGACCGCCGTGGCGTGCGCCGAGTCCTTCACGGACGTAACCGAGTCCGCGCTCCTTCCTGAGGAGCGGGCGGCGCTCGGGGCAGCGCGCCATGAGGGTCGGCGGCGGGAGTTCACCACGGTCCGCCACTGCGCCCGGCGGGCCCTGGCCGACCTCGGCGTACCGCCCGTACCGCTGCTGCCCGGCGAGCGTGGGGCACCGCGGTGGCCGGCGGGGGTGGTCGGGAGCATGACGCACTGTCCGGGGTACCGGGCGGCGGCGGTGGCGCGCAGCGGGGAGATACGGGCGGTGGGGATCGACGCCGAACTCCATGCCGCACTGCCGCGGCGGGTGCTCGGCGCCGTCACACGGCCCGAGGAACGGGAGCGGCTGGCCGTACTCTCCGGCGCCGACCCGGAGGTGTGCTGGGACCGGCTGCTGTTCTGTGCGAAGGAGGCGGTGTACAAGGCGTGGTTCCCCATGACGCGCCGCCGTCTGGGTTTCGCGGACGCGTCGGTCACGTTCGACCGGACTTCCGGGAGCTTCCACCTCGACGTCAGCGAACCGGCCAGCGCCGGGAGCGCGCCGGCGTCCTACTCCTTCGAGGGGCGCTGGACGGCCACCCCGGGCCTGCTCCTCGCCACCGTCGCGGTGCCCGTGGTTCCTGTCGTTCCTGTACTCAGGAGTGGTCCGGATTCCTCCATCCCGCCCGTGAGTTGAGCGGCGACATCAGGGCGCCGAGACCGACGAGCAGCCGCAGCGCGCCCGCGATCGCAATGATCAGATACATGTTGTGCCAGTGCTGTTCCAGCACACCGCCCAGGATCGAGGCGACCGGGATGGACATGAACGCGATCATCCTGGTGGTGGCGACCACGCGGCCGAGCAGCCGCGCGGGCGCGGTGCGCTGACGCAGGACGAACCAACTCACCATGTTCACGGTGCCGATGCCGTAGATCAGCGCCCACAGCACGGAGATGCCGACGACGTCCTGGAAGGGGATCAGCGTGACGATATCGACGCCGGCCAGGACCGTCCCTGCGATGATGACCCGGCAGGGCCATCGTCAGGCTCCTCCCACCCGGCCTGCTCCCACCGCTGCGCGCGCTGCACGGCGTGACGCGAAGCGGCGGGCCAGCCAGGGACACGCCGCCGCCCCGAGCACCGCGCCCGCCCCCTGCGCCGCGAAGACCACGGCGATCAGGCTCGGCGACATCGCGAGGTAGTCGCTGAGGTAGTAGACGAGGTTGGCCTGCACCAGCCAGGTGCCTGGTCGGTCCGGCGGGGCGGCCGGACCGGCGACTCATTCGCTGTGGGCGTGGGCAGGTAGTCGCGGCGCCGCGGGTCTGATGGTCAGGTTGCGCACGCTGCTGCTGCACAGCGCCAGGAAGGTCGCGGTCACGACGAGTCCGGCGCCGAGCAGGAGGGTCGTACGGAGTCCCGTGTGCAGGGCGAGCGGGCCGGCCGCCATCTCACCGAGCGGGATGGCCACGAAGGAGCCGAGGGCGTCGTAGGAGTAGACCCGGGCCAGCCGTTCCGGCGGGATGTTCTCCTGGAGCGACACGTCCCAGGCCACGGCGAGTTGTTCCAGCGCGACGCCGTTGGCGAACATCGCGAGGACCAGCACGAGCTCGTTCGACGTGGTCGCGAGCGCCAGCAGTGGCAGCGCCTCGAACACTCCGATGGCCGTGCCCAGCCGCAGGGCGTGCCGCGGCTGGGTGCGGGCCGCGATGACGCCGCCCGCGAGCGCGCCGGCCGTCTGCGCCGCGAGCAGCAGTCCCCAGGTCGTACGGCCGAAGGACTGGTCGGCGATGGTGGGCCCGAGAACTTGGAGGCCGCCGGCGACCACCGCGTTGATGACCAGGAACTGGAGCACCACGACCCACACCCAGGTGCGGGAGACGAACTCCGACCAGCCCTCGCGCAGTTCGGCCAGCGGCCGTGCCCGGTCGCCGTTCGGCGGTGGCGTCTTCGCCGACCGGATGCCGGCGAAACACAGGCCCGCGAGCAGGAACACCCCCGCGTTGGTGGCGATGCCCCAGCCGGAGCCGACGAAGCCGACGATGATGCCGCCCGTGGAGGCACCGACGACCATGCCCGCGTTGATGGCCATCCGCACGAGCGCGTTGGCCTGCCGGATCATCGCGTGCGGAACGGTCTGCGGGACCAGGGCGGCGGCCGCCGGCAGCGACACCGCGGACACCATGCCGTTGATGACACTGACCACGACCAGGACCGGGATGGAGGCGAAGCCGAGCAGCACGCTCGCCGCGATGAAGGCCTGGGCCATCCCGGCGGCCACGCTCGACCCCTGGAGCACGAAGGTGCGCGGCAGCCGGTCGGCGATCACCCCGCCGAACAGCAGCAGCACCACATTGGCGACGGACCGCGCGCCGACGACGATGCCGAGGTCGATCACCGAGCCCGTGAGGTCCAGCACCGCGAACGAGAGCACGATGGGCGCCATCGCGTTGGCGACATAGGTCGCCATCCTCCCGCACGCCAACCAGCGGAAATCGCGCTGCCGCAGCGTGTCGAACAGGGTGGGGGTGCGAGCGCGGTCGCTCATCGCTGGTCCACCGGACTCTCCAGGACCAGCACGCCGTTGGAGGCGGCACCCTGGTGCGTATTGATGAGAACACCGCTGTTGGGGGAGGAGTGCCGGACGTAAAGGCCCGAGGGCTCGCGGCCGTACACCAGTGGCCCCAGCACGCACGGGACGGCGGCGCTGCGGATCTCCCCGGTCTCGGCGTGCGCGAACTCGAAGGTGACCTGGTCGGTGTCCACGACCCGCTGGAGGATGTGGTCGCCCCTTTCTGCGGCGTACAGGATCAGCTCCCGCCACTCCTCCTCGGTCACCGAACGCCCCAGCGTCACACCGGCGCCGCCATAGCCGTCGCCGGGCTTGAGGACCAGGAACGTCCTGTCACCACTGAGTGCCTCCGCTCGGACGATGGTCGTCTCGGGTATGTGGCGGCGTACGAAGTCCTGGTCGGCCGGGTCCAGTCCGGGGAGGTCCTCCCAGATCCAGGCCAGCACCCGCTTGTCGCTGACCGGGCTGGTGGCCTCCGGCGTGTACATCTCCGCGGTGCCGGCCCGAAGCGCCCCGGCCAGGGCGTCGAGTCCCGCACCCGGCTGCTCGACCGGTAGGAAGAGGCGGAAGACACCATGGACGATGTGCTCACCGGCGTGCAGCCGCCGCTGGTCGTCCAGGGTCAGCCGGTCCAGCGGATGACCGACGATGGAGATTCCGTGCGCCTTGCCCCGCTCGGCCAGGGGAGCGAGGAAGGCGATGAAGTCCTCGGGGTCCGCCAGGCTGTCGAGCCCGTCCTCGCGGAAGACGGGGACGGCGAGGCAGCTGCCCTCGGTGAGGCCGAGGAAGGAGGTCAGTTCGGTGAAGAGCGCGTCGAGAGCGGAGGGGGGCGGGCGTAGCGCGACCGCCTGCGATGTCTGCTCCGCGGCGCCGAGTGCGGAGTACAGCTCCATGAACTGCCCCGCGATCAGATCGGCTTCGATCGCTCCGCCTACCGCCCCGTCGATGTTGAGCTCGACGACTTTGGGCACACCGCGCTCGACCATGACGTCGGCGCGGAGGGATGTCAGTAACCGTTCGGTGAGCGGTTCGTCGGGGTCGAGGAGGGGGAACTCCTTCCGGGACATGCCGAGGGCATCGAGCAGGTCGCCCGCCGTCCGTGCCCGGCGCCTGCACGCCTCCAGCACGAGTGCCGCCGCGCGGAGCGCGACGGCGCCCACCCGGGCGTACGCCGCCTCGCCCAGCATGAGGGGCCTGGTCGGGCACCAGGAATCCGCCAGGCGCGGAACCCCGGCGTGCGCCTGGCGCCAGTGGGCCCTGCCGAGTGCGCCGGCCGTTCGGCGGAACTCCTCGGGCAGGGTGTCGTACAGGTCCACCACGGGTGCCTCGTTCACGGAGCCGACACCCACGTCTCGTATTCGGGGAGCAGGCCCTGCTCGGCCTGCTGGTAGGTCCGCACGAGCTCGGCGACGGCGGGGTTGCCGGTATCGAACTCGGTGTCGTCGACGCACCGGACAGGGCGTACGCCGCCGGCGGTGCTGGCAACGCACAGCGCATCGCAGCCGAGCAGCTCCTGCGCGCTCACCCGGGTCCGGGCCACCTCATAGCCGAGATCGCGGGCGATCTCGGCGACGGACGCGACGGTGATGCCGTCGAGCGCGGCCGCGGAGTCGGGCACGACGACGGTGCGGCCCCGCACCCCGAAGACGTTCTGCACGGTGCACTCGGCGACGGAGCCGGTGTCGTCGAGGAGCAACGCGTCGTCGTAGCCGCGCCGTTGGGCGTCCATCCAGGCGATCCTGGAGTTGAGGTAGGCGGCGGACACCTTCGCCTTGGTGGGGAACGCTCCGGGGCTGAGCCGGGCGACCGGCGACAGGGTCAGCCGGGGCCGCTGCCCGCGGATCAGCTCGTCGAAGTCCGAGACGTCGAAGGCCAGTACCGCCACCTCGGCCTGCGCGCCGGGCCTGGCCAGGCCGAGCACCCCGTCACCGAGGAAGGCGATGGGACGCAGATAGGCCCGGCGCAGGCCGTTGGCGCGCAGTGTCTCGTGGCAGGCCGCAGCGAGGTCGGCGGGGGACTGGGCCAGCGCCGTCCCCACCAGGCGGCACGACTCGGCGAACCGGGTCAGGTGCTCCTCGAGCCGGAAGAAGTGGTGGTCAGTGTCCCCGGAGGGGAACGCGGAGATCCCCTCGAACACGCACAGGCCGTAGTGGAGGCTGTGGTTGGCGAGGGTCAACGCGGTGTCTCCCGCGGGGACGACCCTGCCCTGCCACCACATGTACTTCGCTGGTTCGTTCATGCTGTCAGTCCTTGTCGGGGCGGGCGATGGCCCGGCACATCTCGTCGCCGACCTCTTCGGTGCGCGCGGTGCCGCCCAGGTCGGGCGTCAGCAGGTCCCCGCACAGCACGTGGTCGACGGCGCGTTCCACGGCGGCGTGCGCCTCGCGCAACCCCATGCGGTCCAGCATCAGGGAGTAGCTCATGACCGAGGCGAGCGGGTTGGCGCGCCCCGTGCCCACGATGTCCGGGGCGCTGCCGTGCACCGCCTCGAAGACGCCGAAGAACGCGGTGTCCTCGGGGTCGTAGCTGGCTGACGGCGCGACCCCGAGCCCGCCGGCGAGCTGGGCGGCCTCGTCGCTGAGGATGTCGCCGAAGAGGTTGCCGGCCACCACGACGTCGAACCGGGCCGGGTTGCGGATCAGCTCCATGGCAGCGGCGTCGACGTACAGGTGGTCGCACTCCACGTCCGGATAGGACGAGGCGATGGCGCGGAAGCGCTCCTGCCACAGGGGACCGGCGCTCGGCATGGCGTTGCTCTTGTCCACGAGTGCGAGCCTGCGGCGCGGACGGGAGCGGGCGAGCTCGAACGCGGCCGTGACCGCCCGGTCCACGGCCCAGCGCGTGTGCACGGCGACCTCCATGGCGACGTGCCCGGGGCGGCCGCCGCGGACCGTCCCGCCGACGCCGGCGTACACGTCCTCCGTGTTCTCCCGCACGATGACGAGGTCCACGTCCTCGATGGACGTCACATGCTTCAGTGGGCAGTGTTCCAGGGTGCGCAGCCGCACCGGGCGGAGGTTGACACTCAGTTCGAGCTGCCGGCGCAGCCCGCCGATGATCTGCTTGGCATGCCCGTTGTCCGGGATGCGCGGATCGCCGAGCGCGCCGAGGAGGACGGCCCGGTACCTGTTTCTGATCTCCTCGATGTCGATGTCGACATCGCCGTGCTCGAGGAAGTAGTCGGCGTCGTACGGCAGTACGTCGGTGGTGAGGCCGGTGCCGAAGGTGTCCTCGACCACGGCATGGACCTTCAGCACCTCGGCCATGACCTCGGGGCCGATGCCGTCTCCCGGGATGACCGCGAGGGGCCTCACCGTGCCGACGCTCCGGACCGGAGCTGTGTACCGGCGTAGGCGACGAGACCGCCCGCGGTGAGCAGCTCCCGCTCGAACGCGGAGGGCGGCGTGATCGGCGCGGACGTCCCCCGGGTCGCGTTGACCAGTTCGCCGCGCTCGTCGTCGACGACCAGCCGGTCTCCCTCCTGGATCTCGTAGGCGAAGTCGCCCACTTCGACCAGCCTGAGGCCGATGTTGAGGGCGTTGCGGGAGAAGATCCGCGCGAAGCTGTGCGCGACGACGAACGGGGCGCCGGACGCCTTGATCCCCATGGGCGCGTTCTCCCGGGAGGAGCCGCAGCCGAAGTTCATGCCGCCGACGATCACCGAGCCGCTCAGGTCGTGCCCGGAATCCTGGTAGTGGTCGAGGAACGGCTGGTTCCCCGCGTGCGCCATGATGTGCTTCTTGTACTCGGCCGGGTCGGGGATCTGGCAGTACACACTGGGCAGGATCACGTCGGTGTTGACATGGTCGCCGAAGACCCAGGCAAGGCTTCCCTGGCGGTCGGCGCCGGCTGCGGAAGCCGCCTGCTCCGGCCGCCCGGCCGCGGCGGTCAGCGGCGACCTGCCCTCGCGTGCCGAGTGGACCGAGAACAACTCGTCGATCCCGCTTCGGACATCGTCCTCGGTGGTGTAGTAGTCGGCCTGGTCGCCGATGGGGGAGAGCACCCCGGTCAGCGCCGCCCGCGCCGCGACGGCGGGGCTGGCGAGCACGACACTGGCGTCCACGTCACCGCAGCGGCCGCGGAAGTTGCGGTTGGAGGTGAAGACCGCGACCTCTCCCTTGCCGAGCACACCGGACTTGATGCCGATGCACGGGCCGCAGCTGGAGGACTCCACGTAGCAGCCCGCCTCCAGCAGGACGTCGATGAGGCCTTCCTTCATCGCCGCCCGGTAGGCCTTCTGGGACGCGGGGATGACGATGGTGCGGACGCCGTCCGTGACGCGCTTGCCCTTGAGCATCTCCGCGACGACCCTCAGGTCCTCCAGGTGCCCGTTGGTGCAGGAGCCGATGAAGACCTGGTTGACCGGGATCTCGCCGTCCTCGTTGGCGATACGGGCCAGTGGCGCGACGCCGGTCATCAGGTCCTCGCGGCCGCCGTACGCGTCCCAGTGGCGCAGTATGTACTGGAGCTGGTGCGTGCCGATGGCGTTGTCCGGCGAGAACGGAAGGGCGACGGTCGGCTCGATCCGGTCGAGGTGGACGTCGATCACGTCGACGTACTCGGGGTCGTCCTCGTCGACGGTGAAGGTGGGGTACGTGACATCGCCGAGGAAGTCGGCGAGGACCCGGTCGGTCGGGAACAGGCCGTACTTGGCGCCCATCTCCACCGCCATGTTGCTCAGCGACAGCCGGTCGGTGATCGCCAGGGAGGCGAGGCCGGGGCCGCCGAACTCGAGGCTGCGGTAGACGGCGCCGTGCACACCGAGGAGGCCGCACAGGTGCAGGGCCACGTCCTTGCCCTGAACGTGCGGGCGCAGCGAACCGTGGAAGCGGACCAGCGTCGCCTCGGGCACCCGCATCCAGCAGCTGCCCCGGACCAGGGCCATGGCCAGGTCCGTCGAGCCGATGCCGGTGGCGAGCGACCCGATCGCGCCCGCGGTGCAGCTGTGCGAGTCGGCGCCGACGGCGACGTCGCCGGGACGGATCAGGCCCTGCTCGATGAGGATCTTGTGCTGGATGCCGCCGTCGTAGCCGACGTCGAACACCCGGATGCCGTGTTCCTTGGCGAACCGCCGCAGCTCGACGAGGATCGAGGCCATCGAGGCGGTGTGCGTCGGGACGACGTGGTCGAAGACGAAGGCGGTCTTCTCACGCTGCGCGGCGAGGCCCGTGGCGATGTACTCGTCGTCGAAGCCGCTGTCCCGGAGGATGTCCAGGGCCCACTTGACGGTCATCTCGCTGCCCCAGCACAGGTCGAACGGCAGGTCGACGACCTCGCCGGTGCTGACGGGACGGCCGAGTTTGTGCTCGAAGAGCTGTCGTACCAGAGTCATCGCAGAACTCTTCCATCCTGGGAACCGAGAAGCTGTTTCTTGAGGCAGTCGAAGACGGTGACGTAGGGCTCGATGCGCCGGTGCACGGCCGGGGACGAGAACCGGATCCAGCCGCGCACCTGTGCCGGGCGGCAGCCCCGCAGCCGCTTCGCGTCCGCCGAACCCATCCCGTACGAGATACGGCGGGCGCCGCCCGCGACTGCCTGTTCGACGAGGTGGTAGAAGGCGAGGTTGAAGTAGGCGTAGTTGGCGCCGATGGCGGCGGTGTCGAAGCCGACGAACTTGGGGTGCAGCACACCCCCGGCTTCCAGGCACAGCAGGAAGCCCGCGATGTCTTGCCCCTCGGCGCCTTCGCGCAGCACGAGATGCAGCGTGGCTCCGAGCCGCTTCGCGTCGAGGAGGGAGGTGAACAGCCGCTCCATCGCGGCCCGGTCGACCGGAAGGCCGTACTTCTTCTGCTGCCCCTCGGACAGTTCCGCGCAGCGTTCGATCACTGCCGGGCCCGGGGCCGCGGCGTGTTCGATACGCATCCCGCTCGCGGTGAATCTGCGGATCTCGGACCGCACGACCGTGCGGCGCTTGCGGTCGAGTGTGCGGAGGTAGTCCTCGAACGAGGAGGCGGGCGCGACGTCGAGGTCGTATTCCAGGTCGGAGAGGAACTCCAGATAGCCGTGTCCGGCGAGGGCGCGGTGCAGTTCCTCGTCCGTGCCGGACTGCCACAGGAAGCTCTGTGCGGGGATCCCCTGTGTCCGGCAGAACGCGTCGATGCCCCCGAGGAGCTGTCCGATCGCCGACCGGCGGTCGGCCGACGGCAGGGTGAGGACGCCGCTCGCGTACCCGTACGGGCTGGTCATCACGAGTGCCGGATAGCCGGCCGCGCGCGTGTGGGCGGCCTCGGCGCACACCACGGCGGCGAGCAGCGCGGCGGCCTCGGCGGACTCCGCCTCCGACCGGTCCCGCGCGAGCGCCTGGCGGAGGTGGTCCAGTTCGTAGTCGCCGAACAGCGCGCCCGTCGGGTCGTGGTACGGAAACGCGTCGGGGTCGCGGACCAGCAGGCCCTGCACACCGGCCACGGTGCGACCGCCGTCCCGCAGCAGGAAGAAGACCAGCTCGAAGCCGAAACAGTCCTCGACCGCGCACAGCCAGTCGTGCGTGAGATACACCTGCGGCGCGGGGACGAGCGCGTCCCACTCCCCGCGGTCGACACCGGATGCCGACCGTACGACGACCACCTCAGTCCCCACGGACATCCACGCCCTTCGTGGCCACCGCGATGAGCCGCTCGGCCCGGTGGTCGTAGGGCGTGCCCAGGTAGCCGCCGAAGAACCGTACGTCGTCGAAACCGGCGGTCCCCAGCATGTCCCGCAGTTCGGCAGCGCTGTAGAGATAGATCGTCATCGACCCCCTGGCAGCGGCCGAGCCGTCGATGGAGAACCAGTCGCTGCGCAGCCGGGTCCAGTCGTCGAGGATGGTGTCGCGCTGGATGAGCACCTTTCCGTCCTGCTCGGAGAGCGAGACCCGCTCGTCGAGCCGCGCGAGGACCTCCTTGCCGACGACGTCGATGAGCAGCGAGCCGCCCGGCGCCAGGCTGGCGTGGGCGTTGTGCAGGACCTGGACGTTGTCCTCGTGCCGGTCGAAGTAGCCGAAGGAGGTGAACATGTTGACGATGACGTCGAACGCCCCGGGCTCGGCGAAGTCGAGCATGTCCGCCTCGACGAGCCGTGCGCCGACGCCCGCCTCGTGGCAGGCCGAGGAGGCGTCCTTCAGCAACCTTCCGCTGCGGTCCACGCCGGTGACCGCATGGCCGTTGCGGGCGAGCGGCACGGTGAACAGGCCCGGGCCGCAGCACAGGTCCAGGACGCGTGCACCGGGCGGAAAGCGGAACAGCGGCGACTGTGCCACGATCCGTGCCGCCTCGGCGGCGCGCTCCTCGGAGAACAGATGCGGGAAGAAATCGTTCCAGAACCTCTCGTCCTCGAACCATGCGGGGTTGTCGTGCTCTGCGGTCATACCGAATTGGCCGTTCGCTTGTGATAGATCTCGATCATCTGCGCCTCGGTGACGCTGGACTTCGTCAGCACGGAGACCTCCTTGACGTCGCGGAGCACCGCGCCGAGGACCGCGTCGTCGTACGACAGTCCGTGGGCGTCGAGGACATGGGAGATGATCGACTTGCCGGAGTGCTTGCCCATGACGATGCGTCTCGTGTGTCCGACGAGTTCGGGAGGGAGCGGCTCGTAGGCGGTGGAGTCCTTCATCACCGACGACACGTGCAGGCCGGACTCGTGCGAGAAGGCGTTGCCGCCGACGATCGGCTTCATGGGGCTGACCTCGATGCCGGACAGGTCGGCGATGAGGTTCGACATGGGCCCCAGCCGGGACAGGTCGACATTCGTGTCGTATCCGTAGAGCTGGGTCAGGGCCACCGTCACCTCCTCCAGGGAGGCGTTCCCCGCCCGCTCCCCGATGCCGTTGATGGTGCACTGCACCTCGTCCGCGCCGCCGAGGATCCCGGCGACGGTGTTGGCCGTGGCGAGACCGAAGTCGTTGTGGCAGTGCAGCGAAAGCAGCACGCTGATGCGCGAGCGCAGCCGCGAGATGAGGGTGCGGAAGTCGTCGGGGGTGGTGGATCCGACGGTGTCCGCGACACCGACCAGATCGGCACCGCTCTCCTGGGCGAGGACGAGGACCTCTTCGAGGTAGTCGTACGACGTCCTGGTGGCGTCCTCCGAGCCGCAGCCGACGAACATGCCGAGGCCCTTGGCGTAGGCGATGCCGTCGGCCATCTCCCGCTTCAGCCGCTCACGCACCGAGCTGTCGGCACCGCCGAACTTGACCCGCATGTGTACGTCGGACGTGGGAACGAAGGTGTAGATGGCGCCCGCACCGCACGCCTTCGCGAGGTCGATCTCCGTGCGATTCGGGCGGCAGAACGCCACGACGCGAGCCCGCAGGCCCAGGGCGGCGATGCCGCGCACGGCCTCCTGGTCGGCCTGCGACGAGGCGGGGAAGCCCGCGTCGATGCAGTCGACGCCCATCTCGTCGAGAAGGCGGGCGATCTTCACCTTCTCCTCGACCTGGAAGGCCACTCCGCAGGTCTGCTCGCCGTCGCGGAGCGTGGTGTCACAGACGAGGATCTTCCTCGCCGGGGATTCGACCTGGGTCACTTTCCCTCTCCCAACAGGTACTCCCGGCACCGGGTGCCGATCAGGTCTCCGGTGAACCGGGGACGGGGGCCGTAGACGACCCACGTGGTGGTCACCGCTCCGATGTAGCGGTCGAGGCGGAGCGCGCCATCCGACTGCTCCAGGTACTCCAGGTGGGTGAGCCCCGAGTCGTACGCCCCCGCGAGCAGGTTGCGGCCCACCACGGGCTTGGACGGTTCGCGGATGACCTCCTCCCACTGCGACAGATCGACATAGCCGGCGGTCGCCGGGACCAGGCCAAGGGTCTTCGGGCGCTCCACGTCGGCCCGGCTCAGCAGCACCAGTTCCTTGGTGGGGTACACAAAGGTGTCCACCACATGGACCTCCCCGAAGTACCGCTCGGTGATCAGATGCACCTCGGGGTGCGCGCTGCACTGCACCAGGAAGTCGGACTCGCCGCGCCGGACGCGCTCGAGACCTTCGTGCAGATCGAGGGTGAGGTCGGTCTTCGCCTCGTCCTCGATGCCCTGGAACGTGAGGTAGTGCGCCACCGCGTTCTCGTGGCAGCTTCCCTCGGGGCCGAGCGTGGTGAATGTCAGGGTCATCGCCGTACCTCCACAGATGCCTTCGCCGGGGAACCGTCGATGATCTCGTCCTCCAGGCGGCATGCCTCGTCGATGAGCAGGGTTGCCAGGGAGCGCATGAAGTCCGGGGAGACGTTCAGCCGCCCGCCGCGGGCCGCGTACGCCTCATGGACCGTGTGCACCCGCTGGGGCTGCATCATCGGAATGCCGTTGGCCCGCTTGACCTCGGCCACTTCGCAGCAGATCGCCAGGCGCGCCGCCACGAGCTCCGCGAGCTGCTGGTCCAGCGCCTCCAGCCGTTCCCGGTACGGCTGCAGGACGGTGTCGGGAGTCGGGTTCATCGCGAAGCCTCCGATGCCAGGGCGCGGGCCGCGCCGCGCAGGGACGGGAGTCCGTATCCGCCCTCCTGGACGAAGACGGTGGGCAGCTGCTGTTCGGTCAGGAGCGCTGCGACAGGGCCGAACACATCCGGCGGCAGGGTCCAGGACCCGTGCGGGTCGCCCAGGAGTACGTCGTAGCCGACGGACACCACCAGGGCGTCGACGTCCTCCTGGCGCAGATGGGACACGGCGTCCTTCACCAGCGCGAGGAATCCCTCCGTGCCGGGGTCGGACGGCACTCCGAAGAGACCCGGCCCCGGTTCGAAGCTGTAGGGGAAGTCCCCGGGGTCGCTGGAGTGGACCGAGGCGAACGGCAGCGTGGGATCGTTCTGTACGCAGGCGAGCGTGCCGTTTCCCAGGTGGTAGTCGACGTCGAGGATGCCGACCCGGGCCGCGCCCTCCTCACGCAGAGTCCGGGCGGCGACGACGGCGCTGTTGAGGAAGCAGTAGCCGCCGTGCCAGCCGGGTCCCGCGTGGTGGCCCGGGGGCCGCACCAGGGCGTAGCTGTTGCGTCTCTGGCGAGCAGTCAGTTCGGCGGCCCGCACGGCGGCGGCTGCCGCGCTCAGTGCGGCGGGCCAGACGGCGCGGGTGACCGGCGTCTCCTGGTCGAGGCCGGGTGCCGCGAAGGCGTCGTCGAGCGCCGACTCCCGGCCCTCGGGCACTCCGTGGCGCAGGTAGTGCAGAAGGGCGTCGTCGTGCACGGCGGCGACGAGCCGCTCCGCGCGGCTCAGGCTGTCCCCGCCGAGCGGGGCCACGACGGCACCGCCGTCCTGCAGCCCGGCCAGGATCTGGTGGATCCGCTCGGGGACCTCCTTGCTGGCCACCTGGACGCCGGACGGCTCGACCGTGAACGGCAGAGCGTCGGACTCCTCCGGTACCACCACATGCAGGCTCATGTCAGGTCCTTGATCACGCGAGGGCCCAAGACGCGGAAACCGGAGCGCTCGTAGAACGCCAGCGTCCGGGGGAACGTGGCGACGTGCGGGCCGGGCAGGCATACCTCGACCCGCCGGATGCCGTCGGCGGCGCAGGCCGCGTCGAGTTCGGCGAGGAGCTGGGCCGCGACGCCCCGGGACCGCAGCCCGGGGTCCACCCACAACTCCTGGACCAGGCGGTACGGCGCGGCGAGCCGGAGCGCGATCTGGGTGGTGTATCCGAGAACGCCGACCACGCGGCGCTGTTCATCGCGAGCGACCAGCACCCCGGAGCCGTCCTTGCCCGCGATGGCGTCGGCCACGGCCGCCCCGATCCCGGGAATCGTGTGGCCGGGGTCGGCGCGCAGCTCCCGCAGGAGGGCGGTGACCGCCGCCGCCACCGCGTCCGCCTCGGCCGGCTTCGCCGGGCCCGTCTCGAAGATCAGAGGGGGCATGCCGGTCACCTCACACCCGTTTCCAGCGTGGCCTCGCTCAGCTCCTCGACGCCGAGGACGCGCAGCAGCGCACGGGCCTTGAGGCGCGTCTCCTGGAACTCCTCCTCGGCGTCGGAGAGCTCGATCAGCGCACCGCCCACTCCCATGCGCACACGGTTTCCTTCCCAGACGATCGTGCGGATGACGATGCTCTGGTCCGCTCTGCCGTCGAAGCCGAAGAACCCGAGGCTGCCGGAGTACACACCACGCTCCTCCGCCTCCAGTTCGTCGAGGAGTTCCACCGTCCGCTTCTTCGGCGCCCCGGTCATCGACCCGCCAGGGAAGAGCGCCTCCACGCAGTCGACCGCGTCACGGTCGGAGCGCAGGCGTCCCCGGACCGTGGTGACGAGCTGGTGCACCGTGGCGTACGACTCCGCGGCCATCAGCTTGGGCACGTGCACGGTGCCGGTGTCGCAGACCTGGCCGAGGTCGTTGCGGAGGAGGTCGGCGATCATCAGGTTCTCGCTGCGGACCTTGCGGTCAGTCTCGAGCGCCCTGCGCGCGGCCTCGTCGGCCACGGGGTCGGCGTGCCGGGGAGCGGTGCCCTTGATCGGCTTGGTCTCCACTTGGCCGTTGCCGGCCACCGTGACGAAACGTTCAGGCGAGGAGCTCAGGAGCGACCGCTCTCCCAGCCGGATGTATGCGGCGTACGGCGCGGGGTTGGTCGCCCGCAGCCGCAGATAGGTCTCCAGCGGATCGGCCTGGCTGGTGCCGCTGATCTGGTACGTGTAGCAGGCCTCGTACGACTCGCCGTCACGCAGCCACTGCTGCACGACGTCGAAGTGCCGCAGGTACGTCTCCCGGTCCACTCCGGGCTTCAGCACGGCCGGCGCCGTCTCCCGCAGGGGCCCGGACACCGGTGCGCGCCGCGCCAGTGCGCGCACTTCATCGCACCAGGAGGCGTGCTCCTCGGCGGACAGGCCCACGGTGATCAGATAGCGTCGGCCGGTCTCGTGGTCGTAGGCCGCGAAGCGGTCGACGCGGAGCAGCTCCGCGTCCGGCCGCTCACCGCTGCCGGAACGGCCCATTCCCACGCTTCCCTTGACGCCGTATCCGAGATATCCGACATAGCCTCCGGCGAACGGCACGGGCGACGCGTCGGCTGGGACGGGCGTAGCCGCGAGGCCCGCCCGTAACTGCTCGAAGACGGTGCCGGAGACGCGCTCCATGGAGTCGTCGGTCTCGCGTTCGACGAGATTCGCCCCCGCGTAGGCCCGGATCACCTCGAGGCCGCCCCCGGCGCAGGAGCCGAGGTAGCTGTAGCGGCCCATCTCGTACGCCGCGCGCGAGCTGTCGAGCCAGAAGCTGTACGGACTGTCGGCGAAGGCCCGCAGGAACAGGTCCTCGGCGGTCAGGTCGATATCCAGTTCGCTCCAGCGGAGTGCGGGCGTGACGCCCAGGAAGTTCGCGATGAGTTCCGGGCCGTACTGGCTGTCCACCGACTCGGGGTGGAACTGCACGCCGTACAGGGGCCGTTCGCGGTGCTCCAGGCCCATCACGAGACCGCTCTCCGACCAGGCCGTCGCGACCAGGCTCTCCGGCAGCGGGTCGGTGACGGTGAGGGAGTGGTAGCGCACCGCGCGGAACCCCTGCGGGATCCCGGCGAAGACACCGGTCCCGGTGTGGGTGATCGCGCTGGTCTGGCCGTGCACGATCTCCGGCGCGTGCCGGACGTCGCCCCCGAAGGCGAGGGCCAGGCCCTGGTGACCGAGACACACGCCGAGGCAGGGCACGGTGGCCCGCTCCAGCAGGGCCCCGCAGAGCCCGAAGTCCTCCTCCTTGGCCGCAGTGCCCGGGCCGGGGGAGATCACCACGTGGGTGAAGTCCTGTCGCAGCAGTTCGTCCGCCGTCGCTTCGTCGTTGCGCACGACGACGGGAGGCACTCCTGCCACCTTCCAGATCAGCTGGAAGAGGTTCCACGTGTAGGAGTCATAGTTGTCGACAAGAAGAATCCGCAGGTCTTTCACGATGTGCTCGAACTCCTTGAGAGCCGAAAGGCGCTTGTGAGCGCGGCAATCCGGCAGACCGACTTTTATCCGCGATGAAACACCGGTGAATGAATCGCTACGAATGGAGCGAAGGTGAGCATGCTCAAGCGGATAGGCATGCGGATTGAGGTGACATGTCCCCCGGCCCCCGTACGTTTGTCACTGCTTAGATGTCCAGTGAAACTGATGTTAGTCACCTCCAGCCGGAAACACACCCTGGTGTGACTCAACCCACTGCAAGTCGACCATGGAGGGCGCGAGTTGACCGCCGACGGTCAAACAATGCGGTTGGAGGGTGACCTGCTGGAGCGTCAGGCAGCCGCGACGGTCGCCAGGACCCCGGCCGCGATCCGGGCCAGGTCGTCGTCCCCGGTGACGAACGGCGGCATGGTGTAGATCATGTCGCGGTACGGCCGCAGCCAGACTCCTTCGCGCATCGCTGCACGCGACGCCACCGCCACGTCGACGTCATGGTCGAGCTGGACCACGCCGATCGCGCCGAGCACGCGTACGTCGACCACACCGGGTAGCACCGTGGCCGGTTCCAGGGCCTTCCGCAGCGCCGACTCGATCCCCTTGACCTGCTGCCGCCAGTCGTCCTGGAACAGCAGCTCGATCGAGGCGTTGGCCACCGCGCTGGCCAGCGGATTGCCCATGAACGTCGGGCCGTGCGCCAGCACGGGAAGCTCGCCGCGGGAGATGCCGTCGGCGACGCGGGAGGTGCACAGCGTCGCGGCCATCGACAGATAGCCGCCGGTGAGGGACTTGCCCAGACACATCACGTCGGGCGCGACGGAGGCGTGGTCGGCGGCGAACAGCTCGCCGGTGCGGCCGAATCCGGTGGCGACCTCGTCGAAGATCAGCAGTACGTCGTTGGCGTCTGCGACCTCGCGCAGCACCTTCAGATAGCCCGGGGCGTGGAAGCGCATCCCGCCCGTTCCCTGCACCACCGGCTCCACGATCACGGCGGCCAGCTCGTGGGCGTGCCGCTCGACGAGATCGGCCAGGTGGCGGGCGTACGCCTCGTCGACTCCGGCGTCGAAACCGGCTGGCGGGAGATCCGCGAACACTTGCGATGGCAGCAGGCCCGACCAGGCGCTGTGCATGCCGCCGTCGGGATCGCACACCGCCATCGTCTGGAACGTGTCGCCGTGGTAGCCGCCCCGCCATGTCAGCAGCCGCCGCTTCTCCGGGCGGCCGAGCGAACGCCAGTACTGCAGGCACATCTTGACCGCGACCTCGACGGACACCGATCCGGAGTCGGACAGGAACACATGCCTGAGCGGCTCGGGTGTGATCTCGACGAGTTTCGTGGCCAGTCGCACGGCCGGCTCGTGGGTGAGGCCGCCGAACATCACATGGCTCATCCTGCCGAGCTGGTCGCGCACAGCGGCGTCGAGCACCGGGTGCCCGTAGCCGTGGACAGCCGCCCACCACGAGGACATCCCGTCGACGAGTTCCCCGACGCCTTCGACGGGCTGGGCGAGCCGCAGCCGTACTCCCGAGGCCGACTCGACCACGACCGGGTCGGTCCGTCCCGGCATGGGCCCGTACGGGTGCCACACATGGGCCCGGTCGAGTGCGATGAGCTGCTGGGGGTCCATGGGCGGCGCGGGTACAGGCACGAGATGCGATTCCTCCTTGACGCTTCGTCTCATCGAAGCGGTTCAGTAAACGGCCTGAATATAACTACCGTGTGGCTCAGGCGGAACGACGACGATTTTCGGCCACCGGCCTGACGATCCCACTCACCCGCGGGCTGCCATGACCCGGTCCTCCTTGCTGGTACGTTGATACGAACAAGCCCGCCGTGTAAAGCGGTCCGCAAAAGCGGCTCGACTGGAAAGGGGGAGCGGGAAATCCGCAATCCCGTCATGCGCGATCCCGTACCAGCTCCCCAGGGGGCGCCGTGCCCCACAAGGTGATTCTGGCGCTTCTCGCGGTCGGTTCCTTCGCCGTCGGCACCGACGGGTTCGTCATCAGCGGGATCCTGTCCCGCATCGCCGGCGAACTGGAGGTGTCCGAGCCCGTGGCCGGGCAGCTCGTCACGGCCTTCGCGCTCAGTTACGCGATCAGTGCACCGGTCCTGATGACCCTGACCGCCGGCCTGTCCCGCCGCGTCATGCTGCGCGGCTCGCTGCTGATGTTCCTGCTCGCCAATGTGCTCGGCGCGATCGCCCCGACGTACGGGGTGCTGATGGCCGCCAGGATTCTGTCCGGAGTCGGCGCCGCGCTCTACATGAACACCGCGGCAGCCGCGGCGACGGCGCTCGCGGGGGAGCGGTACCGGGGCAGGGCCGTATCCCTGATCATCGGTGGGCTCACGGTGGCCACCGCGCTCGGTGTGCCCGGCGGCACGCTGGTCGGGCAACTCGGCGGCTGGCGGCTGACGTTGGTGCTGGTCGCGGTGCTGGCCCTGCCCGTGTTCATCGGCCTGTTCTTCGTGCTGCCCGCCGTGCCCCAGCCGCCGCTCATCAGCCTGCGCGACCGTGTGCGGATCGGCGCCCAGCGTCCGGTGCTGTTGGCGATTCTGGCCAACCTGTTCGCGGTGGCCGGCTGTTTCACCGTATTCACCTACCTCGCCCCCTTCACCCGGACGGCCACGGGGATGGACGACGCCAGTGTGAGCATCGTGCTGCTGGTGTGGGGTGTCGCGGGCGCGGTCGGGAACGCGATCGGAGGCCGGCTCAGCGACCGCATCGGGGCGGAACGCACGTTCACCGCCTCGGTGTCGGGCGTCGTGGTGACGATGACCCTGCTGGCCGTGATGGCGAGTTTCTTCGCCTCCGGCGCGACCGTCGTCGTGGCCGTCTTCCTCGCCGTCACCGTCGCCTGGGGCACGGTCTACTGGGCCGAACCTCCCACCGCCATCCACCGCGTTCTGGACCTGGCTCCGACGGCCCCGAGCGTGGCCATCTCCGTGAACAGCTCCGCGTCGTATCTCGGCGTGGCTCTGGGCGGCGCGGTCGGCGGTGCGGTGCTCGACCGGCTCTCGCCCGCCGCGCTGGCGTGGGCGGGTGTGTGTCTGGAGCTGATCGCTCTGGCATGTGTCGTCCTGCCCAGGGTTTCCGCAGGTCGGCGGGGTCGGGTGCACGTTCCCGGCCACGCGGCCCCGGAACCCGTGCGTGAAGTGTGACCTTGATGACTTCCGGTAGGTCAGCGACGACATCGCAGGTCCGGAAGTGAAACAGTGCAGACAACGACAATCCATATGATTTAGGGGGAGGTTGGCCACCCATGGCTGACGACGTTTTCGACCGGCTCACCGCCTGCGCCGTCGACGTCTTACAGGTCAAGCAGGAGTCCGTGACCCCGGACGCGAGCCTGGCCGACGATCTTGGTGCCAGCAGTCTCATCCAGGTCGAGCTGGTCATGGCCATCGAGGAGGCGTTCGGCATCTCGGTGCCGGACGACGCCGTGGAGGACATCCGCACCATGGACGACCTGCACCGTCTCATCCTGTCCCTCGTCTCATGACGAACGGGAGCGGCAAACGCGAGGGGCGCCGCGTCGCGGTCACCGGTCTCGGTGTGGTGAGCGCCTGCGGCATGGGAGCGGAGTCCTTCTGGGAGGGCCTGTTCCAGGAGCCGCCCCCGGGCCACCGGGAGCTGACGGACTGGGACCCGTCGCCCTGGATGGAGACCCGGGAAGCCCGGCACACCGACCGGTTCACCCAATTCGCCGTCGCGGCCGCTGACATGGCGTACCGCGACTCGGGCCTCACCGAAGTGGAAGCCGAACGCTGTGGCGTCATCGTGGCCACGGCCCTCGCCGGCGTCAGCACGTTCGAACGGCAGAGCATCGTCCACCACGAGCGCGGCGCCAGGCGTGTCTCCCCGTTCCTGGTGCCGATGATCATGGCCAACGCCGCCGCAGCGACGGTGGCCATGCACCAGGGGTGGCGGGGGCCGTGCGAGAGCCTGGAGACGGCCTGCGCCGCGAGCACCCACGCCATCGGGCACGCCGCGCGGATGATCGCCGACGGCACCTGTGACGCGGTGCTCGCCGGCGGCACGGAGGCCGCCATCACGCCCGCCATCGTGGCCGGGTTCACCAATATGAGGGCCCTGTCGCCCTCGGGCCGCACCAGGCCCTTCGACGCCGAGCGCGACGGCTTCGCGATCGCCGAGGGCGCCGCGGTGCTGCTGCTCGAGAGCTGGGACGCGGCCGTGGAGCGCGGCGCCACCCTCTACGGAGAGGTGCTCGGCTCGGGCAGTACGGCCGACGCGCACGACATCACCATGCCCGCTCCCGACGGCGGTGAGGCCGCCCGGTGCATCCGGCTGGCCCTCGCCGACGCAGGGGTGCGCCCGGAGGACGTACGCCAGATCAACGCCCACGGCACCGGCACGTTGCGCAACGACGAGGCGGAGACCAACGCCATCCTGTCGGTGTTCGACGACTGCCCGCCCGTGACCTCCACCAAGGGAGCGACCGGGCACGCGTTCGGCGCCGGCGGCGCGATGGAGGCCGCCGCGGTGCTGCTGTCCATGCGGCGCGAAGCGATACCGCCGACCCTCGGGCTCACCGAACTCGACCCCAGGCTCGGTCTGGACGTGGTGACGGGCGAAGGCAGGAAGTGGCAGCCCGGCCCGACCCTCACGTCGTCGTTCGGCTTCGGCGGCCACAACGGCGTCCTTGTCCTTGGCCCCGCTGGTTAGCGTTCGGAGCGCAGCGATGGAAGCAGAGCGACGTAGCAGTCCGCACGACGTGTTCGCGTGGATCGACGACAGCGCGCGCCGCAGGGACCGGGCCGGCCTGACCCGGCGGGTCCAGGTCCGCGGCACCCGGGCGAGCGTGATCGATTTCGGCGGCAATGACTATCTCGGCCTGACCAGGCACCCCGACGTCGTACGGGCCGTGGCCGACGCAGCCCTGACGTGGGGGGCCGGGTCGACCGGCTCCCGGCTGGCCACCGGGACGACGGAGGTGCACGCCGAACTGGAGCGGGAACTGGCTGAGTTCTGCGGGGCGGAGGCCGCTCTGGTCTTCTCCTCCGGCTACCTGGCCAACCTCGGCGCGGTCACCGCGCTGGCCCGCCCCGGCACGCTGATCGCCTCCGACGTGTTCAACCACGCATCCCTCATTGACGGTTACCGGCTGTCGGGCGCCGACGTGGTCAATACCGAGCACGCCGACTCGCAGGCACTTGCGCACGTGCTGGCCGAGCGCGATCAGCAGCGTGCGGTGGCTGTGACCGAGTCGGTGTTCTCGGTCGACGGCGACCTCGTGGACCTGTCGGCCATCCTGGCCGTCTGCCGCGATCACGCTGCGGGACTGCTCGTCGACGACGCGCACGGATTCGGCGTCATCGGAGAGCGGGGCGAGGGCGCGGTGGCCGCTGCCGGCCTGGACGGCAGCCCCGACGTCGTCACCACCATCACCCTGTCCAAATCCCTTGGCGCACAGGGCGGTGCGGTGATCGGCCCCCGCCGGGTGATCGAGCATGTGACGAACATGGCCCGCAGCTTCCTGTTCGACACCGGGCTGGCCCCGGCCTCGGCCGCCGGGGCGCTGGCGGCGCTCCGGGTGCTGCGTGCCGAGCCGGACCGTCCGGCGCGGACCCGCGCGGTGGCGGTGGCCATCGCCGAACGCCTCGCGGGCGCCGGAATGGCGGTGACCGAGGCGCAGGCGGCCGTGGTGTCGGTGCGCGGGCCCTCCGCGGCACAGACCGCCGAGTGGGCGGAGAGCTGCCTGGCCGACGGCGTCAAGGTGGCGTGCTTCCGCCCTCCGTCGGTCCCCGACCGGTTCTCCCGCATCCGTCTCACCGCCCGGGCGGACCTGACCGAAGCCGAGATCGACCGCGCGGTCGAGGTCGTGGTCAAGAACAGCCCCTGATCGGGGAACTGCCGTACGACGACACGGTGACCTACGCCGAACGAGACAGGACATCATGACGATCGCCAGCGGGTTCCTCTCGCACGCCACGACCTCACCCGGCCGTGATGCCGTTGCCATCGGCGGCAATCCCGGACAGCGGTGGAGCTACGACGCGCTGCGGCGCGGCACGCTTGCCGTCGCGCGGGCGCTGCGCGCAGAATTCGGCGCGGCCGCGGGTCCTGAGGTCCGGGCCGCTGTGCTCCTCGGCAACCGCAAGGAGTTTCTGGAGATCTTCTTCGGTGCGGCGGTCGCCGGGATCCCCGTGATGGTTCTCGACCCGGCGTGGAGCGCCACCGAAGTGGCGTCCGTCCTGCGGGACACGCCGCCGGTGCGGCTGTTCTGCGAGACCGCCACCGGGCCGATTGCGGAGACCGCGCCCAGCGGCACGGTGGTGGAGGTGGCCGGTCCCGGCTTCGAGGACTGGCTGCGCCGCCACGGGGGCAGGGAACCGGCCGACGGCTTCCCGGAGTTCGCCGAGGTGCCGGAGGACGCGCCGTTCTACGTGGGGTTCACCTCGGGGAGCACCGGCCGCCCCAAGGGCGCTGTTCGTTCCCACCAGTCCTGGCTGCGTACCTTCGACCACTACACTGCCGAGTTCGGCATCGACGGGACCGACACGATCCTGCTGCCGGGCTCGCTGGCGCACTCGCACTTCCTGTTCGGAGCGGTGCACGGGCTGCATGCCGGTGCGACGGTGTACCCGATGGCGTCGTTCGATGCGGGCCTGGTTCTCGACCACGTCGAACGGTACTCCGTCACTCGGCTCTACCTGGTGCCGACCATGTTCGAGGCACTGCTCGAGTACGCAGGCCGGCACCCGGGCCGCTCCTTCCCCCAGGTGCGTTCCCTGCTCTCGGCGGGGACGAAGTGGTCGCCGGCGCGGCAGGCCCTGGCCGGGGACCTCTTCCCGAACGCCGACGCCGTGGAGTTCTACGGGGCGACCGAACTGAGCCTGGTCTCCGTGCTGCACGGCGACGACGACGGCCCGAGAGACTCGGTGGGCAGGCCCGTGGCCGGCGTCGAGCTGTCGCTGCGGTCGCCCTCGGGCGGCGAGGTGGGGGTGAACGAGGTCGGCAAGGTGCATGTGCGCAGCGACATGCTCTTCACCGAGTACCTGTCCGCCGACCACAGAGGAGCCCCGGACGAGGACGGGTGGTTCACCGTCGGCGACATCGGCCGTGTCGACGAGCAGGGCTATCTGCATCTCGTCGGCAGGGACAAGGGCATGCTGATCAGCGGCGGCCTCAATGTGCACCCGGAGGAGGTCACGGCGGCCCTGCTCCGGCTGGAGGAGATCGCCGAGGTCGCGGTCGTCGGCCTGCCCGACGAGCACTGGGGCGACCTGGTGTGCGCTGTGGTCCGGTGGCGCGGCGGCGCACGCCTCGACCTGGCGCAGATACGGGACCAGGCCTCGGCGTATGTCTCGCGGCAGAAGTGCCCCCGGCGGCTGTTCGAGACGGCCGAGCTGCCGCACACGACGAGCGGAAAGATCGACAACAGGCGGGTGCGGAACATCCTCCTGGACGGTCGGCAGGGTATGCGGGAGGTTCTGTGAACGGGCAGCGGCCCATCGTCGTGGCGGCGCGCCGCACCCCGATCGGCTGGATCGGCGGTGCGTTCGCCACGACGCCGATCCACGAGTTGCTCAGGGCCTGTCCTCACCTGTCCTCACGGCCCTGCTGGACGACCTGGGCGTCACCGGGGCCGATATCGACGACGTGATCGTCGGCACGCGGGCGGCTCCGGCGGCAACGCGGGCGGCTGCGGCGGCAATCCCGCCCGGTACGCTTCGCTCACCGCGGGTCTCGGCATCGATGTGCCGGCGACGACCGTCGACCGGCAGTGCGGCAGCGGCCGGGAGGCCGTCAACCTGGCGGCCCGGCTGGTGGCGACGGGGGCCGCGGACATCATTCTGGCCGGAGGCGCGGAGAGCGCCAGCACGGCGCCCTGGCGGGTCGAGCGCCCGGCCGTCCCGCACGGAACGCCGCGCTTCTACGCCCGCCCGCACTTCGTGCCCTCGGAGTTCGGGGACCCCCGACATGGGTGTTCCTGGCGAGAATGTGGCACGGCTGGGCGGGATCACCCCGGGAGCGGCAGGACCGGTACGCGCTCGCCAGCCACCAGAAGGCGGTCGCCGCCGCCGAAGCGGGTCGCTACGACGCCGAGTTGATGCCCGTGCCGGTCCGGGTCGGCGAGGCGGCCGGTGATCGCGGGAAATGATCGCCAAGGGTCCTGGCATAAGCCATGAGCAGCGCTTCGTCGGTTGCCCCATCAGGACGCTGCGCCTGGCCGACAGCCTGGGCGAGGCGCTGGACGCCCGGGGCCTGGGCGCGAGGGCCGACGACCGGCGCGCATGGCGGCGTGGTGTACGGCAGACGGAGAAGGGCGACGTGCGCTGAGCGGTTGAGCATGAGGGAACGACGAAAGGGCTTCCGGTCGTTGATCGGAAGCCCCCTCGTCGTGCGCCCCGGTATGGGCCGGTTCAGCCGCGCTCCACCCGGACGTGCAGCGGGGCGCGGAACGACAGCAGCGCCAGCATCTCCGGTGTCGAGTCGTCCGCGAGCCTGAGGTCGGGCAGCCGGGCGGCAGTCATCCGCATCACCACATCGGCCTCCATCCTGGCCAGTTCGGCTCCGGAGCAGCGATGCCGCCCCACACCGAAGGACAGGTGTTTGCGTACGTTGGCCCGGTGCGGACAGATCTGCTCGGGGCGCTCGAAGACATCGGGGTCCGAGCCGGTGGAAGCCAGCATCAGGAGCAACGGAGCCCCTTCCGGCAAGTCCACGCCGGAGAGGGTCATCGGCCGGCCGGTGACCCGACGCCAGGTGGTGATGGGGGGTTCCCGCCGCAGCATCTCCTCGGTCCACGGCTCGACGGTGCCGGGCTCGGCGGCGAACTGCCGCCACAGGCCGGGGACTTCGAGCGCCCGCCGGTACATGGTGCTCAGCATCTGCGTGGTGGTCATCTGGCCAGCGATGATCATGAAGTAGACGACCGCCGCTGCCTGGGCCACGCTCAGCGGCTCCCCATCCGGCAGGCGGTGCGCGGCGAGCGCGCCGAGCAGCGTACCGTCCTGGGGATCGGGCTGTTGCACCAGACCCGTGAGCCAAGCGTAGAAGTCTGCGGCCTCACGGGCCAGTTCGACCTCGCGCCCGCGTCGCGGCCGCCCCCAGAACAGCTCCAGGGACGCGTCGCTCCACCGGGCCAGGGTGTCGATGTCCACATCGATGGCCCGCTCCAGACCGAGCAACCGCAGCATCACCTGGAACGGCACGTCCCGCGCCAGAGTTGTGGCCAGATCGCACACGCCGTCGGCGGCGAGCCGTTCCTCGACCTCGTCCAGCGACTGGGCCACGACCTTCTCGACCATGGGGACGGATGCGTTGACGGCCTGAGCGTTGAGCAGCCTGGTCATGATGCGCCGGAAACCGGCGTGGGTTTCACTGCCGTTGTTCGCCAGCGTCTGCGGCAGGTCGAACTTGACCCGCGCGAGGACGCGAAGCGTCGGCACGGAAAAACGGCCGACCGCGTCGATAGCGTTGTCCGGAAGGAAGTTCTCCGGATCGAGGAGAATCGCGCGTACGTCCTCGTACCGGCTCACCAACCACAGTCCCGTGTTCTCGTCGTACTTCACGGGTTCGTTCTCGCGGAGCGCCGCCATCGCCGGAAATGGGTCGAGCGCGTACCCTTGATCGAACAGATCCACACTGTCAATGGGAATTGCCACCATGACGTCAAACCCACCTCCCCCGGTCGACGGTATCAATCGTTCCTGATCACGCTGAATAGCTGCCGGGGGACAGATGTGTGAGACGTGTCTCGTGCGGGTCTGCGTCAGGGGTCATGCGTGACGCCTAGGATGATCAGCTGCGGTCTTGGCGAGTTCCGGGACTACCCGGCGCATCTGCTGAGAGGTGGGCAGAAGCGGATGCTCGCGATCGCGGCGGTGCTGGCCGTGGGACCGGGGTATGTCGTGTTCGACGAGCCGACCACGCTCCTCATGGGACGTCGCCGACGGCCCGCCGCCGAAGACCATAGCCACCTATGTCTCCATGCATCCGCCGCTGTAGACGGCGCGGATAAGCGGACATGGGGACGGACGAGCCGTCCGAAGAACTCCTTCGGACGGCTCGTCCGCGTTCGGTTCCGCGCGTCAGCGTGTCACTTCTGCGCGGCGTCGAAGGGGTTGCCGCTGTTGACACCGTTCTTCTTGGCTTGGGCGATGGCGGCGGCCGAGGGCTTGTTCTTGGTGAACACGTCGTGGCCGACCAGGGTGGACTTCCACTCGTTGGCGGGGGTGGTGCCGGAGGTCAGCAGCCACTGCGTGGCGATCTTCTCCTGGCTGCCGCTGACATACTGACCGCTCCAGGTGGTGGCCGAGTGGGCGTTGCGGTATTCGTTGCGCCAGGCGACCGTCCAGCCGAGGGCGGTGCCGCTGCCGTCGGTGGCGGCTGCGCTGTCGTAGCGGCCGGTCAGCACATAGCGGTTCTCGGCGTTGCCGACGGTCGACTCGTAGGTGCCGACGAGCCCGCCGTCCGCGGTCGCGGTCACAATGAAGGTCGAGCCCAGCTGGTTGTACCACGTACCGGTGATTCCGGCCTGCGAGGCCGACTGGGCGGCTGTCTTCGAGGTCTTGCCGGTGTCCATCGACGCGCTGGCCGTGACTGTGACACAGGTCAGCGAAACGGCAACAGCTGCAACCACGATCTTGCGCATGTGAGACACGAATTTCTCCCCTAGTTGATGCTGGCGAGACCGGCGGACGTGAGTTCCGCGCGACGGCCGGAAGCTCGCTCCGCAAAGGTGTGTGACCCGTACACCCGGTGGTGCCCGGTGGACAATCAGCAATGTGGATGGGCCCTTGGCCGAAAAGAGCAGGATGGTCGAGGTCCGAGTAGATTGCTGCCAACAGCACATGTCCGGTGGAGATCGTACTCGCGCTCTGCGGATTGTCTCAACGCTCTTTTCTGCAAAGGAGTTTCGGCCAAACTATGGCTTGAATACTACCTAGCGGCGTCGACCCGGCAATGAAGTGACGGTAGTCAGCGATCAGGAGGAGTGTTTCGTCATCGGCGATGCGTATCTTGCGATAGGGGTTCCTGGCGTTGGAGATATCCCTCTCTCGTGAGATGGCCTTGCCACGGCACCACCCCGGCCTCCGGCCGCTATCCGCCATGATGGCCCATCTGATGCAGCCCCACGAACGCCGTGATCCGCCTCGCCCGTGCGCATCGCGAGAATGGAACTCGTCCGCCCGTCTGTGAGGGGGGTCTTGTTGCAGGGCAGCAGGGGGATGCCCCCCAGGCGCGCACGTGCTGCCCCTGGAAGTCCACGCCCTGCGAGTGGATGGTTCGGCGATTGCACTCCAGGCCGACTCCGCGATGGTGCTTGGGTGGGCGAACAGGAACTGGGTTTCCGGTGACGGGAGATCAGCTCGTTGAGGTTCTCGGGGTGGGCGGTCCGTGCGGTGTGGATGCGCTGCTTGAGGTCGGCGTTGCGCAGCGGTCCGAACGCGCGGTTGCTGACCAGCTCGTGCTCCTGGCGATCCGCAGCGCCTTGACGGCCAGCCGCAGCCGCTCCTCCTCCTGGTTCATGGGGTTGTTGGAGGTCGGCCGCCCGGCTGTGCACGCGGAGATCGTCTGAGCGATGCTCACTCGTACCTGCGGGGCGAGTTCGTAGCCGGCGAAGGCGCCCGGCAGTTCGGGCTCGCCGACATGACCGGAGGAGACGTCGAGTCGCCTCGCCGTGTTTGTTCTGCGGACAGGCGCGGAGCCGTCCCGCAACTCCTCGAGGGGCGCCCGCAGCTCCCGGGACCCGGCCGGTCACCGCTTCCGGCGCATGCCGCGACAGCGTGAGGACGGTGCAGGAGGCCACCGCCTTGACCGCAGTCCCCCGTCAGCACGTCCTCGCCGACGTAATCGCCGTCGGCCAGCACGCCGAGGACCGTCGGCGCGCCGTACTTGCCCGCGCCCAGCTTGTCGGCCTTGCCGTGGCCGATGAGGATGACCTCATCTTCTAGGAGCAGCGGACGGACCGGAGCGTCGTGCACTCACCGGAGCGTCGGGCCACCCGGCTCGCAACCCGCGAGGAGCCGGCGGTCCTGGAGGTGAGTGCTCCGGGAGGATGCTGACGGCGCCGAGGAAGTGTGTCGCCCCAGCCTAGGACCGTCAGGCTGATGATCCACTGTCGACGACCAGGTCGGTGCCGACCATCGCGCCGGCTGCGGGTGAGGCGAGGTAGAGCACCGCGGCGGCCACTTCTTCGGCCTCCGCTACCCGGCCGAGCGGGTTCTCCGTCTTCGCCCGCTCGGCACGGTCGGTCTCGGTCTCGCCGGGCCGTAGCGACATGGGGGCGGCGGAGGCGCCGGGGCTGACCGCGTTGATGCGGATGCCCTGGTGGATGTGGTCGAGAGCGGCGGCGCGGGTCAGCGCGGAGACCGCTGCCTTTGAGGTGATGTACGCGGCGGCGTTCGGGATCCGCAGGTGTGCGCCCAGGTTGGAGGAGATATTGACGATGGCACCGCCGCCGTTCTCCTTCATCTGCGCGATCTCGTGCTTCATGGCCAGCCAGACGCCGGTGACATTGGTCCGCAGCACCGCGTCCCAGTCGTCCTCGCTCACTTCGCCGACGGGTACGGTGCCGCGGAGTATCCCGGCGTTGTTGACCGCTATGTCCAGTCCGCCGAAGCGGGTGACGCTCTCGCGTACGAGGTTCTTCAGCTGGCCGGAGTCGGTGACGTCGGCGGTGACGGCGACGGCCGTGCCGTCGGCCGCCTTGATGAGACCGACCGTCTCGTCCAGGGAGGCCTCGGTGCGTCCCGCGGCGACCACGGATGCGCCCTCGGCGGCGAAGGCGAGAGCGATTGCGCGGCCGAGGCCGGAGCCTGCGCCGGTGACGAGGGCCGTCTTGCCGGTGAAGCGGTTCATTTCGATGACTCCCTTGAGTGATGGATTACTTGGTGCGGTGGTTCAGGAGGGCGACGACGGCGAGGGCGGCCCCCGTCGCAGCCAGGGACCAGGCGTCGCTGCCGAGCGTGAGCAGGACGGCGAAGAGAACGGTCGGGCCGAGTTCCACGGCGGTGTTCAGCACGCCGCCCGCGAGTCCGGTCTGCTGCTGCGGCACGCCCTCGGTGGCGAGCCCGGCGGCTCCCGCGAAGGAAGCCGTGGTGCCGGCCGGCAGCAGCACGAGGCCCGGCAGCAGTCCATACGCGTACGAGGTGCGCACATCGAGCCCGGTGAAGGCCAGGAGGGTGAGCCCGGCCGCGCCTGTGCCGAGCCCGGCGGCCGTGACGGCTCGGGCCCGTACCGGCCGATGAGCGGTCCGTGCCGCCCGGCCCGAGGAGATCAGCGCGACGGCGAACGGGACGAGGACGGCCGAGGTCTGCAGCGGTGACCAGTTGCGTGCCTGCTGGAGGTGGAGCGAGAGGACCACGAAGGTCATCGCGGTGGCGCAGGCACTCAGTGCGATGGCCGTGAGTGCGAGGGCCCGCCGCTGGTTGAGCAGGAAGCGGGGTGGCAGCAGCGGGTCGCGGGCACGGCGCTCCGCGTACCAGAAGGCGGCGAGCAGCGCGGTCCCGCCGAGCAGCGGCACGAGCACCCTGGCCGACGACCAGGGTTGGGCATCGGTGACGACGAGCCCGTAACTGGCGAGGGTGATCCCGGCGGTGGAGAGCAGCGCACCTGGAGGGTCGAGAACGCGGCCCTGGCAGCCCCGATACTGGGTGCGAGCGGGGCAGCGGCCGAGGCGGCGGCGAAGAGGACAAGGCCTGCGGTGAGGGCGCGCCGCCCGCCGTAACGGTCGGCGAGGCGTCCGCCGAAGAGCAGCAGTCCGGCGAAGGTCAATCCGTAGGCGGCGCTGAGCAGGATCAAGTCGGCGCGCTCCAGGTCGAATTCGCGCCCGAGACGAGGCAGCGGTACGGCGATCGCTGCAAGCGTGAAGATCAGTGTGGCCTGGACGCTGGCGAGGAGACCGAAGGCGTATCTGTGCTGCATGGTGGCGACGCGGGCGGCACCCGTGGCGGGTCATATCCCCTCTAATATTTGACCGATCGGTTCATTATTCGAGCGTGCGGAAGGGCCCGGTGGCTCCGGTGAATGTGGTTCAGTTCAGCAGGGCCAACGCCTGTTCGGCCGCGTCCTGCACCCGGGCGGGATCGCTCGACGCCTTGCCGACGATCCGTACGCCCTGCAGCAGGACGAAAAGCATGCGGGCCAACGCGCGCGGATCGCGGTCCTCGGGCAGCTCGCCCTGGGCCTGAGCTCGTACGAGCGCGGAGTGCAGCAGGGTCTCGAGGTGCTCCCAGCTGATCTCGACCCGGCGGGCTGCCGCGAGGTCGTGCGGGGCCAGCTCGGCCGCGGTGTTGGTGATGAAGCAGCCGTTCAGCCGGGCCTCCGGGGAGGCGGCTTCCCCGGCGAAGCGGTGCACCAGTGCCCGCACCGCGGGCAGCGCGGGGCCTGGCTGGGACAGCTCGGCGAGGAGGAGGGGGCCCCGCGTCTCGGCGTACCGGTCCATGGCCTTCAGGTATAGCTCATGCTTGTTCCCGAAGGTCGCGTAGACGCTGGCGCGGCCGATGCCGAGATGCTCGACGATGTCCGTCATCGACGTCGCTTCGTAGCCGCGCCGCCAGAACAGCTCAAGGGCCGCCTGCAGCGCGGCGTCCGGATCGAATTCCTTGGTCCTGGCCACGTCGGAGACCATAAACCTATCTGGAACGATCGGTCAATAACTGTGCACCGTGGTCGGGTCCGTGAGGGGGCAGAACCGTCAGTGGTTGTCTTCGAGGTATGCCGGCCACCTCCGGAAATAAAGAGCGCGCGGTTTGTCTGAAATGTTCTTGCGCCTCCTTGTGACGTACCAGGTCAAGGACAGGGCGGTGGCAGCGTTGTGACATACGGCTGACAGCGTCTCCGCATGGCAGAGACGAGATCATCCAGGTGGCGCCGGCTGCTCGTGGCCGCGGGTGTCACAGGGGCGGTCGCGGCCGGGGCCTGGTACGGCTACGCATGGGCGTGGCCTGGCCGGGCGAACTCGGAGGAGGTGTCCGCCGCGAGCGCCGCCGCGGGGGCGGAAGTGGACCGTCGTCTGAACGACGTGCTCCGTGCTCTGCCCGGCCGCCCGCAGATGCTCGGCGACGCGGCCCTGGACCGCTGCCTCCGCATGGCAGAGTTCGAAGGCGCCGATCCCGGCCCGATGCACTGCCAGTGGCAGAAGGCTCGGTACGTATCCTTCGACGGAAACCTCCGAGAGACAGCCCAAAGCTGGTACTCCGCCCTCGACCGTCAGCAATGGGCCGGCTCTCCCGCACCGTTGCCGCCCGACTCCGGATATACCGCCGAGCGCTACGAGTACATCGACGCGGAGACTCAGGATTACCTCATCATCACGATGGTCCGCGACAGCGTCTCCGTTCCGCTCCTCGACAACGAGCAACGCAGGGAGGGATTCCAGGAAACCCGTCGGGAACACCAGGAGTTCGGCTCGCGGAAAGCCGCGGAGCAAGCCCTGACCGACGGCCGACGCATCGCTGAGATAACCCTGATCCGGACCTACTACTCCGAGAGCGATCGCCCCCGGCCGCCATACTGACGAGACGGAAGCGACGGCCACGATGACGGTGCTGTCACCCTTCTCCATACCGACGAAAGGCCTCCCCCTGACCTTGAACGACGGGAGCCTGAAGTGCGTCGTCTCCTCGACCTCAGGAAGCGCCATCGCGTACCGGCGGATGTCGGCAAGCTCATACGTGTGCTTGTGTGAGCGGGTCATGTGTGGGGGAACCGTTCGCTTGAGGCGCCTCGCAGTCGCCCTGCCGGCAGCTTCCGGCCGCACAGGATCAGCGCCAGGTCCTGGGCTGTGCCGGACACCGGGGTTCCGGACCCGAAGGACCAGTCGATGTCGTCGGCGCAGAGTTTGATCCCGCTCAGCGCGACCAGGTGCCCGCAGCGGAGATCGCCCGGGTCCTGGGCGCCTACGCCACCCGGGTCCTCATCCCGCGCGGGGGCGGTGCCACCTGCGGGATGGCGCTGATGGAGGCGAGTGCTCTGGTCGTCGTGGGCGGGTGTGTGCCGGGGGTACGGTCGGCCGGAGCCATACCGGAAGTGCCTGACTCGACGTACAGCCGTGCCTGGGTGTTCGCGGGCGTCGAGATCCCCGCTCCCCTCGCCGAGCGCATGATCTCTATGCTGACGACGTGTTCGATACACCTCTTTCAGCGCTGGAAGTCGCGATGGTCCAATCGGGCGCCGGAGCCGTGGATACCCTGCGGGATACTGCGGCCTTCGCACAAGGACTGGAACGGCTGGGCTACCACCGGATCTGGTACGCCGAGCATCACCACTCGCCCGCGATCGGCGCGTTCCCACCAGTCGTGTTGACCGCGCACGCTGCCGCTTCGACCTCGGTCATCCGTCTCGGTTCAGGCGGAGTACTGGCCCCCAACCACGCACCCATCACGCTGGCGGAGCAGTTCGGAACGCTGGCAGCCTTGCACCGGGACCGCATCGACCTGGGCATCGGCCGCGGTCCTGGCACCTTTGACGAGGCCACCGCACGGGCACTTCGCCGCGGAGCCGGACCGGCGACGGATGCGGAGTACCAGGGCGACGTAGCCGCGATCCTGTCCTTTCTGGTCGACGAAGTCGCACTCGGCCCGCTGCCGGAGCCATGGCTGCTGGCCTCCAGCACCGCAGGTGCCGCTCTCGCCGCGGGACTCGGCCTGCCGATCGCCATCGCACACCACATCCGGCCGGACAACACCCTCGCGGCCCTGGAACGTTACCGGGCGGCGTTCATCCCATCTCGTTGGTGTGAGCAACCTCGGGTGCTGTTGTGCGTGGAGGCGGTGTGTGCCGAGACGGAAGAAGAAGCCGCGTGGCGAGTCGGACCGATGGACGTCATCAAAGCCGGGCTCCTCAAAGGATTGAGTGAGACGCCCTTCCCCACGCCCGCGGAGGCGGCCACCCACCCCTTCACGGCGAAGGAGCGACAGGAGCTGGCCGGCTTCCGTGCACAGCAAGCCGTCGGGACACCCAAGACCGTCGTACACCGGCTCACGCAACTGGCTGGTGAGACCGGAGCAGACGAACTGATGCTGACCACACCCGTCTACGACCTCCGCGACCGCATTCGCTCCTACGAACTCATCAAGAAATACTCCGAGACCACGACAGCACCGTAGGAACAACGCTGGGAAGGAGTCGGTGCCGCACGTCGCAGGCCCTCCTCGCCAGCACCCACCTGCTGGCACCGAGCCCGGCGACCGCACAGGCGGCCCTGCTTAAGCGTGAGTCGCGTATTCCCCAGCGTGCCGCGTCGCCGCGACCGGGGTGCGCAACCTGCTGCTCGGGCTCCAGGGCGTGACGCGGAATGCGAAGGAGGGGCGCCGTCGTTGGCGTTGGTTGACCGCTACGAATAGGAGCAACCGCATGCTTTTCGGTGACGAACACGTCCGCCGGTACGAGGAGACCAACGGCGAGGTCGGCCACGACTGGGAGAAGGGTGCGCCGGTCCTGGTGCTGACCACCAAGGGCCGCAAGACCGGCCAGGACCGCAAGTTCGCGCTGATCTACCAGGAGGTGGACGGCGACCACGTGATCGTGGCTTCGAAGGGCGGCGCTCCCGTGCACCCCGGTTGGTACCTCAACCTCCAGCAGGACCCCGAGGTGAAGGTGCAGGTCAAGGCGGATAAATTCACCGCCCGCGCCCGCACCGCCGCCGGCGAGGAGCGCGCGAAGCTGTGGGAGAAGATGGCCGCGGTGTGGCCGGACTACAACGACTACCAGAAGAAGACCGACCGGGAGATCCCTGTCGTCGTCCTCGAACGGCAGTAGTTTTCCGGGGCCTGCCGAAATCTTCTGCGGCTCGGTTGAGGGCTCGTGCTCACCGTGAGTGGTCGCCGGGGGGCATAGTGGCGCCAGGCGCCTCCGGCCTCGGCGGCGACGGTGGAACGCCGGGCCACCGCCCATGTGTACGTACTCGGAGGTCGAGGGCCCTGGACCGGTCTGGCCGGCGACTACGTGGAGTTGATGGGGACAGGCAGCCATGCCCCCGTTACGCGACGCAGGCCGATCGGCTCCGCGGCTCCCATCTCTCTCCTGGCTGGGGTAGTCGACCGCGGTGACGCCGTCCGGTGGGCCAGGGTCGGCCACCTCCGGCCCACCGGCTGTCCCGCGTTTTTCTCAACCGCGCCCTTCCTTCTCCTTCGGCCCTACTTCAGCGCGTAGGCGTCATAGACGGTCTGGTCCAGCTTTCCGCCCTGTTCATCGGCCACGTGCAGGCGCAGGGCGACCTTCCCATCGGTGTCGGACAGCTTCGGGTGCTGGATCAACGCCCGATAGCCGCCGTCCGGGAGCTCGACCGGCTTGTGCGTGGGCTGCCAGGTCTTGCCCTTGTCGTAGGAGACCTCCAGCTTGACGTCCTTGATCGGGACCGGCGGCGCATCCATCTGTGTCTCGGGCTTGAACTTCAGGACGAACGGCCTGCCGGCGCGCGCCGCGTTGTCGCCGTCGAGCGCCAGGTCCCAGAAGTTCTTGATGAGTTGCAGCGCCGTCCACTTGTCGTCCGGGGTCTTCTCCGAGCGGAAGGTCCACGACGTGTTGCTGGTCCTGGCGAACCGCCAGTCGGGCAGCTGCTCCTTGACGTCGAGCTCGATCCGGTACGTGGCGGGGTCGGGGTTGTCCAGCTCCAGCGTTCCCGACGGGTGCTCGCCTGTGCCGACCAGTTCGCCGTCCTCGTAGACCCGCACCTCGGCGGACGGAACGGAGAAGTTCATCCCGTGTTCCGGATCCGAGTCGGTGATCTCGCCGATGTTGATGAGGAGGGTGTTGCCCCGCCGGGCGGACGGCACGTGGATATCGGTCACTCCCGGTCCCAGCGGGGCCTTGAACCACTCCTCGGTCCTGTGATCGCCGGGCTCGTACGTGTGGCTGAACACCACCGTGGAGAGCTCCGGGAACCGCGCCCAGACCAACTGGCCGAAGTGGGTCTCGCGGTCCGCGACCACGTACAGCTTGTGCCTGTGTGGGTAGGGCACCGTCAGGGGCAGGGTTGACCACAGAAATTCGTACGGCCGGCGCCCGTACGCGGTGTAGGCACCGACCTGGCCGGGGTACACCGCGTGGAGCCTGGTGTCCACCGTCGCCAGCTTGTCGGCGCCGAGCCGGTAGGTGAGCGAGTCCGGGATACGGTCAGCCTCCGGCAGCACGATGGAGTAGTCGTACGGGCCGCCGGCGACGGCGTCGATGCCGAGGTGGACCGGGCCGGCCTTGAGGAGGTCGAGGAGCTTGCGGCCCTCCTCGTAGTCGATCTGCATCGGGGGGATCGGGGAGCGGAACACCGACGGGTCACGGAACATCCCAGGCTCATTGCCGTAGATCAGGGTGGCCTTTGCCCCATGGGCGGCCGCCGTCGCGATCAGCCGCATCGACGACCCCGGTTCGGGGTTGGAGAGGATGAGAGCGATCTTGCCCTTGACGTCCTTGCCCTTGTAGTCCTCGGGTGCCCCGGCACCCACGTCGATGACCTCCAGGCGGTGCTTGCCGTCGAGCGGCGGGTTGGTGAACCCGCGGAAGCCCATGTACGTCGGGTGCAGCTCCACACCCGAGTTCACTGTGCTGACCCGCCGGAACCGCGGTGCGATCAGATGCTCGCGGGTGACGTACTCGAACTCGCCTGTGGCCGCTGCCTCGGAGGGCACGGCGGACAGCTTCGTCGCCGCGACGCCCGGTACGGAGCTGACGAGGGCATTCACCTTGCCCGCTTTCCGGTAGACATGCTGCTGGAGTTCGTACACTTCGGTAACGGACTCCGGAACGGTGATGTCCACCGGCTTCGCCTGGCGCGCGTCGAGGACGAGTTCGCGGTCCCCAGGGACCTTGAAGTCCGGGAAGGCGAAGGCGGTCTGCTCGATCTCGTGCCGGTTGTGTTCGTCCTTGGTGTACACGAAGGCCGTCACCGAGAAGGGGCCGTCGTCGTAGACCTTCGCGGTGCCCTCGCCGGTGGCGCCATCGACGTCCACGCTCACGTCGTCACCGGTGGCCTGGCTGGCCAGGGCGACCCGTGCGGAGGCCGGGCGGCCCTCACGGTCCTTGGCCCGCAGCAAGACCCGGTGCACCTGCTGCTTGGTGAAGGCCAGGGCCGTGCGCAGCACCGTGGAGCCGTTGTCGCTGGTGGCGGTGAGGGCACCGCCGTACAGGCCGAGGTCGCCCTTGGTGACGTCGAGGGTGACGACGGCGTCCGCGGTGCCTCCGGCGGGGACGGTGAGGCTGGCCGGTTCAACCTTCAGCAGGTCGCCGCCCGCCGGGGGGCCCTTCTCGGAGGTGGCCGCGGCCCTGAGGTCGAGGGAGACGGGCTGGTCGCCGTCGTTGCGGTAGGTGACCGTCTTCGTCACCGGGTCGATCTCGTCGAAGGGGCTCTCGAAGTAGCCGAGGTTGAGAGTTCCGGTCGACGCGCTCACGGTTTGGGCGCTCGCCCTGGCCACGTCCACGCGCCCGGAGCCCTGCTGGAACGGGGTCAGATCGGGCAGCCCCTTGGCGGTGCTGGTGAGGGCGGTCTTGAGGCGGTCCGCCTTCCACTCCGTGTGCTGCTGGAGGAGCAGCGCCGCGGTGCCGGAGACATGCGGGGTGGCCATGGAGGTGCCGGTGGCCCGTGCGTAGTTGTCGTCGACCGGCTCGTTGTCGCCGACCGGGGTGCCCTTGACTCGGGCGGCGGCGATGCCGGCGCCGGGTGCGGTGATCTCGGGCTTGATCGCGTTGTCGCCCAGACGTGGCCCCCGGCCGGAGAAGTCCGCGAGTTCGTCCTGTTTGCTGACCGCGCCCACGGTCAGGGCCGCGTCGGCGGCGGCGGGCGAGCCGATGGTGCGCGCGTTCGGGCCTGCGTTGCCCGCGGCCACCACGAACAGCGCGCCGGTGGACTTGGTGAGGTTGTTGATCGCCTGGGAGGACGGGTCGGTGCCGTCGCCGGCCTGGTCGCTTCCCAGGCTCATGCTGACGACCTGGGCTTTCCTCGCGGCCCACTCCATACCCGCGATGACCTGCGACTCCGATCCCGATCCGTCATCGCCGAGCACCTTGGCGTTGATCAGGCCGGCGTCCGGTGCCACGCCCTTGTACGTGCCGCCGGACGCGGCCCCGGTACCGGCGATGGTGGAGGCGACATGCGTGCCGTGCCCGGTCCGGTCATCGGTGCCGGTGTCGCTCCCGGTGAAGTCCTGGGCAGCCGTGATCTTGCCTTCCAGGTCCGGGTGCTTGGCGATCCCGGTGTCGAGGACGGCAATGGTGACGCCTTTTCCGGTGTACCCCGATTTCCACGCCTCCGGGGCCCCGATCTGCGGGACACTGACGTCTAAGTGTGTCTTGACCTTGCGGTCCAGCCACACCTTTGTGACCCCGTTCGCCAGCTTCGGCGCGGTGGCTGACGTGGTCGAGTTCGGTAGGGCGCCGAAGGTGAGCCCGGTGAGGTCCCGCCAGAAGTCGGAGGCCTTCTTCTTGTTCTCCCGCACCGCCGTGGCGTTGATGCTCCGCAGCTCCCGGGCCGTGACGCTGCCGTCGAGTGCGGGCCGGTCCGCCTGGTCGCGTGCGGACTGCTTCCTGTGGGACAGGATCAGTGGCAACGTTGTCCGCTTGCCGTCGTCGTAGCCGTCCTTGATCAGCCGGGTGATGTTGAACAGCTCCCGGTCGACCAGACCCGCCGACACATAGGGCGCGGCCTGCTTGGGCAGGAAGTAGGACTGCTGCTCGACGTCTGTCCAGCTGATGTGGCCATTGCCGCTGCCGGAGACCTGGCTTATCGCCGTCCGCCCGTCGGGCTGGACGGAGACGGAGAGGACATCCCCGGTGACCAGGGTCAGGGTGTGGGACTTGGCCTTGCTCGCAGCGTCGAATCTGGGGCTTTCGGAGAGTTTGACTGGGGATGGCGTCGGACCTGGGTCGGCGACGGCCGGAGGCATTCCTCCGGCCATGAACGCCACGCCGAGACCGGCTGCCAAGACCCTCGAGCGCGTGCGCATCGTTGCTCCCTTCAGATCGTGCTGTAGGGGGTCACTGCGTGGGTGATTGTGAAGGTATAGACCAATGCCCGCCAGCGTGCAGGCCGAGGTTTTTCGTTCAGTGCAGGTCAAAGACTTAAAAATCAGTCCGGCGGGCTGACGAGCCGTCTGAAATGGATAGTTCATGCCACTAGGAGGTCCATCCCTCCCTATCGTCCTCGGTCGGAAAGCACTTCTGTGTTCGTGCCGATGGTCCGGACGGCCACCGAAGCGAGGCGGGAGGGCTGGGGCGCTCGGTGCCGCCAACGCGCGCGACGCGAGCTGTAGTGGGGCGAACTCGTCAGAGTACGCCCCGGTCGACTTGGGGGCGTTGACCGAAGGTCGCTGCCTCCTGGCCGCAGTGCAGCTCTGTGGGATGAGCAACCTTTCATAATTGGTCTGTACCTTGACAGGTAAAGAGGTCTAGTCCGGCCTTCGTTGGCGATGGAACAGCAAGCGCCATCGGAAGTCGTGCACCGATCACGCCCGGGCCTTTGCTCCAGCGCACCATCGATCGCCTTTCGGTCCGGGTGCCGTGCCACGCAGCGCTCTCCAAAGGAGTCGATCATGCGCTGGACCAGGACATTCGTCGCCTTATCGGCGGTAGCTGCCGTGCTTTTGCCCACCACGCCCGCACAGGGCGCGGTGTCGGACACGGCCGACCGGCCGCCGGCCGCCGGCCGTGCGTCGAACCCGGTGACCCACTCTGCGACGCTGCTCACCGGAGATCGGGTCATCGTCACCCAACTCCCCGACCGGCGGTACGAGCTCAGGGTGCTCCCGGGTCCGGGCCGCAAGGACATCGGATTCATCAGACGCATAACCAGAGACCAGGACGGTGTTGACCGTATCGTGGTGATTCCCGACGACGCACGGCCACTCGTGTCGTCCGGTGCGCTCGACGGCAACCTGTTCGACGTCGCGGAACTGGTGCGTCAGCACCGGGACGACAAGTCCCGCAGCACGTTGCCGTTGCTCGTCTCCTCCCGGTCCGACAAAACCCCGGCCAAGGTTGGGATCGCCAAGGTGACCCGTCGACTGCCCAGCCTTGGCGGCTCGTCGGTCGTCGCCGACAAGAACGAACTCGGCAAGCTGTGGGCCTCGCTGATCACCCACGAGGCCGGGAAGCGAAGCAGGCTCAAGGACGGAGTCACCAGGATCTGGCTCGACGGTGAGGCGCGCCTCACCGACGAGCAGAGCAACAGCCAGGTCGGCGCACCGGCCGCGTGGGAGGCGGGGTACACCGGCAAGGGCGTGACCGTCGCTGTCCTCGACGGCGGCTACGACGCCACCCATCCCGACTTCGGCTCCACCGTTGCCGAGGGCAAGGACTTCACCCATAGCCCGGACGGCGTCAAGGACACCTTCGGGCACGGCACCCACGTCGCCTCCACCATCGCGGGGTCAGGAGCCGCGTCCGGTGGCAAGCACAAGGGAGTTGCCCCCGACGCCCGGCTGCTGGTCGGCAAGGTGTGCGGCGCGGAGTCGTGCGACTTCTCGGCCGTCCTCGCCGGGATGGAGTGGGCCGCACAGCGGGCGAAGATAGTCAACATGAGCCTCGGCAGCCGTGCCACCGACGGAACCGACCCGCTCTCCGCCGCAGTGAACCGGCTCTCCGCCCAGTACGGCACCCTCTTCGTCGTCGCCGTGGGCAACAGCGGCAGCGCGTCGGGCACGGTGGCCACCCCGGCCGCTGCCGACGCCGCCCTCGCCGTCGGCAGCGTGTCCAAGACCGACCGGGTCAGCGGGTTCTCCTCGCGCGGGCCGCGGTTCCGCGACTTCGCGGTCAAGCCCGATATCGCCGCGCCCGGTGAGTCGATCGTCGCGGCGCGCGCCGCGGGCACGTCCATGGGCACGCCTGTCGACGACCACCACACCATGGCCAGCGGCACCTCGATGGCCGGCCCGCATGTGGCGGCGGGCGCCGCGATCCTGGCCCAGCAGCACCCCGACTGGTCGGGCAAGACGCTCAAGGCGGCGCTGACCAGCACCGCCAAGCCCGTCGCCGACGCAGGCGTCTTCGACCAGGGCGGCGGCCGGGTCGACCTCGTCCGCGCCGTCAAGCAGACTGTCCGCGCCACCACCACCGCCGTGGACTTCGGGCTGCTGAAGTACCCTCAGACCGATCTGCCGCCCGTCACCAAGTCCATGACGTACACCAACGACGGCGACGCTCCGATCACCCTGTCCCTCCAGGTCACTGGGGCCGGACCGGGTGGAGCCGGGCTGCCTGACGGTGCGTTCGCGGTTGCGGACAACGATGTCACCGTGCCCGCTCACGGCACGGCCACCGTCGACCTGACGGCCACGCCCAAGGCGCTGCTCGCGGGCGCCCCCGGCAGCTTCGGCGGGCGCGTCACCGCGACCGGGCCCGACGGCGCCACCGTCACCACGCCGTTCGCCGCGACCACCGAGCCCGAGTCGTTCGAGCTGACGGTCAAGGCCGTCGACCGCGCGGGCAAGCCGGCTAGCCCGGACCTCGACCACTACTTCGATCTGGTCGACCTCGACAGCGGCGACTCCCCCCAGCTGCCGCCGCTGACGGACGGCGTGCTGACCGTACGCGTCCCCAAGGCGACGTACGGCCTGAACGCGCTCGTCGACACGCCAAAGCCAGGCGAGCCTGCGCAGTTGGCCAGCAGGACGTGGGCGAGCGTCCCGCAGATCGTCCTCGACAAGCCCACGACGGTCACCCTGGACGCCCGTGAGGGCACGAAGATCGAGGTGAGGTCCGACAAGCCGGACGCCGTACGCCACGTCGCGGACATCGACCAGATCTACGTGGTCGGTGGGGCCGGCGACGGCACCCCCGTGCAGACCAACTACCGCAGCTACCGCGGCGAGCAGCTCTACGCCATCCCGGTGGAGGCCGACCCCGCCAGGTTCGACTTCGGCATCTACCAGACCCTCCTGCCGCCCCCGGGAAGCAGCGAGAGGTACGCGTACTACGTCGCCCAGCCGTCGTCGGGCGGGATCCCGGACTCGCTCAGCTACCGGGTGCGCGACCGTGAGCTGGGGCAGGAGCGCGCGCTGTACCGCGCGCAGGGCGTCGACGCCCTCGGCACCCGCTCCTCTACCCCGGACTACCTGCCGAACCAGTTCGTCGTGAACGCGGCCTTCGACGACATCCCCCTGCCGTCGAGGCGCATGGAGTTCTACTCGGCGAGGGAGGGCACCCTGTGGAGCCACTACCTGTGGCAGCGCCCGACCGACGTACCGGAGATCAGCGACTTCGACGGGCACGTCGAGGCCGGGTACTACGGCTACAAGCCGGGTGAGCGGCGCACGCACACCTGGAACTCCGCGGTGCTCGGCTCCGACATCTCCATGCACCCGTGGAACCGGGTGGTCAGGCTCGGCGACAACCTGCTCGCCCAGGTCTGGCCGTATTCGCCGGGCGATCCCGGCCACTCCGCCGCCTCCGCACTCAGCGCGCAGTACATCACCGCGCAGACCACGCTCGCCAAGGAGGACGGCACGGTGATCGGGACCACGCCGAAGCCGTGGGGCTTTTGGGCAGTGCCCGCGGAGAAGGGCCGCTACACACTGGAGGTGAAGTCGAACCGCAGCCCCAAGTGGGCGTCCCTGGCGCCCGAGACCACCACCACGTGGTCGTTCCTCTCCGAGAACGCGGCCGAGGCGACGTACCAGCCGCTGCTCACGCTCAGCATGACCGGCCCGTTTGACACCTACAACCGGGTACCCGACCAGCCCTGGTTCCCCCTGAAGATCACCGTCGGCGCGCAGGCGGAGTCCACGGGAAGCGGCCAGGTGGAGAAGGTCACGGTCGAGCAGTCCGCCGACGACGGCAAGACCTGGCAGCGCGCCAAGGTGAAGCACATCGACGGCGACACCTGGGGTGCGCTGCTCGCCAGGCCGTCCGACGGAGCGCGGTTCGTCTCCCTGCGCGTCAAGGCGGAGGCGGCGAACGGCGACTTGGTAGAGCAGACCACGATCCGCGCCTACGGCCTGAAGGGCTAGTACCTCAGTTGCCGTTTGCTATTCCTGCAAGTGCGAAGCATATTTCCGAGTGACAGTGAGCTGACCGCCCATCATGTGACGGGAGCTCGTGACCGGCGATGCGACGCTCTGCGCCCCCTTTCCCTACCGGCCTGAGAGCGGCCATGGCAGCGAGGAAGGCGTGGGCGAGCATAGCGAGGGTGCCAGGTCGGGCCGGGGCGCGGTGTCTCCGTTTCCGGAGTTCCGTTTCCCGGCCCGCCCGCCGAGCCCGCCGTGCGACTCACGCCGCAACGGGCTCTCCACGCATTCGTGCCGTTGGTTGGGCAGTGGTGCCGGTGGTGGTGTCCATGGTGTCGGGATCCGTCGTCCCCGGTAGACGCATTCCCCGCTGCCTTCCTGGGGCCTGCCGATGGGCAGCCCCAGGTGCGTCCAGCCGGGGCGTCGCGCAGGGGGATACAGGGGACGAGTTCGGCCCCGTGGTGTCCAAAACGGCCCCGGATCCCGGTCGACTGCCTCGGTGCGCGACGCGACGGCCGGGAGCGCGGCCGGTTGCAGACGATGGCGCCTGCAGTCGCCCAGTTCAGGCTGTGGCCGGTCGCTGCCGCGGCATCGGGGCGCGGCTCCGTGCCCTGCCCGTACCGGCGGCCGGGAGCCTCCTCGAGGCACTGCCGCACACGGCCCTCAACGCCTGCTCAACCAGCTTGACCTGCTCGAGCATGGCGCAGGCCCAGTCACGTTCGCATGCATAGAAGTCGGTTATTTCGGAAGGATTTGCCCGAGCGGGTTCCGCCAGGACCGACTGGGCGACTTCGCTCAGCCCCGCCTGCATCGCGATGATGTCCGCCTGGAGGTGCAGTCTGACCACGTGGGCCAGCTCGACGGGATCCCGGTGCAGTGTCTCCTCGTGCCGCCAGCGTGGTGGAGCGAACTCGAGCAGCCAGGTCTTTGCCGACTGCAGGAACCCCGGCGAGGTCGGCGGGCCTACCGTGCCGGGCCAGCGCTCAGGGGGGTCCGGTCGCTGTCCGAGCCGGTCGGCGCCGGGCGGCATCAGGTCGAGGTGCTCGAGGCGGGGGGTCGGGTCGGGCGGAGGTGTCGGATGTGCCACGTGCGCTCCCTTGCTCCTCACCGCCCTGGACATGAGCCCGGCACGCCGGCGGCTCATATCGCCTGTCGGCGGACCGTCTCCCGGCTGAGGGGCGATGTCCGGCAGGGCGGATTTCGGTCGCGGTCGCTTCCTGGAGGGAGGCGAGCCGGACGAGGACGTGGGATGACCCTGTCCCGCTCGTCGGTGAGCCGCGGCCTGGTCGGCTTGCCGGATGACGTGGAAACGGAAATTACCTAGTTGGCGCAAGTTGCACAAGGGCTCTTGCATATGCCATTCGGTGTTGCCGAGCGGTCGGGGCCGGCGGCGCTGCCGACAGCCGTGGGGTGCTGTCGGCGACGGCGCGCGTCACCGGACTGGCGAGCCCGGTGGCCCTGCGGGTGCACGATACTCGGCCACCCATGCGCCCTGGGCGTAGTGGATCACACCGCCGAGTCGGTCGGGGCGGATGACTCTGCCCGTTGACACCCGACGAGGGCGGCACACGGTTGGGCGGTGCCTCCGAGGCCCGCGTCGTCAACGCTCTGCTGATCCCCTACATCCTGGCAGCGATCCGTATGTGCGAGTCGGGGTTCGCACGCGCCGAGGACATCGACGCCGGCATGGTGCGGGGATGCGCCCACCCGATGGGCCCGCTGTCACTGGCCGACCACATCGGCCTGGATACCACGCTGGCGGTCGCAGAATCCCTGTATGAGGAGTTCAAGGAACCGCTGTACGCACCTCCGCCCCCGTTGTCACGGATGGTGCAGGCCGGACATGTCGGTCGCAAAGCAGGCCGCGGCTTCTACCGGTACCCGCCGCGCACGCCCTGAACCGCCAACGGAGTTCTGGGATAAGCCAATCACGTCCGTGCGCTTGAGAGTTCGCGGATCGTCGGCTGTGACTCCGGCTACGGCGACCCTGTGCGTGCAGCTTCCTCGTTCCTGCACGTCATGGCAGTCGGAGTCCGGCGAATAGGGGGCACAGCTCCCTGTCGGGGGTACCCCCGGGGCGAAGCCAGGAGAGTCCCCTTGCATCGACGACGCAGGGCGTCCCCCGATTCCCAGGGCCGCTGAGGTGCCGCTGAGCCGCTGCTGAGGGCGCCGCTGATGCGAGGAGGGCGTCAGATCTCGGCCGTGGCCCGGCCTCGGAGCAGGCTCGCCCATGCCAGCGCAGCAGTGTTCCGGACATTGCCAAGCGATGTTCCCGCAGCATCCTCGGCAGCAGCCGGGCCAGCGCGGTGAGGATCGCGCGGTGGGCCCAGCCGAGGCGAGGCTCCTGGAACTCACACGTCAGCGGCGCGAGTCGGCGGCGTCATCGCCCGCCCGACCGCTGCTGCGCGCCGGACGGAAGTGCCAGTCTCCGATGAAGTCGATTTCGGGGGTGAGCAGGACGTCGGTGTGGCGCAGGACCTGCTGGAGCACGATGTCGATGGCTTGGGCGAAGCTTTCGGCGCTCGCGCCGTCGTCGGCCACAAGGGTGTAGTGCAGCGAAGAGATGCGGGTGCCCGCCGTGATGGGGCGGCCCAGCTCGAATCCGGCTTGCTGGATGAGCCAGCTCGCACTCACTCTGGTCGAGCCGTCGGCGAAGTGGTTCACCGGCGCGTTCTGCGCCCGCAGGCGGTCGGCCTGTCCTGGGGACACCTCGGGGCTGAGGAAGATGCTGCCGACTGTGCGGCGGTCGGTGTCGGTGCTGTCCATCACCATGCCCTTGCCGCGGCGGACCGTGAGCACCGCCCGGGCCGCCTCGGCGGTCGGCACCCTGCCACCGACAGGGATTCCGAGCTCCGTGGCCACGGTCCGGTACGTGACCGGTGCGCTCAGCTCGGAGCGGCGCAGGGCGAATCGCAGACTCAGCAGCGTCCAGCGCCGGGTGTGCTTGAAAATGCTCGTGCGGTGGCCGAGCCGGCACGCCGTGGCGTCCATGGTGACGATGCGGCCCAATTCCCAGTCCCAGGCCACGACGTCGACGAGCGTGTCGGAGATCTCCTGGCCGTACGCGCCGACGTTCTGCACCGGCGTGGCACCGACCGTGCCGGGGATGCCGACGAGCATCTCCATCCCGGTCAGGCCCTCGGCGATGGTGGTGTCCACGAAGTCGGTGAACGGATGGCCGGCCTGGACCTCGATGAGGACCCGGTGGTCGTCGTATCCGGTGATGCGCAGCCCCCGGGTGGCCATCAGCAGGACGGCGGAGGTGGAGCCGGAGTCGTCGACCAGCACGTTGCTGCCGTGCCCGAGGGTGACCGGCCGGCCGGGACAGCCGCCGGCCAGCTTGACGAACTCCGGGAAATCCGCAGGGACGTGCAGCTCGGCGAGGAGCGCTGCCGGCCCGCCGATGGCCAGGGTGGTCAAGGGGGCGAGCGGCGCGCCGTGAGTGACTCGCATATGCTCCTTTTCTCCTCGTGGCCTTCGGGCGTCACCCCTTGGACGTCGTCTCTCGGGTGTTGTCGGGCACTGTCCCAGGGGCTTCGCCGTTGGCCCCCCTAGCTTGCTGCCCGCAGCCGGGGCGCGTACAGCAACCGATCAGCGCGCTGCACGAGTTGACGCAGGTAGCGCTGTCATGGTCCAGGAACTGCCGGCGCTGGCCGGAGAGCCTGACCTGCGCGCGTAACGAGGTGATGTGTTCGGCGAGGTCCAGAGCGTCCGTGTCGGCCGCGACCGCGCCATCGAGGTCGGTGCGCGCGAGCCGTGCCTCGGCCGGCTTCTCTGAAAAGTCGAACTGGGAACAAGCGGAGGACCGTTCTGACGCGCTGTGGGACGTCAGCGGCTGGCCGGGTCTGTGGACGGCGGCGCGGCCGGGGTTCCGAAGCCGTCCTCGCGCAGCGCCTCGGTGGTGGCCGTTCCGGTGATGCCGGCGACGGGTCCTTGATAGAGGATCTGCCCGCCGTGCTTCCCGGGGCCGGGGCCGAGGTCGATCATCCAGTCCGCTCGCCGGATGACGTCGAGGTTGTGCTCGATCAGTACGACGGTGTGCCCGTGGTCCACCAGGCCGTCGAGGAGGCCCAGCAGGGTGTCGATGTCCTGGAGGTGCAGGCCGGTGGTGGGCTCGTCGAGGATGTAGAGGGCGGGACTGGTGGAGTCACGAAGCTCCTTGGCGATCTTCACGCGCTGGCACTCACCTCCGGAGAGGGTCGTCAGCGGCTGGCCGAGCCGGAGGTAACCCAGCCCGACCTCGTCGAGGTGACGCAGGGCCCTGACGATCGCGCGGTCCGGGAGCAGGTCGATGGCCTCGCTGATCGTGAGATCGTCGATGTCGGCGATGGACAGCCCGTCAACCGTGTATTCCAGGACCTGGGGCGTGAATCGGCGTCCCTGGCAGGTCTCGCAGACCGTTTCCTGGTCCTTCATGAAGGCGAGGTCGGTGTAGACGACCCCGAGGCCCTTGCAGTCCGGGCAGGCACCCTCGGAGTTGGAGCTGAACAGGCTCGCCGCGACGCGGTTGTTGCGGGCGAAGAGCTTGCGGATGGGGGCGGCGATCCCGGTGTACGTGATGGGGGTCGAGCGGCGGTTGGTGCTGACCGGCCTCTGGTCGATCACGACGGCGTCGTGCTGGGCGACGAGTTCGCTCGCGAGGCTGGTCTTCCCGGAGCCGGCCACGCCGGTGAGCACGGTCATCACGCCGGTGGGAATGTCCGCGGTCACGTTCTTGAGGTTGTTGCGCGTGGCGTCGGCCAGGGTGATGTGCCCCCGCGGCGTCCGCGGATCGTCTTTGATGGGCCGGTGCTGCGCCAGTGCGGCCGCCGTGGCGGTGTCGGCCCGGCAAAGCCCTTCGAAGGTGCCCTGGTAGACGAGCGTGCCCCCCTGCTCGCCCGCGCCCGGCCCGACCTCGATGATCTGGTCGGCTATGGCCATGACCGCGGGGTCGTGCTCGACGACCAAGACGCAGTTGCCCTTGTCCCGCAGCTGCCCCAGCAGCTCGGTCATGGAGGAGACGTCGTGGGGGTGCAGTCCGACGGTGGGCTCGTCGAAGACGTAGATCATCTCGGTGAGGCTGCTGCCCAGGTGCCTGAGGGTCTTGATCCGCTGTGACTCGCCGCCGGAGAGCGTCGTGGTGCTGCGGCCGAGGTGGAGGTAGCCGAGCCCGATGGTGACCATCGCCTGGAGCCGGTCGGCCAGCGCGGACACGACCGGCGCCACGCTCGCCTCGGTCACCCCCGTCACCCGCTCCGCGAGTTCGCTGACCTCCATCCGCGCCATCTCACCGATGGTGTGGCCGAGCACCGTGGCGTTCCGGCTCGCTTCGCCCAGACGGTCCCCGCGGCAGTCCGGGCACACCTCGGAGCGGGTGAACTTGGCGAGCGTCTCCTTCTTGCGCTCGGACATATCGTCGGAGCTGCGCAGGTAGATGCGCTCGAACCGCTCGACAACGCCCTCGTAGTCCTTGGGAAGCGTGTTCGCCGGTGATCCCGCAGATCCGGCGCCGTACAGTAACGCGTCCCGCTCGTTCTGGCTCCAGTGGCGCAGCGGCGTATCGAGAGGGAACACCCCGATGTCGGCGAAGTGGGAGTACCAGTAGCCGCCGGTGGCGAACCCGGGCAGCAGGACGGCGCCCTCGCTCAGCGACTTGTCCAGGTCAACGATGCGATCGACGGCGCTGGCCACGACCTCGCCGAGGCCCGAGCAGGTGGGGCACATGCCGGCCGGGTCGTTGAAGGAGAAGCAGGTGGACTCGCCGACGTACGGGTTGCTCACCCGGGAGAACAGGAGCCGGAGGTAGGTCCAGATGCCGGTGATCGTGCCGACCGTGGAGCGGGCGTTCCCGCCCAGCCGCCGTTGGTCGATCACCACCACCGGGGAGAGCCCCTCGATGTGGCCGACCTCGGGACGGTTCCATTTCGGCAGGCGGTTGCGGGTATAGGGCGGGTACGTCTCGTTGAGCTGGTAGCCGGCCTCGGCGGCGATCGTGTCGAACACCAGCGACGACTTGCCCGAGCCTGACACACCGACGAAGACCACGACGTGCGCGCGGGGCACATCGACATCGACGTGCTGCAGGTTGTTGGTGCGGGCTCCCCGAATCCGGATGCTGTGCTGCGGCATGGTCGGGACCCTAGGGCACGATGCGGCCGGAAAGTGGCCTCGACTTCTGCGAGACTGCGGTCGTGGCCGACGTCATGCAACGGGTCCTCGCACTGCTGGTGGTGCTGCAGTCGGGCATGAGGTTCACGGGTGAGGAGCTGGCGGCCCGGCTGGACGTTCCCCCGCGCACACTGCGGCGCGACATCAGCCGCCTCCGTGGCTACGGGTACCCGGTCGAGACCCAGCCGGGACCGGGCGGCTATTACCGGCTCACGGCCGGGCGGGCCATGCCCCCGCTGTTGCTCGATGACGACGAGGCCATCGCAACTCTCCTGGGCCTGGCCGCTCTCGGCTCGACCGGCAGCGCGAGCGAGGGCAGCATCGACGAGGCGGCGATCCGCGCCTACGGCAAGGTGGACCAGTACCTGCCCAAGCGGCTGCGCTCCCGCGTGGCCGCGCTGCGCGCCAGTCTGGAGACGATGCCGACGCCCGCCCCGAGCACCCGTGCGGAGACCATGAGCACGCTCGCCGAGGCGATCGCGCACGAGCACGTCGTGACGTTCCACTACGTCGGGGCGACCGGGAAGGCCACCACACGCCTGGTCGAGCCGCATCGCCACATTCACCTGCACCAGCGCTGGTACCTGCTGGGATGGGACATCGACAAGCAGGACTGGCGCGTGTTCCGCCTCGACCGCGTCGCCGAAATCCGGGCACGGAGCCGGACGTTCTCGCTCCGCCCGCTGCCGGCCGGGAGCGGCATCGACTACCTCCGTGAGGGCATCAACAGGCACCGGCAGCGCGTGGTGCTGACCATCGACGCCCCTATGACAGCGGTGGCCGACGCGTTCACCCACCAGGACGTCGTTCTCACCGCGGCCGCCGGAGGCGGGACACGCGCCGTGCTCATGCTCGACTCCTGGCAGTGGCTGCTGCCGGGGCTCGCCTTCCTCGGCGCCGACTTCACCGTCGAGGAACCCGGGGAATTCCGCGCGGCATTCCGGCAGTTCGGCGCACGCCTCGGCCGCAACTGACCCTGTCGGATTCCAGAACGTCGAGCTGCTCGTCCTGTAGGCGGAGCAGCACCAGCAAGTCGAGCAGCCGGGTCTTCCCACGAGCGGATCAGGCGGCGACAACGACTCGGCGGCCTCATCAACGAGTACGAGCGAGCGGCGTAGAGGCGCAGTTCAGCGCAGGTGCCCCGTTCCGGAACCCCACAGGGCCAAGCACTGCCACTCAACGATCCCTACCGGGCGCTTGCCGAGAATGAATCGCCGCCCGCGTCGGAAGTGACCAAGCCCACGGGAATCCGGCGGTGTTGGAGCGGGCATGCCCGTTACAGTCTGCGCCGTGGACTTCCGTACCGACATCCTGGGCGAGCCTTATCAGGCCGTCGACCTGCCGCTCGCCGCTGACGACGAAGGTGAGATCGTCGCGACCCTGATCCGCCGCCAGGCCGGAGCTTCCGGCGCCGCGGCTGGAGGCTCCCGCCGGGCCGTGCTCTACGTGCACGGCTACGTCGACTACTTCTTCCAAACCCACCTGGCCGACTTCTACGCCGAGCGCGGCTACGACTTCTACGCCCTCGACCTGCGCAAGTACGGCCGCTCACTGCGCCCGCACCACTCGCCGAACTTCATCCGCGACCTCGACGCCTACGGCGAGGAACTCGACGAGGCCGTCCGCATCATCCGGGAGGTCGACGGGCACGACACCCTGCTGCTCAACGGCCACTCCACGGGCGGCCTGATCAGCGCCCTGTACGCCGACCGGCGGGCCGGCCAGGGGACGATCGACGCGCTCTTCCTCAACAGCCCCTTCCTGTCCATGCCCGCTGCCTTGCCGATACGCACGCTCGGCGCCCCCGTCGTTGACGCCCTTGGACGCGTCGCGGGCACCCGCAAGCTCCCGGCTCCGCTCAACCCGCACTACGTACACAGCCTCCACCGCGACTTCCGGGGCAGTTGGGAGTTCGACCTCACCCTCAAGCCCGCCGAGGGCTTCCCGCTCTACTCCGGGTGGCTGGCGGCGATCCAACAGGGTCAGCGGCGGGTACGCCGCGGACTGCGGATCGACTGCCCGGTCCTGCTGATGGCCTCGACCGCCAGCACGGTCACCAGCAAATGGGACGACGCCCTGCTCCGCAGCGACGGCATACTGCGCGCCGAGGACATCGCCCGTCTCGCCCCCCGGCTGGGCCCCCGGGTCACCACCGTGCGCGTCCGGGACGGGGTGCACGACCTGGTTCTGTCGGCACCCGAGGTGCGCGAGCGCGTCTTTGCCGAGCTCGACCTTTGGCTCAGCGCCTATCTGCCGGAGAGGGCCGGATGACCCGCCGACGCGCCTGACGTCCCTTCCTGGCGGTACCGGAGCGGCGAGATGAGGCGGCCCAGGACTGACCTTACGTTGGCCGTGTTGCTGCGGCTGTGCGCCTGCCGAAAAACTTCGTCCGTGCTGGTCAGGTAATTCCTTCGCCCAGCGCTCCGGGCCGCGGAATGGACAGGACCAGGACCATGCCCGGTCGTTCCGGCAGGCCGCAGGGTCAGCGCACGACCAGGACGTGTTCACCCCGGGGTACGAGTTCCCCCACGACCGGCGCGCCGGGGATCTCGCCGGCCACCAGCAGTCCGCCGGAGGTCTGCGCGTCGGCCAGCAGCAGCGCTTCCTCCTCGGTCACCGCCGACAGGTCGCTGTGCGGGCGGACCCACTCCAGATTCCGCTGCGTGCCCCCGCTGACGTATCCGTCGCGCAGCGCCTGCCGGGCACCGTCGAGGCACGGCACCGCGGCCGAGTCGATCAACGCGGTGACCCCGCTCGCCCGGGCGAGCTTGAAAGCGTGGCCGAGCAGCCCGAACCCGGTCACGTCGGTGGCGCAGACCACGCCCGCCGCGAGCGCCGCTGCGGCCGGCTCGCGGTTGAGCTGTGTCATCGCACGCACCGCCTGCGGGAACACCTCGCCGGTGGCCTTGTGCCTGCTGTTCAGCACACCGATGCCGATCGGCTTCGTCAACGACAGCGGCACTCCCGGCTTTCCCGCGTCGTTGCGCAGAACACGGTCCGGGTCGACCAGACCGGTGACCGCCATACCGTACTTGGGCTCCGGATCGTCCACGCTGTGGCCGCCCGCGACATGGCACCCGGCCTCCGCGGCCACCGCCAGACCACCGCGCAGCACCTCCCGGGCCAGTTCGAAGGGCAGCACACCGCGCGGCCAGCCCAACAGGTTCAGCGCCATCAGTGGACGTCCGCCCGTGGCGTACACGTCCGACAGCGCGTTCGTCGCGGCGATCCGTCCCCAGTCGTACGGGTCGTCGACCACGGGCGGGAAGAAGTCGGTAGTGGCGAGCACCGCCAGGTCCTCGCTCAGCCCTACGACGGTGGCGTCGTCGCCGTCGTCCAGGCCGACGAGCAGTTCGCCCGCGGGGTCACGGACCCGCACGCCGCGCCCGAGGCCCTGCAGCACGTCCTCCAGTTCGCCGGGCGGGATCTTGCAGGCGCAACCACCACCGTGGGCGTACTGGGTGAGCCGGATGCGTTCGCGGGGGGTCACAGCCGTCACGTCCACCATGATGCCCCGCCGTGGCGGCTCGCACGCGGGTCGTAGCGTTGCGAAGATGGCCGCGTGGCGCGAGGAGGCGTATCCGGCCTGGTGACCGGCGCGGTCTTCAAAACCGTTGAACGGCAGCAGCTGCCGTTGGCGGGTTCGATTCCCGTCCGCCTCCGCCTCCGCCTCCTCGGCCCGTGCCGGGGGGAGCGATGCCGAAGAAGTGCGATGCCGGAGAAGTGCGATGCCGGAGGCGTGCGATGAGTGATCCGCGGCGGCGCATCCCCGGCACCGACACCCTGCTGGCCGAGCCGCGGCTGGCCGAGGCGGTACGGAGGCTGGGACGCCCCCTGGTGAAGGGGGCGGTCACCGATGCCCAACGACGGGCCAGAACAGGGGAGATCACCCCGGAGGACGTGGTCGAGACGGCGGTAGGCGGTCTACCGGAGCGGGCCGGCAGCCTGCGACCGCTGATCAACGCCACTGGGGTGCTGGTGCACACCAACCTCGGCCGGGCGCCGCTGTCGCATGCCGCCCGCGATGCGGTCCTGGCCGCGGCCGGATGGACCGACATCGAATTCGACCTGGCCGAAGGGCGCCGTGCCCGGCGCGGGCGCGGGGCACTCACCGCACTGGCCCGGGCCGTGCCCGGTGCGGGCGCGGTCCACGTGGTGAACAACAACGCGGCCGCGCTGCTCCTGTGCGCCATGGCGCTGGCCTCCGGTGGGCGGGAGATCGTGATCAGCCGGGGTGAGCTCGTCGAGATCGGCGACGGGTTCCGCATCCCCGAGCTGCTGGCAGGCACCGGCGCTCTGCTGCGCGAGGTCGGGACCACGAACCGCACCACCGCTCGGGACTACGCAGGGGCCGTGGGACCCGAGACCGCGTTCCTGCTCAAGGTCCACCCCTCGAATTTCCAGGTCACCGGTTTCACCGCGGCTGCAGGTGTGGCCGAACTGGCGGCGCTCGGTCCGCCATTGGTGGTGGACATCGGGTCCGGCCTGCTGTCCCCGCACCCGTTGCTGCCCGACGAACCGGACGCGGCCACGGCACTGCGTGACGGCGCCGCTCTGGTGACCGCCAGCGGCGACAAACTGCTCGGTGGCCCCCAGGCGGGACTACTCCTCGGCGACGCCCCGCTCGTCGAGCGACTGCGCCGGCACCCCGCCGCACGGGCCCTGCGGGTGGACAAGCTCACCCTCGCCGCGCTGGAAGCCACTCTGCGCGGCCCCGAAGCACCCGTGGTCACCGCGCTGACCGCCGAGGAGGCCGGGCTGCGGAGCCGCGCAGCCCTGCTGGTCGAGCGACTGCGCGACGCGGGCGTGCAGGCTGCCGTGGTCCGCACGGAAGCGGTTGTCGGAGGTGGCGGGGCACCGGCGGTGACGCTGCCCAGCGCCGCGGTCGGTCTGCCTCCCGGCTACGGCCGCCCGCTGCGCACGGGACCGGTGCCGGTGATCGGCCGCGTGGAAGCGGGCCGATGCCTTCTGGACCTGCGTACGGTCGCCGCGTCGGAGGATCGGGCCCTGCTGGACTCGGTGCTGGCTGCGCACCGAGCGGGGCCGGAACGGACGAGGCCGGGCAACGGTGGCAGTCACAGCGGAAGTGAGAGTGGGAGTGACAGCGGAAGTGAGCGGCCGTGCAGGTGATCGCCACTGCCGGTCATGTCGACCACGGCAAGTCGACCCTCGTACGGCTGCTCACCGGCATGGAGCCGGACCGCTGGGAGGAAGAGCGCAGCCGAGGCCTGACCATCGACCTCGGGTTCGCCTGGACGACCCTGCCCACCGGGGACCCGATCGCGTTCGTCGACGTGCCGGGGCACGAACGGTTCGTGCCGAACATGCTCGCTGGTGTCGGCCCTGTTCCTGCCGTGCTGTTCGTGGTGGCCGCCGACGAGGGGTGGATGCCGCAGTCCACGGAGCATCTCGCGGCGCTCGACGCGCTGGGCGTACGGCACGGCCTGCTCGCGGTCACCCGATCCGACCTGGCGGACCCTGGGCCGGCACGGGAAGAGGCACTGGCCCGGATGGCGGGCACTGCCCTCGGTGCGGTCGACTCGGTGGCGGTGAGCGGGCGGACCGGCGACGGGCTGGACCGGCTGCGCTCGGGCCTGGCCCGGCTGACCACGGCGCTGCCGCGCCCCGACGCGGACGCGGACGTACGGCTGTGGGTGGACCGCTCGTTCAGCATCGCCGGCGCAGGCACGGTGGTCACCGGCACGCTGGCGGCCGGCACGCTGCGGGTGGGCGACGAGCTGATGCTGGCATCCACGGGTGCGGCGGTGCGCGTACGCGGCCTGCAGTCGCTGGGCCAGGACGCCCGCACGGTGTCCGCGGTGGCACGGACGGCGGTGAACCTCCGCGGCGTGGAGCGCGGCGCTGTCACTCGTGGCGATGCGCTGCTCACCCCCGGCAGATGGCGGGCCACGGGCGACATCGACGTGACGCTTCGAGGCGAGGGCAGCGAGGACCTGCCCCGGGAGCTCGTCCTGCATATGGGGTCCGCCGCGGTCACCGTCCGGGTCCGGCCCCTGGGCGCGGGCACCGCCCGGCTCCGGCTGACGCGGCCCCTGCCGCTGCGGGTCGGCGACCGTGCTCTGCTCCGTGATCCGGGACGGCACCGGGTCGCAGCCGGTGTCGACGTGCTCGATGTGCGACCGCCCGACCTGCACCGGCGGGCCGCGGCGCGAAGCCGTGGGGCGGAACTGGCGGCGCTCGCCGGGGCGTCGCCGGCCGTAGTGGCCGACGCCGTACTGCGGCGGCAGCGGTTCGCCACAGCGGACGAACTGCGCGCCATGGGACTGCCGGTGGTGGGCGAGCAGCTCGGGGGCGGGGGCCTGCGGGTGCACCCGGAGACGTGGTCCGGGCTGCTCGACGAGCTGCGCGCGCTCGTCGACCGATGGCGCGGCGATCACCCCCTGGAGCCCGGTGTGCCGGTGGACGCGGTGCGGCAACAGCTGCGGTTGCCCGGGACCGGTGTGGTGGAACGCCTGGCCGGGGCCGCGTCGCTCCCGGTGGTGGAGGGGCGGGTGTGTTGCCCCGGCCGGAGGGCTGAGCTGCCCCCACCGGTGGAGGCCGCGGTGGCCGAGCTGACCGCCGCGCTGCGGATACGCCCGTTCGCGGCGCCGGACGCCCACCGGCTCGCCGAACTGAGGCTGGGAGCCAGGGAGCTGGCCGCGGCGGTGCGGGCGGGCCGGCTGCTGAAGGTGGCCGACGGCGTCTTTCTGCTGCCCGGTGGCGAGACACGGGCCGGCGAGCTGCTCGCCGGACTGCCGCAGCCGTTCACCCTCGGGGAGGCCCGGCAGGCGCTGGGCACCACCCGGCGTGTTGCCGTACCGCTGCTCGAGCTGCTCGACCGCCGGGGTATCACCGAGCGGCTGCCGGACAGCACCCGCCGGGTGCGGGCGCCCCGGCCTGCCTGAACCGCACAGTGGGATCCGGGCCTCCGACGGGAGGTGCGGGCACGGGTAGGCCCCTTTCCTCGACATGCGTCCGTGCCCGCCCGGGCCTACGGTGACGGGGACATGGCTGGGACACGAGGTGGGAGATCGTCGTGGGCCTGCGGCAGTGGATCGAGGGCTGGCCGGTGTACCGGCAGCTCACCGGTGACGACGTGCTGGGCAGAGGAGCGGCGGCTCGCTCCCGGGGCACCGAGCAGCTGCGCGCCCGCACCGAGCAGGCCGACCGGGTCGTGCGGTCGGTGTGCCCCTACTGTGGCGTGGGCTGCGGCCAGCGGGTCTACGTCCAGGACGAGAAGGTCACCCAGATCGAGGGCGACCCGGACTCGCCGGTCTCGCGCGGCCGCCTGTGCCCGAAGGGTTCAGCCAGCAAGCAGCTGGTGACCAGCCCCAGCCGCGTCGACACCGTTCTGCACCGGCGTCCGCACGCCACCGAGTGGGAGCGGATCCCGCTGGGCCGGGCGATGGACATGATCGCCGATCGCGTGATCGAGACGCGCCGGCGGACCTGGCAGGACTCGCTCGACGGCGCCACCGTCCGGCGGACGCTCGGCATCGCCAGTCTCGGCGGAGCGACGCTGGACAACGAAGAGAACTACCTGATGAAAAAGCTCTATACGGCGCTGGGGGCCATCCAGATCGAGAACCAGGCGCGTATTTGACACTCCTCCACCGTTCCCGGTCTGGGAACCTCGTTCGGTCGCGGCGGAGCTACGACGTTCCAGCAGGACCTGGCCAATGCCGACTGCATCGTCATCCAGGGCTCCAACATGGCCGAATGCCATCCGGTCGGGTTCCAGTGGGTCATGGAGGCCAAGGCACGGGGCGCGACGGTCATTCACGTCGATCCCCGGTTCACCCGGACCAGCGCCATGTCCGACCTGTTTGTGCCGCTGCGGGCCGGCACGGACATCGTGTTCCTCGGCGCTCTCGTCAACCACGTGCTGAGCAACGAGAAGGACTTCCGCGAGTACGTGGTGGCGTACACCAACGCGCCGGCCATTCTGCGGGAGGACTTCGCCGACACCGAGGACCTGGACGGGCTGTTCTCCGGTTTCGACCCGGAGGGCAGGGCTTACGAGACCGGGACCTGGATGTACGAGGGGGCGGAGCCCGCCGCAGCCGCCGGCCGCCGGGACCGGTGGAGGGAACGGGCCGAGCCCGGCGCGGCAGAAGAGCAGCACGGAGGCAAGGCTTTCCGCGACACCGCCCGTGCGGAGCAGTACGGAGCGGGCGGCCCGAGGGTGAGCACCCAGCCGACGATGGACCCCACCCTGCAGCATCCGCGCTGCGTCTACCAGGTACTCAAGCGGCATTTCTCCCGCTACACGCCCGAGATGGTCGAGGACGTCTGCGGCATTCCACGGGATCAGTTCGCCAGGGTGGCCGAGGCGCTCACCGTGAACTCGGGCCGCGAGCGCACCACGGCGTTCTGCTACTCGGTGGGCTGGACGCAGCACACCGTCGGCGTGCAGTACATCCGTACGGCGTCCATCCTGCAGACTCTGCTGGGCAACATCGGCCGTCCCGGGGGCGGCATCCTCGCGCTGCGGGGGCACGCCAGCATCCAGGGCTCCACGGATGTCCCGACCCTCTTCGACTTGCTGCCCGGCTACATCCCGATGCCGTATGCCCATCAGCACCAGGACCTCGATGCGTTCGTGGCCGCAGACTCCGGCGCCACCGGCTTCTGGGGCAACATGCGCTCCTATGTGGTGAGCCTGCTCAAGGCATGGTGGGGTGATGCGGCGACCGAGGAGAACGACTTCTGCTTCGACTATCTGCCCCGGTTGAGTGGCTCCCACGGCACCTACCAGACGGTGCTGAACCAGATCTCCGGGGAGTGCAAGGGCTACTTCCTCGTCGGGCAGAATCCGGCGGTCGGGTCGGCCAACGCCAAGCTGCAGCGGCTGGGCATGGCGAATCTGGACTGGCTGGTGGTGCGGGACCTCCAGCTCATCGAGAGCGCGACGTTCTGGAAGAACGGGCCCGAGATCGAGACCGGTGAACTGCGCACCGAGGAGATCCCGACCGAGGTGTTCTTCATGCCGGCCGCCGCGCACACGGAGAAGGACGGCAGCTTCACCAACACACAGCGGCTCCTGCAGTGGCACCACAAGGCCGTCGAGCCGTCGGGGGACGCCCGCAGCGACCTGTGGTTCTACTACCACCTGGGTCGCATCGTCCGGGAGAAGCTCGCCGGGTCGACGGATCCGCGTGACCGGCCGTTGCTCGACCTCACGTGGGACTATCCGACGGAGGGCCCGCTGGCCGAGCCGAGCGCAGAAGCCGTGCAGGCCGAGATCAACGGTGCCGGTCCCGACGGGCCCTTGTCGTCGTACACCCAGCTCACGGACGACGGTTCCACCTCCTGCGGAGTGTGGATCTACTGCGGGGTCCGCGCCGATGGCCACAACCATGCGGCGAACCGCAAGCCGGGCAGCGAGCAGAGCTGGGTCGCCCCCGACTGGGCGTGGGCCTGGCCGGCGAACCGCCGCATCCTCTACAACCGGGCGTCCGCAGACCCCGACGGCAGGCCGTGGAGCGAGCGCAAGAAGTACGTCTGGTGGGACGCCGACCAGCGCCGCTGGACGGGGGAGGACGTCCCCGACTTCGAGCCCACAAAGCCGCCCGACTACGAGCCGCCGCCGGGCGCCCGGGCGGAGCACGCGCTGCACGGCACCGACCCGTTCATCATGCAGAGCGACGGACGTGCCTGGCTGTTCGCCCCGGCGGGACTGGCGGACGGTCCGCTGCCCGCGCACTACGAGCCCTTCGAGTCCCCGGTGGACAATCCGCTGTACCGGCAGCAGACCAATCCGGCACTCGAGGCGTACGACCACCCGGCCAACCGGTACCACCCGAGCCGCAGCGAAGTGTTCCCGTACCCCTTCACCACCTACCGCCTCACCGAGCACCACACCGCCGGAGCCATGAGCCGGACCCTGCCCTATCTCTCCGAGCTGCAGCCGGAGTTCTTCTGCGAGATCTCCCCCGCTCTCGCCGAGGAGCGCGGGCTGGACCACCTGGGCTGGGCGACCATCGTCACCGCGCGCACGGCGGTGGAGGCGAGGGTGCTGGTGACCGACCGGATCCAGCCGCTTAAGGTCCGGGGCCGGACGGTCCACCAGGTCGGACTGCCGTATCACTGGGGCCCCAACGGGCTCTCCACGGGGGATGCGGCGAACGAGCTGCTGTCCGTGGTGCTCGACCCCAATGTCCACATTCAGGAGTCCAAAGCGGCGACCTGCGACATCCGTCCCGGCCGACGTCCGCGCGGCCCTGCCCTGCCGGCCTTCGTCGCGGACTACCGCCGGCGCGCCGGTATCACCGACGACACCGGTTCACCCCGACCGGGCCCGAGCGCAGGAGGAGGCTCCCAGCCGTGACCGCCGACCACAGCGGATGGTGCGGCCCGCTGGCCGATCCCAGCGCGGACGCCGGATACCCGGACACGCATCCGCCCCGGATGGGCTTCTTCACGGACACGTCCGTGTGCATCGGCTGCAAGGCGTGCCAAGTGGCGTGCAAGGAGTGGAACCTGGTCCCGCCCGAGGACGACGCGCCGGACCTGCTGGGGCTGTCGTACGACAACACGGGCGCGCTGGGCGCCAACACCTGGCGTCACGTGGCGTTCATCGAACAGCAGGTGGCGCCGGAACGCCCGCTCGTCGAGCTGGGGATGCCGACCATCGGTGCGCCCGAGCAGCCCGCCGGGGACGGGGAACCCGGGGTGCGCTGGCTGATGTCGAGTGACGTGTGCAAGCACTGCACGCACGCGGCATGTCTGGACGTGTGCCCCACGGGGTCGCTCTTCCGCACCGAGTTCGGCACCGTCGTGGTGCAGCAGGACATCTGCAACGGCTGCGGCTACTGCGTGCCCGCCTGCCCGTACGGGGTGATCGAGACCCGGAAGGGCGACGGCCGGGCGTTCAAGTGCACGCTGTGCTACGACCGCCTGGGGGCGGACAAGGAGCCCGCCTGCGCCCAGGCGTGCCCGACCGACTCCATCCAGTTCGGCGAGTTGGAGGAGCTGCGCGAACGGGCCGACCGGCGGATGGAGGAACTGCACGGGCGCGGCGCCCCCGAGGCACGCCTGTACGGCCGTGACCCCACGGACGGGGTCGGCGGTGACGGGGCGTTCTTCCTGCTGCTCGACGAACCCGAGGTGTACGGGCTGCCGCCCGACCCCGTCGTCACCACATGCGACCTGCCGTCGATGTGGCGGTACGCGGCCGTGGCGGCGCTCGGCGTGGCTGCGAGCGTCACGCTGTCCTTCGTGGGGCGGCGCCGGTGAGCAGCACCCGGTGAGGAGCACCCGGTGAGAAGCACCCAGTGAGGAGCACCCAGTGAGGAGCACACAGTGACAGCGGCTGACGGACAGCGGCAGCAAGCCACCGTTCCGCGGGCGGAGTTCCGCTCCTATTACGGCCGGCCGATCCTGAAACGCCCCACCTGGAAGGTGCCGGACGTGCCGGGATATCTCTTCCTCGGCGGGACGGCCGGTGCTTCGGCAACCATGTCGGCGGTGGCCGACTTGACGGGGCGGCCGGACCTTGCCCGGGTCGGCAGCTGGGTGGCCGCCGGCGGCGCCCTTGTCGGCGTCGGCGCCCTGGTCCACGACCTCGGCCGTCCCGAGCGCTTCCTGATGATGCTCCGCGTCCTCAAGCCGACGTCCCCACTGTCCGTGGGCTCGTGGATCCTCTCGCCCTTCTCCGCGCTGACCACCGCGTCGGTCGCCTCCCGGGTGACCGGCAGGTTCCCTCTGCTGGGCCGGTTGGCCGGACTCGGCGCCGCCGCGCTCGGGCCGGCAATGTGCACCTACACGGCGGTGCTGCTCGCCGACACCGCGGTGCCGGCGTGGCACGAGGCGTACCCAGAGCTGCCGTTCGCGTTCGCCGGCAGCGCGCTGGCCTGCGGGGCGGGAGCCGCACTGGTCGGCGCACCGCACACGGATCACCAGCCGCCGTTCCGGATGGGCATGCTCGGCGCGGCCATGGAACTCGCTGCGATGCACCGGATCGAACAGCGGCTCGGGCTGGTCGGTGAGCCGTACGTCCAGGGCCGGCCGGGCAGGCTGCTGAAGCTGAGCAAGGCCTTGACCGTGGCCGGGGCGGGGCTTTCCGTACTGGGGCGCCGCAGCAGGGCGGCTTCGGCACTGGCGGGAACGGCGTATCTGGCGGCGGGGCTGTGCACGCGGTTCGGCATCTTCGAAGCCGGTGTTCGGTCCTCTGAAGACCCGAAGTACGTCGTGGTCCCGCAGCGGGAACGCCTCGAGGCGGCGTAGCGCTTGAGAACAGCAGTTTCTCGACGCTATGCGGTGGCTGGGCTCGTCCAGGCATAGACGTACGGCCGCTGTGGCGACCGTACGTGTAGGGCAGACTACGGATTCATGCCCCAGGCGACCCTCGAGCGTGTGCGCCGCCGGTCATGCCGCCGTACGAGCGCACCGCCTGGCGCACCCGTGCTGCGGGTGCCATGGCGCTGATGACCAGGGCGAGGACCAGCGCGACCGATCCAGCGATGACGTTGCTGATGATCGTGCGGGCGGTGTCGACATTGCCGGCGATGGCCCACGGGCTGATGATCGTCCACAGGCCGATACCGGCGGCGGCCCAGCTCATGGCGTGGGTGCGCTCGTATGCCGTCCCGAACCCCGCCACGCAGAGCGTGTAGGCGATACCGGTGATGAGGTTGCTGATCGCCAGCGGCGTCAGAGCATCGAACCCTGCCACCCACGGCGAGACCGTCAGGTAGAGACCGGCGAGGACGGCCAGCGCCTCGGCGGCCTGGGCGGGCAGCGTCGCCGTGGCCTGCTCGGAGCGTGCGCGCAGCTCGAGCAGGTCCGGATGCTGTTCGATGGGGGTGGGACTCGTAGGAGCGGTCACCAAGACCACCTCCTCAGGAAACTTCTCATTGCACATTTGCGGTACCCCATCGGAGCAGGTCTAACTTTGCATGCTCCGTAAAGTTCCGCTGTCGCCATGCAGGAAATCTGCCACTTCATCTGAGGTCGCCCGGCGGGGGCGTTGGCGTGTGCCTACCGACAGGCAGCGGTCGCGATCGGTGGCCGCTCGGACGCTGAGCGTACCGGCGGGATCCGATTCTCCTCGACGACATCGGTTTCCTCTTGCTGGGCCTGCGATCCCGCGGCAATGCCGTCACCCGTGCGGGAATCAATCGCCGCGCCTGCGCCGACGGCAGCACGCATCCTCATGGGCGAGGCCGGGGCCATATGGTCGTGCGCATGGCGCTGACCTGCGGATTTGCGCCAGGGTGAGGGTGGAAGGGCGGTCCCGGCAGGCCACGACGTGCGACACCAGCCGTTACTGCAGGGCCGAGGTCCTCGGCATGCTGCTTGAACAGGGCGGATGATTCGGCATCCGCCCTGCTGCCGGATCTTCGTCCGCTGTCTTGGTTACGCCGGCGGTTTTTGGCCCCAGGCGGCGATGCCGATATACCGGATATCGACGAAACCCGGGTTGTCGAGGAGAGCCAGGCATTCGTCGAGGTCGTCCTGGGTGAGTAGCCCGCCGTTGACCAGGTGCCTTCCGGCCTGTTTCAGGTTGATTCGCCAGAGGTCATCCGGTAATCCGCCCGTACCCACGAGGCGGAGTTTGGATTCTGCGGTGACGTGGCCGAGTCCGAGCGTGGCCAGGATGCCTGGAACTCTGCTGCCCCATTGCATGTCCGCACCCCGTATCTGTGCAGCATTCTGGGCGGCCGCGGCGTAGCGGTTCATGGCTGCGTACGGACTGGAGCCCACAGGAAGGGTGTAGACATCTTCCACAAACAACCACCCGCCGGGGGCGAGCCACTCGAAAGCATGGGCAAGGACCTCGTCTCGGGCCGGGAGGTGGCAGAGAACCGCGCGCGCGTGAATCAGGTCGAAGGACGACGGGGCGAATCTGTGCGTAGCGATGTCCACTTCCTGGATGTCCACGTTGGGTGAACGGTGCGGATCCAAATTCCGGGTGTCGATATCGGCGGCGACGACGCGTCCCTTCGAACACCTCTCGCCGAGCCAGTAGGCGATCGACCCCGCGCCGGCGCCGATCTCCAGGCACCGCCATGACTCTGCCACAGGAAGCGACTCCAAGACGCGTATCGTGTCGGAGTCCTTGGTCTGCTCCAAGAGCAACAGCCGGTCTCGTTCGGTGAGCTCGTCCATGCTGAACGGACCGGTGCTATATGCGTCGGTCCTGAGTTTCGCGTCCATAAGTATTCGGCGTCCTCGTCCCGTGTGTCGACGAAGCCGGCCCCTACGACCGAGCGCTCGCGCGGCGGCTCGAGGAAACGGCGCAGGTGCGGAACTTCGCTGTGGGGCAACCTCGGTGTCGTCACGATAGTCCGTGGCCCCTGCCCGGCGCATCAACGGCCGGTTCGTGATGGCTTGGAACGCCAACAGAACTGGGCAACGGGGCTGTACATCCGCGAGGCGTGTGCAAGCCCTCCGGCATCGTCCGACGGGCGTTGCCCATCGCCTCGTCCGATTCGATGGGGCACAGGACATGAGGGACGCCAGTCGCCGCGACATCGGCCAGTTTCAAGCGGGTTGACCAACGTCCGTGACCGTGATGGCTCGCGTCCACCCGGCCCGCGGGTTCACGGGGCTGGTGAGATGCTCGCGGGCCTGATCCTGGCGGCTTGGCCCCGGTTTGCGGTGCACGCATGCCGACGTCAGGCCAGTCTGCCCACCCGATGGCGAGCGTTCACCGCGGACACGCATCGCTCTACCAACGGCGTTGACCAGACTCTCGCTACTTCGCGGAGCCAGCTGAGTTCGGATTCCCCATCGCTCCCGCCTCGACGGACCAGATCGAGTGCCTGCTCGGTATTCGGCAGACCAGCCCCGTGCGCAGACAACGCCACCTTGAGCCAGCACGCTGTTATCACAGCCTCGGCTTGGTCACTGGGGACTTCCTCTTCGGCGATCACTGCCCGTATGTGGTCAAGATCGGTCGAGGTGACCCAGTCACGCATGATCAGTAGCCCGTCACGGATCTCGACGAGCCGGCGGTGCAGCCGCAGCTGACTATCTTGCGGCAGTAGCACGTCAACGAGTCGAGAACGGGGTGGATAGAGAGCAATTTGCGGTAGGGCAGTGCACAAGGTCTTCCACAGTGGGTAGAGCATGTTGCCGTTGCGCCATGAAGTGTAGCCCTGAATCATGGGTATGAAAGCTGCGATCGAGCAGCCCAGGGCGACGCCTACGGTATGGGTCGAGGATATGTACGTGCCGTACTTGATGGGCTCTGCCGAGTAGGTGAACACGGCTACTACCCGGCTACCGAGAAAGACCATGAACGTGCTGGTGGCGACTGTCAGAAGAAGCACCGGTGTTCGCATCAGCCACGAACGGACGGTCCACAAGATGACGACGAGTAAGGCTGAGGTGACGCCAGTAGCGACCAGCATGTACGTTAGGTAGGTCGCCCAGTAGACGCTGTGCACGGTAAACGTTCCGGGAATGGGGAGGAAGCGGTCCCTCGTAGGAATTCGTTGGAACGTGACGATCGAGAATGTAACGATCATGGTGCCGACCGTCATGCCGCAGGAGATCAAGCGGAGACGCCTGAACGGGGCACGCGGCAACTTGTCTGCCAGGTAGGCTCGTGCGGCGAATGTCAGGAGGGTGGTCGCAACTCCGACCGCCATCAGGCTCGACACCAGGTTTCCGATGCGCGGAAGACCAGTGAGGTGCAGGAGTGCTTGTGCTGTCGGTTCTTGAAGCATAGTCATACCCAGGGCCAGCATGAGGAGCGCAAACCATAGTGGCCGTTGACTCCTCGATCGCAGAGCGGAAACGCGAATGATGACGACGGCCCAGCACAGCCAGAGTAATACCAATTGGATCAGCTCAGTCATCCTTGATTCCCAATCTCGCCCTAGACCTGTGTCGTCGGCCGCCTATGAATCACCAGAATGGCCAGCCGGTCGGGAGTGCTTCCCCTCGAGGGGAGTCGACCGATGAATGCTGGACGTCAGATGACGTCAACCTCCCATGGAGGGACGAAAAGGTGCAACCGGACCAAATTTTCAGTCATCGATCACTCCGAGCGCCGAACCGAGCCAGCGGTCGTGCTTGCTCGACGGCTTGTCCCGCATCCTGCTCGACTTTTCCAGGATCAGGCTGGCAACCATCTCGGCCTGTCTCTCCTGTTCGGTCGTATAGCTCGTCCGCTTGAGTGCTCCTCGGACGACGTCGGGGTCTGTCTGGTCGCGACCCGGCGAGAGGCCGGACTCATCGGCTAGGTGCGGCATGGAGTGTCCACACAGCATGTGACCGATTTCATGCAGGATGATGTGGTCTCGATGAAAGGCGCTGGTCTGCTCTTCGTAGAAGATGTGATCGGCCGTCTCGGTCGCGATCCAGACTCCAGAGGGAATATCGGGGCCGCTCTCCGCTGGCAATGGGTGTAGATACAGGGGGCGTCCACGTTGCATCGCGATTGCATCACATAGCGCGGTGACGAAAAAGGGCTGCGGAAGCTCGATCTCGCGGAGGATGGCCTTCCCGTATCTTCGGAGCTGACCTGAAGTCATGTACCTTGTGTCCATGGCGGGTTGGCTTGCGCATCGGCAGTAGACCTTGCCATCGAAGCCGGGGGGACACCCGCTTCTGCGGCGCTGTCAGCCTAGTCTGCACCCACGCCTCCCACAAGGTCGACTGGTAGCCGAGGGGCCCGTACGAGCCGTTCCCGTCTGGACCGTCGGGCTCGCAAGCATGGTGCAAGAAGTTCGGCGGCGGTGACCGCTACTCGGCTTCCGGCTTTTCTTTGTCAGGAGAATCGATCGGGTTCAGCCGCTCGATCTCGCCAGTTGTAGAAGGCCTTGAACTCGCCGAGCGCATGCCGGAGATGGTGCTGGTTCGAGATCAACCTGCGGTCCAGGACCTCGCGTCGGCAGGTTTGTACCAGCGCTCCATGATGAAGTTCATGCGTGGCATCTGGATGCCGGCGGTGACGGCCTTCAGTCCGGCCCCGCCCAGCAGGTCGTCGAGCGCTGCGGGTGGAGCGGCGGGGACCGGAAACGGAGCATCAGCCACCGCGCCAGTCCCCGACCCTCCTGGCCTCCCCTTCCTGACTTCCCTTGATGAAGGGCAGGTCAGTCGTCGGGGTCCTCCGTGCTTCCCGCCTGCTCCAACCGGTAGACGAAGTCGAGCAGGTCCATCACCTGCTTGCGGCCCTGTTCCGAGAGCTCGCCGGCACGCAAAGCCATCAGCTTCACATCGCTGCTCTGGACGGACGCGTTCCACCGGGCCTGCTTCGCGGCCAGGGTCTCGAGCTGTTCTGTGACCCGATCGGTGACCTCGTCGTCGAAGAAGTAGGCCGCAGGCACCCCGAAGAAGTCGGCCAGTGCCTGCAGATGCTTGAGGGTCGGATTGGCCTTCTTGCTCTTGCGCAGTTGCCAGATGTAGCTCTGAGAGATCGTCACGCCGGTCCGGCCGATGGAGGCCGCAACCTGCTCATTGCTGTACTCCCGGTCGTGCCTGGGCCTGACGGTGGCAAACAGGTGGTTGAGCTTGTCCGCCAAGCTGCGCCCCGTCCCCTCGGTCATCGTGCCTCCTGTGCCACCGCAGTGGCTTCCACCTACGTGAACGTGCATCGCGTGCAGTTTCTTCACCTCAGTTGAAACACGTCAACCCTCGGGCTAAGGTGCAAATGCGTGCCACCACCAACCGTGGTCAAGCTCCTGACTGGCATGTGATTCACGTGAGTTGACCACTCCGGGACCATAAGCCCGAGTCGGATTGCGTGCAGGGAGCCACGCGCCGATGACCGACCGACTGCCCGAGCCGCGTGCACGCGCGGGCAGTGCGTTGCCCTGCACCACCTCATGCACGGACGACTGCACCAGGAGCCAGCACGTCATGAATGATTCCAGAAGCCCTGCGGACGGAGTGCGCCCGTTAGCCGCGGGACTCGAGGTGGTGGCGCGGTGACCTGCGAGGCCCTCGAGCCCACCGCAGAACTCCCTTCCCGCACGGATGCTGCGCGGACGCCATTGGGGGTGGCGCATCCCTGCCGCGGCGGTGAGTCGGCCGAGATGCCGAGGACGTTGGTTGCCATCGCCTCCCTTCTGCCGTCCGACTCTCCGAGGTTGAGCGGTGAGGACACGGAGCACGTGCGGTTGCTGGCCGGGTTGGACAGTGAGCTGCCTCCCATCGTTGTCCACCGGCGCACGATGCGCGTTGTGGACGGCATGCACCGGGTCCGCGCCGCCGAGTCCAGAGGCGAAGAGCGCATCGCGGTGCATCTCTTCGACGGTACCGAGGAAGACGCCTTCGTCCTGGCTGTGAAATTGAACTCAGCGAATGGACTGCCCCTCAGCCAGGCCGACCGTGGCCGCGCGGCAGCGCGCATCCTCGCCTCCCACCCGCACTGGTCGGACCGGCGGATCGCCGAAGTCACGGGCCTCGCTGCAGGCACTGTCGCGGCCATGCGCAAGCGTTCAACTGACCGTTTCGATCAGTTGAAAAAGAGGGTGGGTAGAGACGGGCGCGCTCGGCCCGTCGACCCTGCCGAAGGCCGTATACGTGCCAGCGAGTCGCTCCTTGCCCACCCGGACAGCCCGCTCAGGGAGATCGCCGCAGCGGCCGGAATCAGCATCGCCACGGCCAAGGACGTACGGGACCGGATTCACCTGGGCAAAGACCCGTTGCCAGCGCGATTGCGTCATGCCGCAGCCGAAGCCGCCGTCCCGCAGACGGAATTGGCTGTCGTCGAGACCGAGCTCCCGAGTATGCGCAAGGACCCCTCGATGCGTACGGAAGCGGGACGGGCGCTGATCCAGTTGCTGAGCGCCCACTCGATCGGTGACCGGAACAAATGGCGCCGACTGGCGGGCAGCGTACCTGGTCACCGAACCGAGGCCGTGGCCCAGGCGGCTCGCGCCTGCGCCGAGCAGTGGCTGCGTCTTGCCAGTGAGCTCGAAGAGAGAAATGCCTGATGCTCAACGGCGAGACATCGTTGTCGGATTTTGAATGAGGATTCGGCCCGTTGACTGTTCTTGAGCGAACGACGATCCCCAGTGAGAGAGGAACGCTACGACGTGACAGCACGTAGTGTGGGACGACGAGTCGGCGTGACTGTTGCTGCGGCGGTGGTGAGTGCCTCAGCAGCGGCGACTGCTACCGCAGCACCGAATGGCGCGGCACAATTATCAGGGCCCCCGGCGGTAGCCGCCGACAGTGGCGTTGACTACGACACGTGGCGGCGAGACGTGGAGCGTGTCATCGCCGAAGCTCGCCCGTACATCGAGCAGCGCACCGAGAATTCTCAGGAAGAGAAACAAGCGATAGTCCTGGACATCGACAATACGTCTCTCGAGTCGTACTTTCATCCCGTGCCGCCCACGCAAGCGGTCGCGCCGGTACTGGAGTTGTCCAAGTACGCGCACTCCCGCGGGGCGGACATCTTCTTCGTGACTGCGCGCCCAGCGATCCTGCGGCCGGTGACCAAGTACAACCTGGAGAGTGCGGGTTACCCCGTCACCGGCCTCTATGAGCGCGGACTGATCGACCTGTTTGCCGAGGTGAGCGTCTTCAAGACGGAGCAGCGGGCGGCGATCGAGAAGCAGGGCTACAAGATCATCGCCAACATCGGAAACAACTCCTCCGACTTGGTCGGTGGTCACGCCGAGCGTTCGTTCAAGTTGCCGGACTACGGCGGAAAGCTGTCCTGAACCGTCCGCTGCCCACGGGCAGTCGGCGGACAGGAGAGTAGAGGTACGAGGCCCCTGGGGCGCCACTTGCTGTGGTGCGCCAGGGGCCTTGGCGTGCCATCACGCCAGTACGCATTGCAGCTTCCTGCCAGAAGTGTGCGGGGTGCAATGTCCTCCGCTGCCGCTGTGTACGGAAGGGCATCATCATGCAATGAGGGACGCCTCAAACTTGAGTCGTCACCTGGTAAATTGAGGCACGTGGTTTAGACCGGCCATATGGAGTCGCGCCTGCCGGTGACGGCCCGAGCGACTCGCTGAGCAGGATGTTCTGTGACGGGGGTATTTCTGATGGGACATCGATTGACGGTGGGTGCATGAACGGTGTGCGAAGCGTAGCCGTCAGATCGTAGTTGTTGAAAGCGATAGAGCTATCCTGCCGAGGATTGGTCTGCACCTGTCGATGCGGCCAGTAGATTCGGGCTTGGTTTGGTCGAGCTTCAGGGGGAGCTGTGCCAAGTTTGTCTGTCGATTCGGAAGAGCTAAACGACTGCAACATAATGCCGTCCCCGATGGGGACTGCATCGTCCAGCGATGAAATCGAGCAAATGCTGCTGCAGGCCCGCTTGCTCGTGGAATCAGCTGTCGACAAACACCGTAGCCACTCGGGAAGGCGTTCGGTGGCGCCATTGGAGTCGAATGACTCCGTAGTGGGAGCCGCCGCGGAACGGTTAGTCGGCTCCGCTTGCCGGTACGTTGTCGTGGTCCTCCCCGAAACCGGGGGAGCGGCGCTGGGAAACCTCTTCAGCCGGCTCGGCAGGGCGGCCGCCCATGGTATCGACGTGAAGCTGATGGGCAGGGTGACCATCCTCGAAAACCGTGGGCTGATGGAGGAGTTGGACAAGTTCGCCCACGGAGTTGAGATACGGCTCGTCGAAGTGCCGCTTCAGGAAATGGTGCTGGTCGACGATGTGGCCGCGCTGGTGCGGACCAGGGATGAGCCGATGGGCCAGCAGGCGCTTCTGGTCCGTGCGCCGGCTCTGCTGACCAATCTGCGAGCGCTCTTCGCCGCTTCCTGGCGGTCCAGTGTGGCTATCGGGAACTACCGGAAACTCGGCCGCAGGTCGCGCAACGGGCTGACCCGGCGGATCCTGGTGGCGCTCGGCTCGGGGCGTACGGACGAGGCGGCCGCTCGCGAGTTGGGGATGTCGGTTCGCACCTATCGCCGTCATGTGGCGGAAATCGCGCGTGAGCTCGGGGCGAACTCCAGATTCCAGACCGGCGCCCGCGCCGTGGAACTGGGGCTCCTGCCTCCCATGGCCACGGCGTTCGATCCCGGCGAGTCGCGTGCCGGGTGAGAACCTGCCATTGCCGAACATCCGTGAATGCGGTGGTGGGGGGCGCTGGCAGCTTGCTGTAGATCGCCTTGTCGCTCGTTCGGGAGGCGAGGTAGACATTCCTTGCCCACACATTCCCTCCCTGTCTCTGCCATGGGCGCTGAACCACTGTCTGCGAGGAATAACAAAACGTGAGCCGTGCAATGATCGAAGCAATTGAGATCAGCAGGAGTTTTGGTCAGGCGCACGCTCTCACTGACGTCGGCTTCGAAGTCGGCAAGGGTGAAGTGCTGTGCCTTCTTGGGCACAACGGCGCAGGCAAGAGCACGTTGGTCAGCATTCTGACCACCGTGCTTCCGCCCACATCCGGGACCGCAAGGGTCGCCGGATTCGATGTGACGCGGGAGGGCCACGATGTCCGCACGAGGATCGGCCTGACAGGGCAGTTCGCGTCGGTCGACCCCAGCCTGTCGGGGATGGACAACCTTGTCCTCGTCGCGCGCCTGCTCGGGGCGAGTCGTCGCGAAGCCCGGTCCCGTGCGGGGCAGTTGCTGGAGATGTTCGCACTGACGGGGACAGCCGACAGGCCCGCCCGCACGTACTCGGGCGGCATGCGACGCCGCCTGGATCTCGCCAGCAGCTTTGTCGGCCGCCCCAGCGTGCTCTTCCTCGACGAGCCGACCACCGGCCTCGATCCGGTCAGCCGCAACTCGTTGTGGGAGCTGGTCGGGCAGTCGGTCGCCCAGGGCATGACCGTGCTGCTCACCACGCAGTATCTGGAGGAGGCCGATCAGCTCGCCGACCGGATCGTTGTGCTCGCGGAGGGACGGACGGTCGCCGAGGGAACGACCGAGCAGCTCAAGAACCGGGTGGGCGCGAGCACCGTGCACGCGACCCTTGCCGATCCCGCGACGGTGCACTCGGCCATGACCGCGCTGAGCGCGGCAGGGCTCGAGCCACAGCCCTCGGAGAAGCCGGGGTCGGTGAGTGCGCCGGTCGAGACCTCTGTGGGGCTGGCGGCCGTGGTGCGGGCGCTCGATGACGCGGGTGTGGCGATCACCGGTATCTCACTCGCCGAACCGACCCTGAACGATGTCTATCTGGCGCTGGCCGAGCACTCCGGCGTTCCGGTCCTCTCGTGAAGACGGCAGGAAAGCGTCTCACCGCCGGTCAGCTCCGGCAGTCCTCCGCGCGCCGACGTCCTCGTCCGTGCTGTTCTCCGCCCCGAGTCACAGGGAGCCTTCATGGCGGTAGCCACGCCCACGTTCCAGGAGATCACCGAGGCTCAGATGATGCCGCGGCTGATCAAGCTGGGGCCGAACTTGTACGGAGCGGTCTTCACGCTGATGAAGCTGCTGCCCGCCCGCTATATCCTCCGCCGGGCGGCGGACCGCGGCGAGTTGGGCCGCGACACCGTGATCGTGGAGACCACCTCGGGCACCTTCGGCCTGGCCCTGGCGATGCAGGCCGCCCTCATGGAGCGGAAGCTGATCCTGGTCAGCGACCCGGCCATCGACGCCAACCTCCACCGCCGTCTGGAGGACCTCGGCGCGAGCGTGGAGATCTGCCCCGAGCCCGCGCCGGTAGGAGGCTTCCAGGAGGCCCGGCTGCGCCGGCTCGCCGAGGTCAGGGCGGAGCACCCCGGCAGCCTGTGCCCCGAGCAGTACAGCAACCCGGACAACCCGCGCTCCTACGGGGTGGTGGCGGAGCAACTCGCCCAGTCGTTGGGGCAGGTCGACTGCGTGGTGGGGCCCGTCGGCTCCGGGGGTTCGATGTGCGGCACGATCACGGGGCTGCGCGAGCACACCCCGCACACCCGGGCCATCGGCGTCGACACCCATCGCAGCGTGCTGTTCGGCCACCCCGACGGCCCGCGGTCGCTGCGGGGCCTCGGCAACAGCCTGTGGCCCGCCAATCTGGACCACACCGTCTTCGACGACGTGCACTGGTGCACAGCCGCCGAGGCCTACGCCGCCACCCGCCGGCTGCACGCCCAGCACGCCCTCTTCCAGGGGCCGACCAGCGGGGCCGCCTACCTCGCGGCCCGTTGGTACGCACAACACCACCCCGACGAACTGTGTGTGGTGATCCTCCCCGACGAGGGCTACCGCTACCAGGCCACCGTGTATTCGGACGCCTGGCTCGCCGACAACGGATACGCGACGGCCCAGCCCGAAGAGCCCGTCCGGATCACAGCCGTCGACCAGGCCGGCGATCGGTGGTGCCATCTGGACTGGGGCCGCCGCGCCTACGACGAGGTCTCCGGTGTCGTGGGCAGGTCCTCCGTCACGGAGCCCGCGAAGGCCCTGTCATGAATGCCACCGGCCGGCTCACCACGACCCTGGGGAGCCGTACCCAGCGCGTGGTCTACGGTGAGCCCGGCCCGGCCGGCATCCGCCACGAGCTCGGGCTGACGACCACCGTCGACCTGGCGCATGTGGTCATGCTGGCCGAGTGCGACCTGCTGCCCGTGCCGGCGGCCGCGGCGCTCCTGGACCGCATCACGCGTCTGCGGGCCGGCGGCTTCCGGGAGTTGTACGAGCTTCCCGCCCCCCGGGGCCTCTACATGATGTACGAGAGCCATCTCGTGGCCGAGCTCGGCGCCGGGGTCGGCGGCAAGCTGCACACCGGCAGGTCGCGCAACGACATCAAGGCGACCACGAGCGCCCTGCGGCTGCGCGCCGATCTCACGGAGTTGCTGAGTGAGACGTTGCGGATGCAGGCCGTGCTGCTCTCCCGCGCGCGGGCGCACCGGCAGACGCTCATGCCGGTCTACACCCACTTCCAGCCCGCCATGCCCGTCACCTACGGCTACTACCTGGCCGGGATCGCCGTGGCGCTCGGCCGGGACATCGACGCACTGCGGCTCGCCCTCGGCGCGCTGGACCGCTGCCCGCTGGGCGCGGGCGCGGTGGCCGGCACCGACCTGCCGATCCAGCCCGCTCGTACGGCCGAGCTCCTCGGCTTCGCCGGACCGCCGCTGCATGCCATGGACGCGGTGGCCAGCCGGGACACGGCGCTGCGGGCGCTTGCCGCAGCCAGCGGCGTCGGCCTGACGCTGAGCCGCATCGCCACCGATCTCCAGCTGTGGAGTACCCAGGAGTTCGGCTTCGTCGAGTTTCCCGAGCGCTTGGTGGGCGGGAGCTCGGCCATGCCGCAGAAGCGCAACGCCTTCCTTCTCGAACACGTCAAGGCCAAGGCCGGCGCCGCGATCGGCGCCTGGACCGGAGCAGCGGCGGCCATGAAGTCAACTCCCTTCACCAACTCCATCGAAGTGGGCACCGAGGCGGTGGCCGGCGTGTGGGGCGCGCTGGAGGCGGTGCGTGAATCGGTGCTGCTGGCTCAGGTGCTCGTCAGCGGCGCGCGCCCGGTGCCGAACCGGATGGCCGAGCGTGCCGAGGAGGGCTTCGTGACCGCGACCGTGATCGCCAACAGGCTGGTGCGGCAGGGGGTTCCGTTCCGTACGGCCCATCACCTCGTGGGCGCCGCCGTGCGTGAGGCCGTGGAGTCGGGAGCCACGGAGCTGAAGATCGACGGTGCGGCTGTCGACGCGGGTGCGGCGCTGCCGTCTTTGGACGAGGCGGTCACCGAGCACCGATTCGGCGGCGGCCCCGGAGCGTTCGACACCGCCTTCGACGCCATGCGCGAGCAGCTCGCTGCCCACAGTGGCTGGCTGCGGCGGTACCGGGCTCGCGTGGCGTCGGCCCAGGGCGAGCTGGAGCAGGCAGTGGCCGCACTGATCGACAGGTCGGCTCCTACGAGCGGAGGCGGGTCGGCATGAGCGGCGCAAAGACCCGCTGGTTCGCGTTCGTGGAGAGCAACACCACCGGTACGGGGCGGCAGTTCTGCGCCGCGGCGCGCGCACGCGGAATGCGCCCGGTGCTGCTGGCCAAGGACCCGGACCGCTATCCGTACGCGGCCGAGGACGGTATCGCCACGGTGGCTCTGGACACCGGCGACATCGACGCCGTGCTCGCGGCCTGCGGGGAGCTGTCGGACGGCGCGGGCCTCGGGGGGATCACCTCCAGCTCGGAGTACTTCGTGGCGACCGCCGCGCGGGCCGCCCGGAAACTGGGCCTGCCCGCGCCGGACGGTGACGCGATCGCCCGCTGCCGCCACAAGAGCACCCAGCGGACGCTGCTGGCGGGAGCCGGTGTGCCCGTGCCGGCCTTCCGCGCCGTCGAGGAGGCGGCCGGGGCGGTGCACGCGGCCGAGGAGCTCGGGTATCCAGTGGTGGTGAAACCGGTCAGCGGCTCCGGGTCGGTCGGAGTCAGACTGTGCCGCGACCCGGGCGAGGTACGGCAGTGGGTGGACGGGCTGCTGTCCAGGACCGGGGACGAGCGGGGCGCGCCCGTCGCGCGGCAGATCCTGGTCGAAGCGGCCGCCCGCGGGCCGGAGTTCTCCGTGGAGACCTTCGACAGCGGTGTGGTGGCCGTGGTCGGCAAGCACACCGGCTCCGAGCCGTTCTTCGTGGAGACCGGACACGACGTGCCCGCTCCGGTGCCCCCGGACCGGCGGGCCAGGCTCGGCGAGACGGCCGTAGCGGCGCTCGGGGCGCTCGGCCTCGGCTGGGGCGCCGCCCACACCGAACTGCGGTGGACGGCCCGGGGCCCGGTGGTCATCGAGGTCAATCCACGGCTCGCCGGGGGCATGATCCCCGCGGCGGTCCGGGCCGCGACCGGCATCGACCTCGTGGACGCGGTCATCGCGCGGGCGAGCGGCGGGGAGCCGGTGCCCGCCGGGCCGGGGGAAGGGCATGCCGCCATCCGCTTCCTCATGGCGTCCGGCACCGGCCGGGTCGCGTCCGTCGCAGGCGTGGAAGAGGCGGCGGCCGCTCCTGGCGTCGTCCAGGCCCGGACTTCAGCGGCTCCCGGCTCGGCGGTACGGCTCACGCACTCCTTCCAGGACCGCCTGGGATACGCCCTGGCCGTCGGAGCCGATACCGGGGAAGCCGGACGGCGCGCGGAATCCGCCGTGCGCCTCATCAGGATCGAACTGGCCGGGAACGGACCGGAGGAAGGGGACGGGGGACGATGACGGACCACAGCATGCACGGGGTGTTCACCAAGGTCCCGCGGTGGACAGAGCCGCTGACCAGCGATGAGGGCACCGGCGAGCACCGCACGCGGCTGCCCGGGGAGCTCGTACGGGATCTGGAGCGCACGGGCGTGCGGCTCGGCGCGCCGCTGCCCGCCCTGCTGATGGCCGGGCACGCCCGGGTGCTGGCGACCGTGTGCGCCGAACGCGAGCTGCTCATCGGCCGCGTGGTGCCGGGCGCGGACCGGCCGGTGCCGCTGTCCCTGACCGTGGACAACTCCACGTGGGCCGAACTGGTCGCGGGAACGAACGAGACCGGGTCCCCGGCGGCCGACGTCGGGCGGGCCGCCGAAGGGCAGGACGCCGACGGGCAGGGTACGGACGACGGTCCCGAGGTGGTCCTCGACCTGTCCGGCCTGCGTCAGGAAGCAGCGGTCGGCGCCGGCCCGGCCGCGGGGAACCCCCCGGCCCCGGCCCTGGCCCCGGCCCCGGCCCCGGAGCCCGGCGACCGAGCGCTTCTGCGGGTCGCCTACGCGCACCATGGCGACGAGCTGGAGCTGCGGATCTCCTTCGACCGCGGCACCGTGAACGACGCGTACGCGCGGCGGCTGGCCGGATACCACCTCACCGCTCTGCGACTGCTCACCGAGGACCCCGGGGCGCGGCATCACCGGCAGAGCCTGCTGTCCGACTCGGAGGTGGAGACGCAGCTGTACGGGCTCTCCGGCCGCCGCGTCGAGTTGCCGCCGTCCACCTTCGTCGAGCTCTTCGAGGAGCGGGTCCGCACCGCTCCCGACCGCGTGGCAGCCGTCCACGGCACGACCCGCTGGACCTACCAGGAGCTCAATGCGCGCGCCAACCGCATCGCGCACGCCCTCCTCGGCGCCGGCGTCCGCGCCGAGGACGTCGTGGCCGTCGTCATGGACCGCGGCCCGGACTGGATAGCCGCCGCGCTGGGCGTGTTCAAGGCGGGAGGTGTGTATCTGCCGGTGCGCCCCGACTTCCCGGCGGACAGGGTCGCCGCTCAACTGGAGCGCAGCCGCTGCGCCTTCCTGCTCTCCGAGCCGCCGAGTGACGAGCTCGTCCGCCGGGCCACGGCCGGCCTCGGCTCCGCGCCCCGTGTCCTGTCCGTGCCCGGCATCCACGCCTCCGGGGCCGGGGCGGAGAACCCCGGGGTCCCCGTCGAGCCCGCGCAGGCCGCGTACATCTACTTCACCTCCGGCTCCACCGGCGCCCCCAAGGGCGCGCTGTGCGAGCACGCGGGCATGCTCAACCACCTCTTCATGAAGATCGAGGACATGGGGATGGAGACGGGCGCCGACGAGGTCGTCACACAGACCGCCTCGCAGTGCTTCGACATCTCTCTCTGGCAGTTCGCCGCGCCGCTGCTGGTGGGCGGCAGCGTGCGCGTTGTGGACACCGACGTACTGCTGGACGTCGGGGACTTCATCGACGAGATCGTCACGGGCGGGGTCACCGTCGCGCAGGTCGTGCCGTCGTACCTGGAGGTCATGCTCACGCATCTGGAGCAGAACCCGCGTCCGCTGGGCGTCCTGCGCTCGCTGTCGGTGACCGGTGAGGCCCTCAAGATGGAGCTGGTCCAGCGCTGGTTCGCCGCCTACCCGCACATCCGCCTGGTCAACGCCTACGGCGCGACCGAGGTGTCGGACGACACCATGCACGAGGTGCTGGATGGGGTACCGGACCGTGACTTTGTGACGGTGGGACGCTCTCTGCGCAACGTCAACACCTATGTACTGGACGAGAGTCTGGCGCTTGTGCCGCTCGGCTCGCCGGGTGAGATCGCGTTCTCCGGCGTGTGCGTGGGCCGCGGGTACATCAACGACGAGGAGCGGACCCGGCAGGCTTTCGTTCCCGACCCGTTCCGGGCGGCCACCAGGATGTACCGGACCGGCGACTTCGGCCGCTGGCTCCCCGAGGGCCGCATCGAGTACCTGGGCAGGCGCGACGAACAGGTGAAGATCCGCGGCTTCCGGATCGAGATCGGCGAGATCGAGAACAAGCTGCTGACCATGGCAGGCGTACGCGCGGCGGCGGTCGTCATCGACGGCGGCGCGGGCGAGCTGCGCAACCTCGTCGCTTTCTACAGCAGTCCCCAGGACCTGCGGGCGGAACAGGTGCGGGACTTTCTGGCCGGGCTGCTGCCCGAGTACATGGTCCCCACCTATTTCCACCAGATGGAGCGGCTGCCGCTGACCGAGAACGGCAAGGTGGACAAGAAGGCGCTCACCCGGCTGGCCGGGACACTCGGCCATGGCGGAGCGGCCTACGCCGCACCGGTCACCGACACCGAGCAGCGTCTGGCGGTGCTCTGGTCCGAAGTGCTGGGCGTTCCTTTGGAACGGATAGGCCGGGACGACAACTTCTTCGAGCTGGGAGGGACGTCGCTCGCGGCCGTGCGCCTGCTGGTCAGCATGGACCGGGCACTGTCGCTGCGGCAGCTCACACAGAACCCGGTACTCGGGGCCCTCGCGGTGGTCCTCGACGAGAGGGGTGCGCGCGGCGGGCAGGCGTCCCCGGCCGACAGCCTGCTGCAGCCGCTGTCCGCCGTCACCAGGCCGCACCACACGCTGGTCTGCTTCCCGTACGCGGGCGGCAATGCGGTCAACTTCCGCTCCCTGGCAAAGGAACTGGAACGCGACGGGATAGCGGTGTACGGAGTGGAGCTGCCCGGCCACGACCTGGCAGGGGCCGAGGAGCCGCCGGCCGACGTGGCCGAGGTGGCCCGCCGGGTTCAGGCGGAGATCGCGGAACGGATCCGTACCCCGGTCCTGCTGTGGGGCCACTGCGCCGGCGCTGCGGCTGCCCTGGAGACGGCACGGTTGCTGGAGGAGGCGGGCAGGCAGCCCGAACGGGTCTTCATCGGCGCACTGCTGCTGGAGAGCGTCGCTGCGCTGCGCAGCGAGATGAGGGATGTGGAGGCCGTGGACAACAGGGGCCTCCTCGCCCGGCTGCGCGACGAGAGCGCGTATGTCGAGCTGGACGCCCTCAAACCGGAGCGCGCCGATGTGGTGGGCGCGGCCTACCGCCACGACGTGCTGACGGCCAACCGGCATCTGATCGGCGTACGCGAGAACGCGGCGCGGTACCGCATCGGTAGCGCGGTCGAGGTCGTCATCGCCCGCGACGACCCGACGACCGCCGGTTTCGCGGACCGCTACAGCGAGTGGAAGCACGTCTCCGACACCGTGGAGCTGCGCGAACTTCCCTACGGCGGTCACTACTTCATCAGCACGCGGCCGGGGGAGACCGCCGCCCTCGTACGGGCCGCGTGCGAGGGAGCGGCCCGGGCCCGGGACCAGGCGGGGCGACGCGGGGATGACGCATAGGACGAGGGGATGAGCACGGGGGTGACGAAGTGATGAGGGCCGGAATGACCGTGACGGAGGAACTCTCTCTCCACCGGGCACGGCGCCGGGCAGGAGCGACCGGGGTGAGCGCGGCCTTCGGCACGTTCGGCGAGCTGCTGCAGGGGGTGCTGCCCGAGGAGGACGGCGACTTCCTGGTGACGCTTCCTGTCGCCCGCTGGACGATGGCCAAGTTCCAGGCGGACCCGGGGACCCGCACCCTGGAGGTGTGGCCGCCACAGAAGAAGAAGGCCCTGCACCTCATGTCGATGATCATGGACGAGGTCCGGGAGCCGACCGGGGGCCTGCTGACTATCGACAGCATGCTGCCGGAGGGCAAGGGGCTGGCCTCTTCCTCGGCGGATCTGGTCGCCACGGCGCGTGCTGTCGGCAACGCCCTCGACGAGCGCATGCCACCACAGCGCATCGAGTCCTATCTCGCCAGGATCGAGCCCACCGACGGTGTGCTGTACCCGTCGATCGTCGCGTTCCACCACCGCAGCGTGCGTCTTCGCTCGAGGCTGGGATCGCTGCCGTCGATGGCCGTGGTGAGCGTCGACGAGGGCGGCGCGGTGGACACCGTCGACTTCAACCGCATCCCCAAGCCCTTCACCGCGGATGACAAGCGAGAGTACGCGCGGCTGCTGGAGCGGCTGACGGATGCCGTGGCGCGCCGGGACCTCGCCGCGGTGGGGGAGATCGCTACGCGGAGCGCGGTGATGAATCAAGTCCTGCGCCACAAACAGCTGCTGGAACCGATGATCGGCATTTGCGCGGATGTGGGAGGGCTCGGCGTGGTCGTCGGGCACAGCGGTACGACCCTCGGGATCCTCCTGGACACCTCGTTCCCGGCGTACGCAGGCCGGCTGGCCGACGCGGCGCAGGCGTGCGAGCAGCTGGCGGGAAACGTGACGATGTACCGGACCCTGAGCTTCGGCTAGCCGGTTCCGGCCACCCACCTGGACAGACAGGGAGAGGAGAACGCTCATGACGACACTGTCGGAACCCGTCATCGACGACCCGACGTTCGCCGCATCAAGCGTGGAGGACGCGGGCGCGCGGCGCGCTCTGCAGCAACTGGCGGCCGGTACCAGCGGGGCCGTCAGATGGCCCGGACTGCTGGCGGACGACCTCCCGGAATTGGTGGAGAGGGTGCACGCACCCTCGTTCGAACCGTATGACGAGGAGAGGCTCGATCCCCCGATCATGAAATTCGGGCCCGCCGTCTTCGACTACTACGTCAACGGCCGGCTGCACGAGGAGTACTGGGCGCGAGCCGAGCACGCCCGGAAGGCATGGCGGGCGAACTTCGGTGACGCGGACCCGACGAGAGCGGTCCTGGCGAGGCTCGATCGGGAGCTGGGAATTCCGATCCGGCCCGCCACCATCGACGGACGACCGCTGTACGTGGGGATCCTGCGGGAGTTCCCGACTGGGTCCAAAATCCATTTCGATGAGGTGGCACGGGAGTTCCCCGGTCGGCTGGACGAGGAGCCCATAGTCCAGCTCGCCTTCAACTGTCATATCACCGTGCCCGATTCCGGTGGGGAGCTCACGGTGTGGAAGCACCGGTGGGTGCCTGACGACGACGTGAGGAAGGACGGGTACGGCTGGGAGCCCGGCGTCGTCTCGCGCGTTCCGTCCGTGACGGTGCGGGCGGGCGGCGGCGAGGGGGTGTTCTTCGACTGCCGGAACTTCCATCAGGTCGCGAAGTCGTACGGGGCGCGCAGGATCACGCTGTCCTTCTTCATGGGTTTCACCCTGAGTGGGGCACTGCTCGTATGGTCGTGACCGGCTCTCGGCGCCGTGATCATGCGCTGTGACCAGGAAAGCGGCCGGGCCCCGCACACCGCGGGGCCCGGCCGCTCTCCGGTCACGGACCGGAATCATCAGCACGCCGTGGCGGGCACCGTGGGGTGGCAATCGTCGAGACGGACGGGATCGCCGAGTCCGACCACGATCTCGCGGTCGCCCTGGTAGGGCTCCCGGCTGTGCGCCATGCGGGTGTTGTCGACCACCATCAGGTCGCCGCGCTGCCACGGCTCCCGGAGCGTGTGCGCCTCGTACACCTCGTTGATCAAGTCGACAGTGGATTTGTCGAGCGGGGTGCCGTCCCCGTAGTACGTGTTGAAGGGCAGACCCTCGGGCCCGAATTCGAGGGTGAGAAACTCCCGCACGTCCGGGGCCATCGTCCACTCGTTCAGGAACGCGATCTGGTTGAACCAGCAGCGCTCGCCGGTGCGCGGGTGGTGAACGACCGCGGCACGCGACTGGCTCGTACGCAGTCCGCCCTCCGCGTCCCACTCGAAGGCGATCGCGTTCTGCTCGCAGTAGCGCTCGACGGCCGCGCGATTGCTGGTTCCGAACGCCTGGGACCAGGGCACACCGACGAGCGGGTTGTAGTTGCGTGTCAGGCGCCAGCCGGTCGACTCGAAGCGCTCAACGAGGCCCCCCGGGAGGTCCCGGAGCACGGCGCGTGTGTCGGCGATCGCGGTGATCCCGCCCCGTGTCGGCGGGGTGAGGCAGGCGAAGAGCATCAGGCCGGGGAAGTGCCTGGTGTAACTGAGCTCGTTGTGCATGCACATCGGCTGGTCCGGCGGCCACTGCGAAGAGGAGTGGATTCCTTCCCCGTGGCCCTCGTAGACCTCGCGCGGTGCGAAGCCCTCGTGCTCGGCCATGCCCCGGTCGACGACTCCGCGGATCGCCTCGGCCGCCGTGCCCCGAGCGGTCAGAGGCAGGCCGCGGATGAGCACGGCGCCGTGCTCGGCGACCTGTGCCCGTATCGCTTCCCGACGCTCTGCGATCCAGCCCACGGCCTCTGCCGCCGAGGCCGCTGCGGCCTCCATGAGCGCGATGGAACTGGCGGGACGTGTCGACATGCGTCTTCTCCAGACTCTCGGGGTGGTGTGCGGGCGGCCGGCCCACGAGTCCGGCGGCCGCGCATACGGATGCGTGGTTCAGCTGCCGGGGGAGGGACGCTGGAAGGCGCGTACGGCGCAGGTGGCGCCGACGGCGGCGACCAGCAGACTCGAGCCGAGCGCGGCCCACACCTGGCCGCCCACCGGCAGGTCCAGGGCGAGACTTCGGCTCGCCTCCATCGCGTACGTCAGCGGGTTCACCGTCGCGAGGATCTGCAGCCACTCGGGCAGCCGCTCCTTGGGCACGAACGCGCTGGAAGCGAACATCAGGGGAAAGGTCACGAGGAAGCCCATGTTCTGCATCGCTTCTGCGCTGCGCAGCCAGGCGCCGAGAGCCAGGAAGATCCAGGCCATGGCCCATACGACCACGCAGGTCAGCAGCAGGGCTGCGGTCAGTCCGAGCGCGCCGCCCGCGGGGTCGGCGCCGAAGAAGAGCACACCGCAGACCAGGAGGATCAGCAACTGGACGGTGACGCGGAGGAGGTCGGCGAGGCTGCGGGCGAACAGCAGCAGCGGGGCGTGGATCGGCAGCGTGCGCAGCCGTGCGACGGCACCGTTGTCCATGTCGTTCACCAGGCCGATACCGGAGGCTACGGACGGGCCGATGCCTGTGGTGACCAGGACGGCGGGCAGCAGATAGTCGATGTAGGCGATGTCGTGTGGCAAGTGGTCGCGGTCGACGATGCTGCCGAAGACCTGACTCAGGAGCAGCAGCATGAACACCGGCTGGAGCATGCTGAGCGCCGCCGCCTTGCGGTTGGTCAATTGGGCGCGTACGGAACGCCCGGTGAGGATGAGGAGTTGGGCGACCGGGGCGGCTCCGCGCCAGGAGATGTCCGCGGCGGCGGTACCGGCCGTCGGTGGTGAAGGACTGGTCATGGAGTTCCTTGGGAGTCGTAGGCCCGCTGGACGTGGGACAGCGCTTCGAGCAGGTCCGCAGACGACAGCCGCCGCCGCTGCCGAGAGGATGCCGGGGAGCCGAACGGCAGCGAGCCGGTGTCGGACCACTGCAGGCGCCCGGTGTCGTCGATGCAGCTTCTGGTGCGTCCCGCGTTGTCGGGGTGCAGGCAGAACGGGACGTCGAGGAGGCCTCGTTCGAACGCGATCTGCAGCGCGTGGCCGAGGTCGTCGTGCAGATTCAGCACCGCGTGCGTGAGCGCGCGCGCCTCGGCGTAGACCTCGGAGTCGGCCGCCCCGTTCTCGAGGGACTGCGACTCCGGCGATGCGGCCTCCCTGGATGCGGCGGCCGCGGTCTCCAGGGCCTCGACATTGTCGGCGATGGTGGGGATGCGGTGTGCCTCGGCGGCGGTCTTGACGATCAGCCGGGCGGCCCCGGACGTGACGGCCAGCCGTGCGGCCGCGGACAGCAGGCTCAGCGCTCCGCCGTGCGAGCGCGGATACACGCCCATGTAGGCGTAGAGGACGACGTGCCATTCCACGCCGGGCAGCAGTTCGGATGCCAGTCGGCGCAGCGCGGCTATGGCCTCACGGTCCTGCGCCGGGTGGATCTGCTGCGCATAGCTCAGGGAGACGCTGCGCAGCCCCTGCTGGGCGAAGAAGACGCCTTCCAGCACGCTGATCGCCACCAACAGGCTGGGCGGGCACAGCTGTCCCAGCATGCAGCCGCCGAAGCTCTCCAGGTGGGGCGCGGCTCCGGTGTCCTGGAGCCGGGCCAGCATGGCGCAGCTGGTGCGCCAGCTGCGTACGGCATCGCGCAAGCGGGTGCGGCTGTAGGGCAGGCAATAGGAGACCGGGCCTCCCTCGGACGCGTCCAGGCCCAGCGAGATCAGCGAGCGGAAGATGTGCTCCGGCCTGGCCGACCCGTGCCTGACCTGGACGGGGAAGGTGTCGTCCCGGATGCCTGCCAGGACGGACTGGGACGTCGCGCGGGGGTGTGTGCTGATCGGGTAGCCGTTGAGGGGGATGCCATCGGTCACGGCCCGGCGGGCGGCGTCCAGGTCGCGTACCCGCGTGTAGCTGTCCAGGGTCAGCGTGCCCAGGGTGGTCGCGTCGGCCGCCTTGGTGGCGGCCAGCCCCTCACGCATCAGGTTCGGGTCGCTGAACCCCATCCTCGGTTGCACGACGAGTGCCCCGCGCCGGTGAGCACGCGCCACGAAGTCCCCCAAGGAGACCCGGGTCACGACACCGCTCGGGCGCCGAGTCCGGAGACCAGGGCGCGGAAGCGGCCCAACTCCCCGTTCTCGAAGACCGCGTCGTACCCCTCGGACGTCAACTGCCGTGCACAGCCGACGTTGCGCAGGCCGTCGGTGCTCAGCTTGCCGCCGATGACGACCTTGGTGCGGGCCAGCTCGGGCCGGGCGCGGAGCGCCTTGATCAGGTGCAGTCCGTCGTTGAATCCGTGGCCGTTGACACTGCTGACGACGACGAGACCGGGACGGCGGTCGAGGCACTCGCGCACCACCAGCTCATCGGGGCTGCAGGGCCCGAGGTTGGTCACCGTGTGGCCCATTTCCTCGAGCATCAATTGCAGGAAAACGAGATTCCAGGTGTGTGCATCCGAGGAGGTCCCCGTCACCAGAACGGAGAGATCTCCTGATGCGTGCGTGGAATTCATGAGCCTGACCCATCGTCGAGAAGCGGTCACCGGTGGGTACGCCTTTTCTCGACGCCGGGACCGCCCGGTGGTGGGAAGTTGCAAGGGAATTGGCGTCACCTCGACTTTACTGCGCGGATACGACCGCGACGCCGGTCACGGGTGGCCGGAACTGGTCTGTTCTGCCATCGGCCGGGCGCCGTTCCGGGTGATTCCGGCCCCTTGTGACGGGGAGTCGGCCTGTCGGGTGCAGTTTGCTGCCAGGGGCCTTCCGGATATCCGACGCCGACTGTAGAAAGTCACGGCGGCGCCGAGTCGAGGTGCCGCAAAGTATTGGTGGCGATAATTCGTGGACACGAAGGGCAGGGCTTCGAATATGGCGGCACTGGTCACCGCTCCCAGCGTCACGGCGAGGCTCAGACAGCATGCCGAACAGCTGGCAGATCAAGGTGCCGCGGCCTTTGTGACCGACCCGGACCAGGAAGACGGTGTGCGCTGGCTGACGTATGCCGGGCTCGACGAGCGGGCCCGGAGCATAGCCGTGTGGCTGCGTCGGCGGATCGCCCCGGGTGACCGCGTCCTGCTGCTGTATCCGGCCGGACTCGAATTCGTCGCCGCGTTCTTCGGCTGCCTCTACGCCGGGGCCGTAGCCGTCCCCTCGTCCCTGCCCGGGCGCTACCGCCATGAGCGGCACCGGGTCAGGCGCATCGCCGACGACGCCGGGGTGTCGGCGATCCTCACCGACACCGCCACGCTCGCCGATGTCGAGGACTGGGCCGCCGAGGGGGAGCTGCGCCGCACGCCCCGGCTGGCGACCGACGCCCTGGGCAGCGGCGGAGCGGACGGCTGGACGATGGCGCCGGCCGACCACTCCACGCTGGCTGTTCTCCAGTACACCTCCGGGTCGACGGGCGACCCGAAGGGCGTCATGATCACCCATGGCAACCTGCTGTTCAACGGCCAGAACATGGCCCAGGCCTTCCGCCTCGACTCCGGTACCCCCTGCGGTGGCTGGGCCCCGCACTTCCATGACATGGGCCTGATGGGGCACATCATCCCCCCGCTGCTCCTCGGTTCCGCCACCGTCCTGATGAACCCGGTCACCTTCCTCAAGCGGCCGCACCTGTGGCTGCGGATGATCGACCGGTTCGGCATCGTCTTCTCCGCGGCCCCCGACTTCGCGTACGACCTGTGCAGCCGGCGCGTCACGGACACGCAGATCGAACAGCTCGACCTGTCCCGCTGGTTGCAAGCCGCCGACGGCGCCGAGCCCGTGCGTTCCCACGTCCTGGAGCGCTTCGCCAAGCGCTTCGCCCCTGCCGGGCTGCGCGGCGACGCGCTTGTCCCCGCTTACGGAATGGCGGAGACCACCCTCATCATCTCCGCGTCGGCGACCCTGCCGCCGCTGGTGCGGCGGGTGGACGCGGCGGCACTCGAGCGGAACGAGTTCCGGCCGGCACCAGAAGGCGTGCCCGGCCGGGAGGTGGTCAGCTGCGGCACGCCGCAGGGCGCGGTGGTCCGCATCGTCGACCCCCGCACGCGCGAGGTGCTGCCCGAGGGCCGGGTGGGCGAGATATGGGTTCGGGGCAGGGCGGTCGGGCAGGGCTACTGGCGGCGCGAGGAGACCAACGCCGCCGAGTTCCGGGCGGCCACGGCCGATGGTGACAGCGGGTATCTGCGCACCGGCGACCTCGGGGTCCTGTACGAAGGCGACCTCTACGTCACCGGGCGGATCAAGGACACCCTGATTCTGCGCGGCCGCAACCTCTATCCACAGGACATCGAGCACGAACTGCGCGCTCAGCACCCCGTGCTGGGGAATCTCGTCGGGGCGTGTTTCACCGTGCCCGCCGAAGGCGCGGAGGACGGCCAGGAGGTGCTCGTCGTCACGCAGGAGGTCCGCGGCCTGAAGGACCCGGACCGCCTGCGGGAGCTGACCGCGGACCTGCGGCTGACCGTGGCCCGCGAATTCGGCGCGCCCGTCGGTGCGGTGCTGCTGCTGCGCCCCGGCGGCGTGCAGCGCACCACCAGCGGGAAGGTGCAGCGCTCGGCCATGCGGGAGTTGTTCCGCGGGGGCGAGCTGAAGCCGGTCTTCGCGGAGTACGAGGAGCGGATGCTGCGGGACCCCGCCGCGGTTGCGGAGGACCACGCATGACGGCCGGCTTCCCCCGCATAGACCGGGAGGGCGAGGAGCGGCCCGTCGCAGGGCTCACGGCCGTGCTGAACGAACTGTCCGGCCCCGACGAGCCGTTCTGCGCCCAGGAGGTGGAGCGGCTGGACCGTTCGGAGCTGTTCCCGGCCGCGGCCTGCCGCGTCCTGGACGACTTCGGCCTGCCCGGCTATTACGTACCGGCCGAGCACGGCGGGCGGTTCGACGATTTCGGTGTGCTGGCGGGGATGCTCCGCGCCGTCTCCCGTATCGACCTCACCACCGCGGTCGCCCACGGCAAGACCTACCTCGGAGCGGTTCCGACGTGGATCGCGGGAGAGCCGGACCGGGCGGCGTGGCTGGGCGAGCGCGTCGCACACGGCGCCGTCGTCTCATGTGCGCTCAGTGAACGCCATCACGGCAGCGACCTGTTGGCCGGTGAGGTCACGGCGGAGCGCGCAGGCGCGGATGAAGGCCCCGGCGGATGGCTGCTGACCGGCGAGAAGTGGCTGATCAACAACGTCACGCGGGCCGACCTGGTCACCGTGCTGGCCCGCACTGACCCGGCGGGCGGACCCCGCGGATTCAGCCTCTTCCTGGTCGACAAGGCGCAGTTGGACCCCGATAGCTTCACGTGCCTGCCCAAGGTCCCCACGTATGGCATCCGGGGCGCGGACATCAGCGGGATCGCCTTCCACGGCGCCTGTGTTCCGGCCGACGCGCTCATCGGCGGGGAGGGCCAGGGCGTCGAGATCATCCTCAAGGCCCTGCATCTGACGCGCACCGTGTGCGTGTCCATGTCGCTGGGGGCGGCCGACCACGCCCTGCGGCTCGCTGCCCAGCTCTGCGTACGCGCCGAAGACGAGGGCCGTCCGCTGCTGGAACAGCCCTACGCGCGCCGGGAGTTGGGGGAGGCGGTCGCGGGGCTGCTGCTGGCCGAGGCACTGAGCGTCGTGGCGGTGCGCGGCGTCCACGGGCTCACCCGTGAGATGAGCGTGATCTCCGCGGTCGCCAAGGCCCGTGTCCCGGCCCAGGTGGACGAGCTGATCACACGGCTGGCCCGGGCGTTCGGCCCGTACGGGCTGCTCGCCGAGCACCATGCCGACGGGGCATTCGCCAAGGTGGAGCGGGACCACCGCATCATCGGCATCTTCGACGGCAGCAGCCTGGTCAACCGCAATGCCCTGATCGACCAGTTCCCCCGGCTGACCCGCGCCTACCGCAAGGGCAGCTGGGACGCCGCGGGACTGGCCGAGGCGGCAACGGTCCACGAGCCCGTCAGCCCCCTGCGCCCGGCCGACCTGACCTTGGTGTCCAGCGGGGGTGCGTCCGTGGTCGCGAGCCTCCCCGAGACGGTCGCCGGGATCCGCGAGCTGGCCGCCCAGGGGCGGGCCTCGGCCGAACTCGCGGACTTGGCGGGCCGGTTGGCCGATGTCGCCGACGAGCTCCACGACGAGATGGCCGACATGACGGTGATGCCCCGTGCCGTGCCGCCCGCGGCCTTCGAGCTGGCGGAGCGCTTCGAGGTGTGCTTCGCGGCTGCTTCAGGACTCCATCTGTGGCTGCGTGGCGCGTCCCGTACACGCCCGGCCGACGACACCTGGCTGCGCGGCACCCTCGTCAAGGCCCTCACCGAGCTGGGCGCCGAGACAGGCCCGTCCGGATACGAGATCTACGGCCGTCTCGCGGACTCCCTGGCCGCATGCCCGTCCGACACACCGTTCTCGCTGCTGAACTACCTGGGAGCAGAGGCCTCATGACCGGACACGCCGTGCCCCGGCCCGGGGCGGCCACGCTGGAGCGGCTCCTCGGGGACCCGTACGACCCGGCCAACCCGTACGGATTCCACGCGATCCTCGCCGCGGACGAACGCGGCGAGTCCTTCCGCGCGGGGGGCGAACTCCTCGACACCTGCGGTCTCACAGCCGGGCAGCCGAGCTCTCAGGAGCTGCTGGAGGCGATGCGCGCGGTCTTCCGCAGAGCGCCGGCGCTGGCCCACGGCCGGGCTCCCGCGGGCCCGTACGCGGAGGCCGTGCGCGTCGGGGCGACCACCGGCGCCCTTGACTCGGGCCTGCGCATCACCCTGCGCCACCTCCTCGCGCGCCGCCTGTACGGCAGGGCCGCCATCGACATCCCGTATCTGCGAGCGGTCCTGGCCGGGGTCTTCGCGGACCTGCTGCTGTGCGACAGCCTGACCACGGCCGCTGCCCGGGGCATCGACGTGCTGCCGTCCCGGAGGGGTGCGCACCGGCACGCCGTACGGGACGTCGTGCCGCGCATGGTGCAGGACGCCATGGACCGGCTGTCGATCGTGCTCGGCTCCCGCTTCTACATCAGGGTGGGGGAGACCGCCGTCTTCCAGCTGCTGCTGCGGGAAAGCCAGTGGTGGCTCTTCGGCAGCGCCGCCCCGCTCGCCGGGCCGGAGCCCGGCTGCGTCGCCGAAGTCCTGTCGGCCCCGTACCTCGCGGAGCTGTGCGAACCGGCCTGGCTCGCCGCGGCACCGGGCCGACTGCGCCGGGAAGGCGGGCGGCAGGCACGCGCGCCGGAGTCCGTCGAGCGGCAGCTGTTCGACGAGCTGCTCGAGCGGTACGACAGCGGCCGCTCCTTCGGCCTCGCCGGCCACCGTGTCCCCGACCGTCCCTAGGGGTGTCCCCCCAGCCGCTCCCGTCCACCCCCCGCCTCGCTCACCAAGGAGACCCCGTATGTCCAACGCATCTGCCGGCAGGCACACGGCTGACACCCTGCGCCGCTGGCTGGCCGAATGCGTCGCCTCCCACCTGGGCCGGCCGGTCCAGGAGATCGCCACGGACGTGTCACTGGCCGACTACGGCCTCGACTCGGTGTATGTGCTCGCGATCGCCGCTGAGCTCGAGGACTACCTGGACATCTCCCTGGACCCGACGTTGATGTGGGACAACCCCACCATCGACGGCCTGAGCGAGGCCCTCGTCGAGGAGCTGGTCGGCCGAGGCTGACCGCTGCCGCCCGTGCGCCCCCGCGCTCCGCCGCCCAGCACCCCTTCGCCCTTCACCGCTTGGCTTTCCGAGAAACAGTGAGAGGACCGCTCCTCCATGTCGCATGCCCCTATGGTCCGCCGACCCGTCACCGCCGCCCAGCTCGGCATCTGGGTCGCGCAGCAACTGGAGCCGGACAGCCCCTTCTACAACTGCGGCGGCTACTACGAGATCACGGGGCCTCTCGACGCTGACCTGCTGGTCCGGGCGGTACGGCAGGTCGCAGGGGAGTCCGAGGCACTGCGCTCCCGTTTCATGGCGGAGGGAGAGGAGCTGTGGCAGATCGTCGGGGCTCCCGAAAGCGGGCCGCTTGCGGTCCTCGACCTGAGCGGCGAGGACGACCCCGAGGCCGCGGCGGCGCAGTGGATGCGTGAGGGCATGGCCGAGCCGCTGGATCTGGTGCGCGGGCCGCTGAGCAGCCAGACCCTGATCGTCCTCGCCGCTGACCGGCACTTCTTCTTCCACCGCTACCACCACGCGGTCCTCGACGGCTTCGGTCACTCCGTCTACGCCGCCCGCGTCGCCCAGGTCTACACCGCTCTGGCGGCCGGGGAACCCCCCGCCGCCTCGCCGTTCGCGAGCCTGGACAAGCCGGCGGCCGAGGAGGCCTCCTATCCCGCGTCGCGCCGCCACGAGCGGGACCGGGCCCACTGGCTCGGCGAGCTGGCCGACCTGCCCGAGCCGGTCGGTCTGGCAGGGCGCAGGGCCGGCATGGCCGTCAGCGGGCTGCGCCGGATGGTGACGCTGCCCGAGCGGCAGGCACGCGGGCTCGCGGCCGCGGCCGAACGGCTCCAGGTGCAGTGGCCGGTGCTCGCCATCGCCGGTACCGCCGCGTTCTTCCACCGCATGACGGGACGCGAGGACTTCACGCTGTCCCTGCCGCTGGCGGGCCGGATGGGCCGTACCTCCCTGGCGACGCCGGGCGCCATGGTCAACGTGCTGCCGATCCGCGTCCTGGTGCGCGCGCGCATGCTCTTCAGCGAGCTGGCCGAACAGGTGGCGGAGCAACTGGCCGAGGTCCTCAAACACCAGCGGTTCCGTGGCGAGGAGCTCTTTCAGGAGCTGGGGCTGTCCGGAGCGGACGCCCACCTGGGCCCGACCGTCAACGTGATGGGTTTCGAGAACGAGCCCGCCTTCGGTCCGTGCCCGTCGGTCCTGCACCCCCTGTCCACCGGACCGGTCAACGACTTGAAGATCAACTTCTATGGTACGGCCGCGGCACGGGCGGGTGTCCGCGTGGAGTTCGACGCGGATCCCGCGCTCTACAGCGAAGCCGAACTGACGGCCCACCAGGCCCGGTTCCTGCGGGTGCTGGAGGCCGTCGTCGCCGATCCCCGCGTGCGGATCGGCGCGATGGAGGTGCTGGACCGCGACGAGCGCACCCGGATCCTGGACCAGTGGAACCGGACCGCGCCCGTGGTGCGCGGCACCTCCCTGCCCGGACTGTTCGCCGAGCAGGTGATGCGTACCCCGGACGCCATCGCGGTCGAGCACGGGGGCACGACCCTGACCTACGCGGAGCTGGACGCGCGAGCCAACCGGCTGGCCCGCTGGCTGATCATGCGCGGCATCGGCCCGGAGACGCGTGTGGGTGTGCTGCTGCCGCGGTCGCCGGAGCTGATGGTCGCCCTGCTGGCGGTGGTCAAGGCCGGTGGTGCCTACGTGCCGGTGGACCCGGACTACCCGGCCGAGCGCATCGCGTACATCCTCAAAGACGCGGATCCGGTCGTGATGGTCGACGACGCGTCCGTTCTCGCGGAAGCCGCGGGCCTCTCGGATGCTCCGGTCACCGACGCGGACCGCATCGCGCCGCTGGAGCTCTCCCACCCGGCCTATGTGATCTACACGTCCGGATCGACCGGCCGCCCCAAGGGCGTGGTGATCGAGCACGCCTCGCTCGGCGAGTTCCTCGAGACCTGCCGCGACCGGTACCCGGACGCGGCCGGCACCGGCCTGCTGCACTCGCCGGTGTCCTTCGACCTGACGGTGACCGTCCTGTACGTGCCGCTGGTCAGTGGCGGCCGCGTGAAGATCGCCGATCTGGGTCCGGGAACGGTGCCCACCTCGGACGAGGAGCCACCGACGTTCGTGAAGGCGACACCGAGCCACCTGGCCCTGCTGGAGGGTCCGGGCGATGCCGCCTCACCGTCCGGGACGCTGGTGCTGGGCGGAGAGCAACTGCTCGGCGAGGCGCTGGCAGCGTGGCGCGAGCGTCACCCGCACGCCTCGGTCTTCAACGACTACGGCCCGACCGAGGCCACCGTCAACTGCGCCGACTTCGTACTGGAACCGGGAGACGCGACCCCCTCCGGCCCGGTCCCGATCGGCCGCCCGCTGCCTGGCAACCGCCTGTACGTGCTGGACGCGGTCCTGTCCCCCGCGCCCGTGGGCGTCGCGGGCGACCTCTACATCGCCGGCACCGGCCTGGCCCGCGGGTACCTGGGGCGCGCGGCGCTGACCGGCGAGCGCTTCCTCGCCGACCCTCATGGCCCGGCGGGCGGCCGCATGTACCGCACCGGCGACGTGGCCCGGTGGCGGGCCGACGGCAACCTCGAGTATCTGGGCCGGGCCGACGACCAAGTCAAGGTGCGCGGCCACCGCATCGAGCCCGGCGAGATCGAGGCGGTGCTGGCGGCCCACGAGGCTGTCGCCCGGTGCGCGGTCGTCGTACGCGAGGACCGCCCCGGCGACCAGCGCCTGGTGGCCTACGTGGTCCCCGCGGGCGGCGCGGCGGACACCGCCGCGCTCATCCGGTACGCAAGCAGGCAACTGCCCCCGTACATGGTGCCGTCGGCGGTCGTCGCCCTGGACGAGCTCCCCTGGACGCCGAACGGCAAACTGGACCGGCGAGCCCTCCCCGCCCCGGAGTACGGCCCGAAGACGGCCGGTCGCGCGCCGAGGTCGCTGCGCGAGGAGATCCTGTGCGGCCTCTTCGCCGACGTGCTGGGGCTGCCGTCCGTGAGCATCGACGACGGCTTCTTCGACCTGGGCGGCCACTCGCTGCTCGCCACGAAGCTGGTCAGCCGCGTCCGCTCGGTACTCGGAGCCGAGATCACCGTCGCCCGGATCTTCCAGACCCCCACGGTGGCCGCGCTCGCCCCGGCACTCGACGGAACGGGCGCCGCCCGGCCCGCCGTGACAGCCCTGCCCCGCCCCGACCGCATCCCGCTGTCGTACGCACAGCAGCGGCTGCGCTTCCTGGACCTGCTGGAGGAGGACAGCACCGCCTACAACGCCCCGGGCACGCTGCGGCTCACCGGGAACCTCGACGTGGAGGCCCTGCGGCAGGCCCTGTCGGACGTGGTGGCGCGGCACGAGAGCCTGCGCACCGTCTTCGCCGAGGACGCGGACGGCTTTCACCAGGTCGTCCTGGAACCGGAAGCGGCCCGGGTCGAACTGCCCGTCCACGAGGTGACGGAGAGCGAACTGCGCGACCAGCTGGCCGCGGCTGCCCGGCACGCCTTCGACCTCGCCACCGAACCTCCGCTGCGGGCCTGGCTGTTCGCCCTGAGTGAGCGGGAGCACGTCCTGATGCTGCTCCTGCACCACATCGCCGGTGACGGCTGGTCGATGCGCCCGCTGGTCCGGGACCTGTCGGCCGCCTACACAGCACGTACGGCCGGTGCGGCGCCGTCGTGGGAGGCGCTGCCGGTGCAGTACGCCGACTACAGCCTGTGGCAGCGCGAGATTCTGGGCACCGAGGACGACGCGGACAGCGAGATCGCCCGCCAACTCGCCTACTGGAAGCAGGCCGTGGAGGGGATGCCCCAAGAGCTTCCGCTGCCCACCGACAGGCCGCGCACCGACGCGGTGTCCCAGCGCGGCGGACGGGTCGCCTTCGAGATCCGGGCCGAGCTCCACGGCCGCCTGGGCGCCCTGTCGCAGGCCGGCCACGCGAGCCTGTTCATGGTGGTGCAGGCGGCGCTGGCGTCCCTGCTCACCCGCCTGGGGGCGGGCTCGGACATCCCCCTCGGCACCCCGGTCGCGGGCCGCACCGACGACGCCGTGGAAGAGCTGGTCGGCTTCTTCGCCAACACCTTGGTGCTGCGCGCCGACACCTCCGGCGATCCCACCTTCACCGAGCTGATCTCCCGTGTGCGTGAGGCGTCGCTCGCGGCGTACGAACACCAGGACCTGCCCTTCGAGCGGCTTGTCGAGGTGGTCAATCCCCAGCGTTCGCTGTCCAGGCACCCGCTCTTCCAGGTCTGCCTGACCCTGCACAACACCGACCCGCGGGCGACCGTCGCCGAGGTCGTCCACTTCCCGGGCCTGGACGTGGCCCTGGAGCCGGTGCCGGTCGAGGACACCAAGTTCGACCTCAACTTCGAGCTCACCGAGCGCTATGACGACGCCGGCCGGCACGCGGGCATCCACGCCGAACTGGAGTACAGCGCCGACCTCTTCGGCCCGGCCGCGGCACACGCGCTCGCGCGCCGCTTCCTGCGGGTGCTGACGGCCATAGCCGAAGCGCCGGACGGGCGCGTCTCCGGCGTCGACGTGCTGGAGCCCGCCGAGCGGACGGTGCTTCTGGAGCAGTGGAGCGACGCCACCCGCGCGGGCACCGGCCCGGCCCTGTCCCGGCTCGAGCCGCACGACGCGGCGCGCGGCACCCACGTCTACGTCCTGGACGAAGCGCTGCGGCCACTGCCTCCGGGCGTCGCCGGGCGGCTGTACACCGCGGGCTTCGACACAGCCCCGACGGGCGACACGGACCGGTGGCTGCCCTGCCCCTTCGACGGCGGCGGGGCGCACATGTACCGCACGGACGCCGTGGCGCGCTGGACCGGCGACGGCGAACTCGTCCTTGTGGACGGCCCCGCGGGCGATGCATCGACCCCCAGGCAGCCACGCACCCGTGGCCCGCGCGGCCCGCGCGAGCAGATCCTGTGCTCCCTCTTCGCCGAGGTGCTCGGCGTGCCGGGGGTCGGAATCGACGACGGTTTCTTCGACCGCGGCGGCCACTCGCTGTCCGCCGTACGGCTGCTGAGCCGCATCCGCTCGGTGCTGGGCGTAGAGCTGTCCATCCGCAAGCTGTTCGAGGCTCCGACGGTGGCCGGACTGAACGCGGCCCTCGACGAGGCGACCGGGGCACGGACCGCGCTGACGGCACTTCCCCGCCCGCCGCGCATCCCCCTGTCGTACGCCCAGCAACGTCTCTGGTTCCTCAAGCACTTGGAGGGGCCCAGCGCCACGTACAACATCCCGGTGGCGCTGCGGCTCACCGGGGACCTCGATGCGCAGGCCATGCGGCAGGCTCTGGCGGACGTCGTCGAGCGGCACGAGAGCCTGCGCACGCTCTTCGCCGACGGGGCGGGAGTGACGGCGGCTCCCGAGGGTTCGCACCAGGTGATCCTCTCGCCGGGGCAGGCGCGCCCCGGCCTCACGGTGATGCACACCTCGCCCGAGGGGGTTGAGGAGGAGGTGCTGCGCTGCGCCGCGTACGAGTTCGACCTGACGACCGAACTCCCCTTCAGGGCCTGGCTCTTCACCACATCGGAGCGCCGCCATGTCCTGCTGCTGGTGCTGCACCACATCGCGGGTGACGGCTGGTCGATGGGGCCGCTGGCCCGGGACCTGTCGGTCGCGTACACGGCGCGCACGGCCGGTGCCGCGCCGTCGTGGGAGGCGCTGCCGGTGCAGTACGCCGACTACAGCCTGTGGCAGCGGGAGCTGCTCGGCTCGGAGGACGATCCGGACAGCGAGATCTCACGGCAGCTCGCCTACTGGCGCGAGGCCCTGAGGGGCATTCCGGAGGAGCTCGAGCTGCCCACGGACCGGGTGCGGCCCGCCCAGCAGAGCTACCGGGGCGACCGCGTCGAGTTCGAGGTGTCCTCGCGGCTGCACCGTGCGCTGTCCGACCTGGCGCGCGAAACCCAGTCGAGCCTGTTCATGGTCGTGCAGGCCGCGCTGGGATCGCTGCTGACCCGCTTGGGTGCGGGCACCGACGTCCCGATCGGCAGCCCGGTCGCGGGCCGTACCGACGACGCGGTGGAGGACCTGGTCGGGTTCTTCGTCAACACGCTCGTCCTGCGCACCGACACGTCCGGCAACCCGGCCTTCCGGGACCTTGTCGGGCGGGTCCGGGAGACGAATCTCGCCGCGTACGCGCATCAGGACGTGCCCTTCGAGCGGCTCGTCGAGGTGCTCAGCCCGGTCCGCTCGCTGGCCCGGCACCCGCTGTTCCAGGTGCTCCTCGGGTTCGACAACAATCAGGAAGCCCGCGAGGAGCTGCGGCTTCCCGGACTCGTGGTGCAGGCCGAGGCCCCGGAGGTCGGCCGGTCCAAGTTCGACCTGTCGTTCTTCTTCGACGAGACGTACGGCCCCCAGGGCGAGCCCACGGGGCTGCACGCCGCCGTGGAGTACAGCACCGATCTGTTCGACCGGGACACGGCGCAGTCCCTGGCCGCCAAGCTGCTGCGGGTCCTCGAGGAAGCCGCCGCGGAACCGGACGGGCCGATCGGGGACATCGAGCTGATGGCCCCGGCTGAACGCCTCCGCGTACTCGAGGAGTGGAACGACACCGCACACGACATCCCGGCGGTCCCGGTACCGCTGATGATCGAGCAGCAGGTCGCGCAGGTGCCCGAGGCGACCGCACTGATCGCCGACGGTGCCACCCTCGACTACGGCGAACTCAACACCCGGGCCAACGAACTGGCCCGGCTCCTGGTGGCCGAGGGCATCGGCAGCGAGCAGGTCGTCGCCATCGCGCTGCCCCGCTCGCCGCAGTTGGTCGTCGCGCTGGTCGCCGTGCTGAAGACCGGAGCCGCCTACCTCACACTCGACACCGGCGCCCCCGAACAGCGGCTGCGCGCCGTCCTCGACGACTGCGCGCCCGCCGCCGTCATCACCGACACCGCCACCTCTGCGTGCCTGGGCGAAGCGAGGCAGAGGCGGGTCGTCCTCGACGACCGGGACATCCTGGCCGCGCTCGACGAGGCCGACGGAGCGAATCTGACCGACGCCGAGCGGCTGCGCCCGCTCGACCTGCGCAACCCCGCCTACGTCGTCTACACCTCGGGCTCCACCGGCACCCCCAAGGGCATCGCCATGCCGATGAGCGGCCTGGTCAACCTCATGGTCTGGCACGCCGGGACGTACTCGGGCGGCGTCGGCACCCGTACGGCACAATTCCTCGCGCTCGCCTTCGACTTCGCGGTTCAGGAGATCCTGCAGGCGCTGACCATGGGCAAGACCCTGGTCATCCCCCAGGAGCAGGTGCGGCACGACCCCTACGAGCTGGCCGCGTGGATCAACCGCTACGGCGTCAACGAGCTGTTCGCCCCGACCCTGGTGATCGACGCCGTTCTGTCGGCGGCCGCGGACCGGAGCGAGACGCTGACATCGCTGACGGACATTTTTCAGGGCGGCGAGCAGTTCCGGCTGAGCGACGAGCTCCGGGAGTTCTGCGCCGGCAACTGGCGGCGGATGGCGCACAACATCTACGGCCCTGCCGAGGCGCCGGATGCGACGACGTCCACACTCCCGGATGACGTCGACGAATGGCCGCCGTCCGCGTCCATCGGCCAGCCATCGTGGAACCAGAAGGTGTATGTGCTGGATGCGGCGCTGCGACCGGTGCCGCCCGGCGTCCGCGGGGAGCTCTACATCACCGGTGCGCAGCTCGCCCGCGGCTACATCAACCGGCCGGACCGCACCGCCGAGCGCTTTGTCGCCTGCCCCTTCGGCCCGGCCGGAAGCCGCATGTACCGGACGGGCGACGTGGCCCGTTGGAGCCGGTCCGGCGAACTGGAATTCCTCGGCCGCGTCGACCACCAGGTGAAGATCGGCGGCTTCCGGGTCGAGCCGGGAGAGGTCGAGGCCGTCCTGGGCGAGCACCCCGACGTGACGACGACCGCCGTGATCACGCGCGAGGACGGCCAGGGCAGGAAACGGCTGGTCGCCTACGTGGTGCCGGAGGACACCGCAGGGCACGGCGGAGCCGGCGAGAGCGTCCGCCAGGCGCTCCGCGCCCACCTCCGGCAGCGCCTGCCGGAGTACATGGTGCCGTCGGCCGTGGTCTTCCTCGACGAGCTGCCGTTGACGGCGAACGGGAAGCTGGACCGGGGTGCGCTGCCTGCTCCGCAGTACGGCGGCGAGCGCTCGGGGCGCGGGCCGGGCTCGGAGCGGGAGAAGACGCTGTGCTCCCTGTTCGCGGAGGTGCTGGGGCTGTCGGAAGTCGGTGTCGATGACGGGTTCTTCGACCTGGGCGGCGACAGCATCATGTCGATCCAGCTGGTGAGCCGGGCCCGGCGGGCCGGACTGGAGCTGTCCGTACGGGACATCTTCGAGCGGCGCACGGTGGCGGCCCTGGCCGAGGTCGTCACCGAGGCGCAGCGGCCGCAGGCCGAGGAACCGGGGGCCGGCCTGGGCGCCGTCCCGCTTCTGCCGATCATGCACTGGCTGGCCGAACGCCCCAGCGCGGTCAATGAGTTCAATATGTCGGTCGTGCTCCAGGCCCCCGCCGACCTGGCCCTGGGCACCCTGACGCAGGCCGTACAAGCCGTCCTCGACCACCACGACGCCTTGCGCGCCCGCCTGGACACCGACCCCATCGGCCACTTCGAGGTGCGCGCACCGGGGGCCGTGTGCGCCGAGTCCTGTGTGCTGCGGGTGGACGCGGCCGGCCTGGACGAAGCCGCGTTGGAGTCGCTCGTCCACACCCACGGCGAGGCCGCACGGGGCCGGCTGGATCCGGCCGCGGGTTCCCTCCTGCAGATCGTGTGGTTCGACCGGGGGCCCGAGACGCCTGGGCTGCTGCTGCTTCTGGTGCACCACGCGGTGGTGGACGGGGTGTCGTGGCGGGTGTTGGTGCCGGATGTGGCGGAGGCCTACCGGGAGGTGGCGGCCGGTCGCCGAGTGCGGTTGCAGCCGGTGGGTACGTCGCTGCGCCGCTGGGCGGAGCGCCTGGTGGAGGAGGCGGTGACGCCGGTGCGGGCCGCGGAGGCGGCGTGGTGGCGGGATGTGCTGCGTGGTGCGTCCCCGCCGCTGGGCGGCCGGGCGCTGGATGCGGAGAGGGATACGTACGGGACCGCCGGGCACCTCACGCTGCGGCTGCCGGTCGCGGTGACGGAGCCGGTGCTGACGACGGTGCCGTCGGTGTTCAACGCCGAGGTCAACGACGTGCTGTTGACGGCGCTCGTGCTCGCCTGGGCCACGTGGCACCGGGGAAGCGGCCGCGGGCTGCTGCTCCACCTGGAGGGGCACGGCCGCGAAGAAATCCTGGTGCCAGGCGCCGACCTGTCCCGCACGGTCGGCTGGTTCACCAGCCTCTACCCCGTCCGGCTGGACGGCGGCACCTTCGACGCCGACGAGGCCTGGGCGGGCGGCCCGGCCGTGGGGCAGGTGCTCAAGCGCGTGAAGGAGCAGCTGCGCGCGGTGCCCGACAAGGGGATGGGGTACGGCCTGGCCCGCTACCTCAACCCCGCGACCGCCAATGACTTCGAGGGCCTCGCCGAACCGCAGGTCGGCTTCAACTACCTGGGCCGTTTCACCACCACCACGACCGGCAGCGGCAGCGGCCACAGCGCCGACTGGGTCCCGGTCGCGGACATCGAGGCCGTGGCGGGAGACCCCTCGGGTATGCCGCTGGCGCACGCCCTGGAACTCAACGCCCGCACCGACGACGGGCCACGGGGACCCGAGCTGACCGCCCTGTGGACCTGGGCAGGGGAACTCCTCGACGCATCCGCGGTCCGTGAGCTGGCCGAGCTGTGGTTCACGGCGATCGAGGCGCTGGTCGCGCACGCCGAACGCCCCGACGCGGGAGGGCTCACACCCTCCGACCTAACGCTGTCCTCGATCACGCAGGACGAAATCGATGAGTTCGAAGAAGAGCTGGGCACTGAGGAAGAGGCGGAGAAGTGAGTCGTAACCCGCGCAAGATCGAGGACATCCTGCCGCTGGCCCCCCTCCAGGAGGGCTTGCTCTTCCACAGCGCCTACGACGAGGGAGGGCTCGACCCGTACGTGGTCCAGGTGTCCTTCGACATCGAAGGAGACCTCGACGCCGCCGCCCTGCGCACGGCGGCCGAAACCCTTCTCGGCCGCCACGCCAACCTGCGCGCGACGTTCCGCCAGCGCAAGAACGGGGACTGGGCGCAGCTGGTGATGCGCGACGCGGAGCTGCCCTGGACCGAGACCGACGTGTCGGCGCTCCCCGAGAACGAACGCTCCGCCGCCGCGGCCGCGGTACTCGCCGCGGACCGGTCCCGCCGCTTCGACGTCAGCAAGCCTCCGCTGATGCGCTTCACCCTCATACGGATCTCCGGCACCCTGCACCGGCTCGTCTTCACCAATCACCATCTCCTGCTGGACGGATGGTCGCTGCCGGTCCTCATGGGCGAGCTGTTCACGCTGTACGAGGCGAAGGGCGACGCCTCGGGCCTGCCCCGGGCCCGCCCGTACCGCGACTACCTGCGGTGGCTCGCGGACCAGGACAAGGATGCCGCGCGCGCCGCCTGGCGCGAGGCGTTCGCCGACCTGGCCGAGCCCGCCCTCGTCGCCCCTGACGCGGGTCGCGCCGCCGTCGCGGGTGCGGAGGTCGAGGCGGCCTTCTCCGACGGGGACACCGCCGCGCTCTCCGGCCTCGCCCGCAGCAACGGCCTCACCCTCAGCACCGTCGTCCAGTCGGCCTGGGCCATCGCCCTCGGCCGCCACACCGGCCGCGACGACATCGTCTTCGGCACCACGGTCTCCGGCCGGCCCCCGGAGATCGACGGTGTCGAGGGCATGGTCGGTCTGTTCATCAACACCGTTCCCACCCGGGTGCGGCTGCACCCGGCCGAACCGCTCCTCGGGCTGCTGGCGCGCGTCCAGGACGAGCAGGCCCGCCTCACCCAGCACCAGCATCTGAGTCTGGCCGAGATCCAGCGCGAGGCCGGGCACAGGGAGCTCTTCGACACCTCGATGGTGTTCCAGAACTACCCGGTGGACGAAGGCGTCACCAGCGGTCAGGGCCTTGGCGCGGGCATCACCGTGGCCCCCGGCAAGAACCGCGAGGCCACCCACTACCCGCTCCTGCTGATCGCCTCCGCGCGGGACACCATGCTCTTCCGGCTCAACTACCGGCCGGACCTCTTCGACCAGGCCACCGCCGAGCGCATCCTCGACCGGTTCGTACGCGTCCTGCGCGCCCTGATCGCCGACCCGGCACAGCCCGTCGGCCGCCTCGACGTCCTCGCCGACGACGAGCGCGCACGCGTGCTCGAGCAGTGGAACGACACCGCGCGCGAGGTGCCGCACGCCTCGGTCCTCGATCTGTTCCACGCCCAGGCCGCCCGTACGCCGCACGCCGCCGCGGTCCGCGACGCGCGCAGCACGCTCTCGTATGCCGAACTCGACGCCAGGTCCAGCCGGTTGGCGCAGCTGCTGATCCAGCGCGGTGTGGCCCCCGAGCAGTTCGTCGGCATCGCCCTGCCGCGCACCGCAGACCTGGCCGTCGGCCTCCTCGGCGTCCTCAAGGCCGGTGCCGCCTATCTGCCGATCGACCCCGACTATCCGGCCGAGCGCATCGCGTTCATGCTCGGCGACACCGACCCGACGCTGATCATCAGCAACCGGGAGCTGGCCGGCGCGCTGCCGGACACCTCCACGCCCCACCTGCTCCTCGACGACCCGGGAACGGCGGAGGAGTCGGCAGCGCTGCCCGCGGAAGGTCCGACCGACGCCGACCGCAACGGTCCGCTGCTGCCCGCGCACCCGGCGTATGTCATCTACACCTCAGGCTCCACGGGCCGCCCCAAGGGCGTGGTGATCGAGCACCGCTCGCTCGGGGCGTATCTGCAGTGGGCACGTGAGGCGTACCCGGCGATGACGGGCACATCGCTCCTGCACTCCCCGATCTCCTTCGACCTCACCGTCACCGCCCTCTACACCACCCTCGTCTCCGGCGGCCTCGTCCACATCGCGGAGCTGGACGAGCGCGCTGCCGAAGGCCCCACGCCCACCTTCCTCAAGGGCACCCCCAGCGCCCTCGCGCTCCTGGAGGCGCTGCCGGACGAGACGTCGCCGACGGAACTCATCATGCTCGGCGGCGAACTGCTGCTCGGTGAGGTCATCGACCGGTGGCGCGCCCGCCACCCCGGCGCGGACGTTCTCAACGTGTACGGAGCCACCGAGGCGACGGTCAACAGCGTGCAGTACCGCATCGAAGCCGGCGCACCGTCCCCCACCGGCCCGGTGCCCGTGGGCCGCCCGTTCTGGAACACCCAGGTGTACGTCCTCGACAGCGGGCTGCGCCCCGTCCCGGTCGGAGTCCCGGGCGAGGCATACATCGCAGGCACCGGCCTGGCCCGCGGCTACTGGAACCGGGCTTCCCTGACCGCCGGGCGCTTCGTCGCCAACCCCTACGGTCCGCCCGGCTCCCGCATGTACCGCACGGGCGACGTGCTCCGCTGGAACGAGGACGGGCAGCTGGAGTTCGTGGGCCGCGGTGACGGCCAGATCAAGTTGCGCGGCTTCCGTATCGAGCTGGGCGAGATCGAGTCCGTGCTCGCGTCGCATCCGCAGGTGGTGCAGGCCGCTGTGGTCGTGCGCGAGGACCTGCCCGGGGACAAGCGGCTCGTCGCCTACGTGGTGGCGGGCGCCTCCGCGCCGGCCGCCGAGTCCGTACGGGAGCACGCGGCCGCCCAGCTGCCGGAGTACATGGTGCCGTCGGCGTTCGTGACGGTGGACGCGTTCCCGCTGACGCCCAACGGCAAGCTGGACCGGCGGGCCCTGCCGGCCCCGGACTTCGGTCCGGAGGCGGCCGGCCGTACCCCGCGCTCGCCGCGTGAGGAGATCTTGTGCGATCTGTTCGCCGAGGTCCTGGGCGTACCGACCGTGGGTATCGACGACGACTTCTTTGCGCTCGGCGGTCATTCGCTGCTGGCGACCCGCCTGGTGAGCCGCATCCGGTCCGCGCTGGGCGCCGAGATGCTCATCCGGCAGCTCTTCGAAACTCCCACGGTCGCCGGTCTGTCCGCCGCGCTCGACACCGGCAGCCCGGCCGCGCGCACGCGTGTTACCGCCGTGGTGCCCCGCCCCGAACGGCTTCCCGTCTCCTTCGGTCAGCAGCGACTCTGGTTCCTCAACCGCTTCGAAGGCCCCAGCGCGGCCTACAACTCGCCGGTGGCCCTGCGCCTTTCCGGCTCTCTCGACCGCGTGGCGATGGAGCGGGCGATCGCGGATGTGGTGGCGCGGCACGAGAGTCTGCGGACGGTGTTCGCGGAGGACGCCGAGGGCCCGTACCAGATCGTGCTGGACGCCTCGCGAGCCGCACCGGAGCTGACCGTCGTGGCGAGCGACCAGGAGCACCTTGAGGAGGAGATCGACCGTGCGGTGCAGCACCGCTTCGACCTCACCTACGAACCGCCCCTGCGCGCCTGGCTGTTCGAACTCGGTCGGACCGAACACGTCCTGCTGCTCCTGACGCACCACGTAGCGAGCGACGCCTGGTCGCGAACGCCGCTGGCCCGGGACCTGGTCGCGGCGTACGCGGCGCGTACGGCTGGTCGGGTGCCGTCGTGGTCGCCGCTGCCGGTCCAGTACGCGGACTACAGCATCTGGCAGCGCGAGATGTTCGGTGACGAGGAACGCGCCGACAGCGAGATCGCACGGCAACTCGCCTACTGGAAGGACGCCCTGGCGGACCTGCCGGAGGAGCTGGAGCTTCCCACCGACCGTCCGCGCCCGGCGATCGCCTCCCACCAAGGCGATCTGGTCACCTTCGAGCTCGCCCCCGAACTGCATGGGCGGCTTGTCGAGCTGGCCCGTACGTCCCAGTCCAGCCTCTTCATGGTGTTGCAGGCGGCCCTGGCTGCGTTGCTGACGCGGATGGGTGCGGGGACGGACATTCCCCTCGGCACGCCGATCGCCGGGCGTACGGATGACGCGCTGGACGACCTGATCGGGTTCTTCGTCAACACGCTCGTGCTGCGGACGGACACTTCCGGCGACCCGACGTTCCTGGAGCTGATCGCGCGGGTGCGGGATGTGGATCTCGCCGCGTATGCGCATCAGGATCTGCCGTTCGAGCGGCTGGTCGAGGTGGTCAACCCGGAGCGGTCGCTGTCCCGGCACCCCCTCTTCCAGGTGCTGCTCAACCTCAACAACGCCGGGCTCGAGGGCGCCCTCGACGAGATCGCGAAGCTCCCCGGACTGACGGTGCGGAACGAGCCCGCAGAGACGAACCGGGTGAAGTTCGACCTCGCCTTCTCCTTCTCCGGGTCCCACAGCTCCACGGGCACTCCGGGCGGGCTGAGCGGAGCCATGCAGTTCAGCACGGATTTGTTCGATCGGGGTACGGCCGTGGCTTTGGTGGCGCGGTTGGTGCGGGTGTTGGAGTGTGTGGTGGCTGATCCGTTGGTGCGGGTCGGTGGGGTGGATGTGTGGGTGGCTGGTG
>NZ_JBQQBY010000012.1:0-190490 GCF_052246385.1 Streptomyces sp. 8N616 | reverse complement strand
ACCCGACTGGGTGCCGGCAGCGTCGGGGCCAATCCCAGGGCGCGGGCGGCGGCCCGGGCTGTGGAGGGGGGTGTCTCGGGCGGCGCCTAGACTCGGGGGAATGCATTCCCCCGAGTCCATCCGTCCGGGCGTCGCCGCGCCGCCCGCCGTGCCGGAGGCGTTGCGGGCCGGACTCGCGCGGCTGCTCGACGGGCTGCCGCCGCGGCAGGCCGCGCAGGCCGTCGAGCGGCTGATCGCCAACTACCGGGGACGCACCCCGACCGACGCGCCCGTGCTGCGCGACCGCTCCGACGTCGCCGCGTACGCCGCGTACCGGATGCCCGCGACCTTCGAAGCCGTACGGGCCGCGCTCGCCGCCTTCCGCGAGCGGCTGCCGGACTGGACCCCGGCGAGCCATGTGGACGTCGGCGGCGGCACCGGCGCGGCGACCTGGGCCGTGGCCGGGGCATGGCCGGAGGGGGAGCGGCGGACGACGGTCTTGGACTGGGCCGAGCCCGCGCTCGCGCTCGGCCGCGAGCTGGCCGCGGACTCCGGGCAGCCCGCCCTGCGCAGCGCCGAGTGGCGCCGCCAGGCGATCGGCGGCGGCCTCGCGCTGCCGGACGACACGGACCTGGTCACCGTCTCGTACGTGCTGAAGGAGCTCCCGGAGGACGGCCGCAGGGCGGTCGTCGACGAGGCGGCGCGCGCTGCGCAGGCCGTACTGCTCATCGAGCCGGGGACACCGGACGGCTACCGGCGCATCGCCGAGGCCCGGGACCGGCTGATCGCAGGCGGGCTGCGGGTCGTCGCACCGTGCCCCCACAGCGCCGCGTGCCCGCTCGAGCCGGGTGCGGCAGGCCTCCCGGACGCAGCGCCGCCCGGACGGAGTCCGGGGGAGAAGCGAAGCGGAGACTGGTGCCACTTCGCGGCCCGTGTAGGCCGGTCCTCCCTCCACCGGCAGGTGAAGGGCGGCTCCTTGCCGTACGAGGACGAGAAGTTCAGCTACGTGGCGGCCGTGCGCGGGGTCGCCGCGTTGGGCATTCCCGTGCCCTCAACCGCGGGCACGGGTGCGGGCACAGAGGCGGCCGCCCGCGTGGTGCGGCACCCCCAGCTCCGCAAGGGCCAGGTCCTGCTGGACCTCTGCACGCCGGGCGACGGCCTGCGCCGCGCGACGGTCACCAAGCGCCAGGGCCCGCTCTACCGTGCCGCGCGCGACGCGGAGTGGGGCGACGCGTGGCCCCCACCGGGCGAGGCGGGGCAGGCCGGGCGCACCTGAGCGAGCCCGCCGGGCCGGCCGCAACAGCCGGGCCCCGCTACCCCATCCGCAGCTCCATCGTGCAGCACTTCACGCTGCCACCCCCCTTGAGCAGCTCCGACAGGTCGATCGCGATCGGCTCGTAACCCCGCTCCCGCAGCTGGTCGAACAGCCCCACCGCCGCCTGCGGCAGCAGCACGTGCAGGCCGTCGGACACCGCGTTGAGGCCGAGCGCCGCCGCGTCCCGGTCCGTGGCGATGATCGCGTCGGGGAAGAGCCGGGCGAGTACGGCGCGGCTGCCGGGCGAGAACGCGGCCGGGTAGTACATGACGTCGTCCCCGCCGAGCGCACAGAGCGCCGTGTCGAGGTGGTAGTAGCGCGGGTCCACCAGATCCAGGCCGATGACCGGGCGGCCGAAGAACTCCTGGGCCTCGGGGTGCGACAGCGGGCTGCTGCGGAAGCCGCGGCCTGCGAGCAGCCAGGAGCCGGTGACCGCGAAGTCCCCCTCGCCCTCGTTGACGTGCTCCGGCTCGCGGATCTCGGTGAAGCCCCGGGCGCGGAACCACTCGCGGTGGATCGCGGCCTCCGCGGCGCGCTGCGGGTGGGCGAAGCGGGCGCCGAGCACCCGCCCGTCGACCACGGTCGCGCCGTTCGCGGCATAGACCATGTCCGGCAGGTCGGGCCGGGGCTCCAGGACCTCGACGGTGTGGCCGAGCGCGCGGTAGCGGTCGCGCAGGTCCTCCCACTGGGCGAGGGCGAGCGCCAGGTCGACCGGCTTCGACGGGTCCATCCAGGGGTTGATGGAGTACGTGACCTTGAAGTGCGCGGGTGGGCACATCAGGTACCTGCGGGGGGCGAAGGATGGGCGCAAGGAGGCTCCTCACGTGTGTGACGGGGGCGCAGAGGCGAGCTGCCCGCGCGCTCACATGGTGCCCCCTAAGGCTCTCCCGTCACAGTGATTCGTTCGGGTGGCTTGCGGAATCCCGGGAAAACGTCAGGCGTCGGCGCGGTTCTCCCGCGCTTCCTCCCGGCATTCGGTACGTGCTCCGCGGGTTTCCCCGCTACAGCGGTCGGCCCCCGCTGCAGCCGTCTGCCCGGCTGAAGTCCTCAGCCCCCGCTGAAGCCTCAGCCCCCGCCGAGGCCCGCGCGTACCGGCGCCCGTACACGCGCGCGTACCGGCGCCGACGCCAGCCGCCCCGGAGCGTCCGTGATGATGCCGTTGCAGCCGATTCGCAGTGCGCGGTCCCGGTCGCCCGGTGTGTTCACGGTGTGGGCCCACACCCGGGGGATGCCGGACCCGGCCGCCCGCCGCAGGTCCGCGTCCCGCGCCTCGTGGTCCACGTCCAGCAGTGCCACGAAATCGCGCCACCGCTCGGGCCGGTCGTTGCGCAGCTGGTCCGCCGAGCGCCACAGCTGCGCCATCAGCCCCATCCGGTGCGCCCGCCGGGCCACGGACGGCCGGTTGGTGTTCACGAACACCGAATGGGCGAGTCTGCGCTCCTGGATCAGCCGGGCGAGACCCGGCAGGCTCGCCGGGTCCTTGGCCTCCACCATGAGCACCGCCCTCCCGCCGAACCGGTCCAGCACCTCGGCCACCGTCGGCGGCCGCTCGGGCCGCCACCTTCCCGGCCGCCACCGCTCCGGCAGCCACGTGCCCGCCCGCAGCCGCAGCCGCCGCCACTCGCGGCGGGAGAGACTCCGCACCTGCCCCCGCCGGCCGGTCGTACGGTCCAGGGTCGGGTCGTGCATCACCACCAGCGTGCCGTCCCGCAGCATCCGCGCGTCGACGTCCAGCACCTGGACGACGCCGCTGCGGAGCGCCGCCGCCAGCCCCGCCATGCTGTTCTCCGGCACCTCGAGTGCCCCGCCGCGGTGCGCCACGTAGACGGTCTCCGGCAGCCTGCCCGCGGAGGGCCCGCGCCCGAACTCGAGGGGAGTGACCGGCCCCGCCAGGGAGATCGAAAGGACCCCCGCCAGCAGCGACCTTGTGACCATGAAGACAACGCTAGGTCCGGAAATCCTGGTATGCCCTGCCTTAGCACCCCAATGGATGGCGGTCCCCGGGCCCCGGATGCGGACTCGTACCACTCGGGGAGCAGGATGGTGGCAGCATTGATCGGGCAACGGCTCGAAGTGAGGGGATAGATGCAACGTCAGAGCAGGTTCTCCGAGTGGCTGCGCCGTCGTCCGAGGGGCGGTACGGGCGCCGGTACGGGGGCGGGCGCGGCGGACGCCCGCCGCGAGGACCTGCTGCTGTCCGCTGCCGCCGCCGGATTCCCCCTCGCCCAGGCCGCGTATCCGGAAGGCTACGGCTGCTCCTGCGAGCGGATCGGCTGTCCCACCCCGGGGCGGCACCCCGTCTCCTTCGCCTGGCAGACCCAGGCGTCCACCGACGCGGAGCAGGTCGGCCGCTGGCTGCGCGCCCAGCCGCAGGCCAACTTCATCACCGCCACCGGCATCAACCACGACGTCCTCGACGTCCCGGCCGAGGCCGGGCACAGCGCGCTGCAGCGGCTCGAGGCCGAGAGCATCGAGGTCGGGCCTGTCGCCGAGAGCGGCGAAGGGGCGCAGAGCCGCGTGCTGTTCTTCACCGCCACCCGCGGCCACCCGGACGACGAGGACGAGTGGTGGCCGTGCGAACTGGACTGCCACCCCGAGACGATGGACGAGCACCCTGGGCTGCGCTGGCACTGCCGCGGCAGCTATGTGCTCGTACCGCCCGCGCAACTGCCGTCCGAGGGCTCGGTGAGCTGGCTGCGCGGCCCCGAGCGGCCGCTGCCCGATCCGCTCACGCTGCTGGAGGCGCTGACGGACGCGTGTGCCCAGTTCGCGGACGGTAACGCCGAGCACGAGTCGGCGGTCTGGCCGCTGCGGCGGTGAGCGCGGCCGCAGCCGCAGCCAGGCCGCCTACTTCTCCAGGGTCGCTCAGCCGCCCTTCGCCGACGTCACGCCCTCCAGGCGGTTGAGGAACTCCACCGGTCCCTGCGCCGGTATCCGCACCGCCGACTCCGAGATCCGCGACAGCGACAGCCACGTCTGCGGCTTCCCGGTCACCAGGGCCTTCGCCGTGCCGTCCTTGATCTCGCCGACCCTGAACCCCTCTGCCATCGTCCGCTTCTCCGCGTGGTGGGCCGCGAAGAAGGCCAGCGCGCCGCCGTCGGCCGTCCGCAGTGCCACCGGCGCGTACTGCGGAGGCTTCGCGGGCTGGTCGACGTACTCCGTCCAGAACTGCGGCGTCCGCTGCAGCTTCTTGCGTATCTCGCGCTGCCCCGACGTCGCCTGGCCCTCGGCGAACGTCTCGCCCTCGCCCGTGCGCAGATAGTCCGTGTACGCGGTGCTGAGCTCGCCCGGCTTCACCGCCAGGTCCGGTCCCGCGCCGGGCGCGACGGGCTCGGCCCAGCCGTCCTTGTCGGTCTTGAACTCCGGGACCTCGTCCTCGCTCAGGATCGACAGGTACGCGGCCTTCCACGGCTCGTCGGCCCCGCCACGGGTGAACAGCAGCAGCCAGCGGTTCTCGTCCCGGTTGCTGTCGGCGTCCGCCAGGAAGAACTTCGGCCAGCCGGCCTGCTTCGGGATCGTGTACGCGGCGTCCGTCAGCTTCAGATCGGGGTAGCCGGGGAAGCCGTCGGGCCGGTTGACGCGCTGCGCCCGCACGCCGGGCTGGTTCATCGCCTGGAGCGGCCCGGTTTCGACGCCCGCGAGGGCCGCGGGGTCCGACTCGCGGTACGCCGTGTTGTACCCGTCCGCGAACCGCTCGAGGGCCTTGGCCGCCTCAGCCTTCGTCACCGCCGGGATGATCTCCCGCTCGCCGTGCACCGTCACGCACCCCGTGAGCACCGGCGTCAACAGCGCTGTGGCTGACAGGAACGCCGTCGTCTTCGGCAACCTGCGATTCATCGGGCTGGTGCTCCTTCGCGGACTCATTCGGGGCTGCTTGAGTCGGCGCAACCCTACCGGGGGCGAAGAAGAGCGCGAGGGTGGGTACCAGATACAGCACCCAGACGATGACCTGCAGCACCGTCGGATCGGGCTGGAAGTTGACCGTCCCCTTCAGCAGCGTGCCGTACCAGGTGTCCGGCGGGATCGTCGTGCTGATGTCGAACGCCTTGGTGCCCAGGCCCGGCAGGAACCGGGCCTCCTGCAGATCGTGGAAGCCGTACGCCAGCACGCCCGCTGCGACGACCACCAGCAGCCCGCCGGTCCAAGTGAAGAACTTCGCCAGGTTGATCCGCAGCGCGCCCCGGTAGAACAGCCAGCCCATGACCACGGCCGTGGCCAGGCCCAGCACCACGCCGATCAGCGGCCGTGCCGTGCCGTCGTCGGTCGCCTTGACCGCTCGCCACACGAACAGCGCGGTCTCCAGGCCCTCCCGGCCCACCGCGAGGAACGCGGTCGCCACCAGCGCGCCCGTGCCGACGGCGAGCGCTTGGTCCAGCTTCCCCTGCAGCTCGGCCTTCAAGTGCCGGGCGGTGCGCCGCATCCAGAAGACCATCCACGTCACCAGGGCGACCGCGACGATGGACAGCGAGCCGCCGAGCAGCTCCTGCGCCTCGAAGGTCAGCGCCTGCGAGCCGTATTCGAGGATGGCGCCGAAGGCCAGGCTCAGGCCGACCGCGATCCCGATCCCGGTCCAGATCGGCCGCAGCGCGTCCCGGCGGCCGGTCTTCACCAGATACGCGACGAGGATGCAGACGACCAGGCTGGCCTCGAGGCCCTCGCGCAGGCCGATCAGGAAGTTGGCGAACATAAGGAGGCCTTCCCCTCGGATCCGGGCGACTCCCTGGATCCCTCGAAGAGTTCCCGGCCCCACCAGTCGTCCTTGTCCCGGACGCCCGGCGGGACGGCGAAGAGCCCGGAACTCACGTGCTGGATGTACTCGTTGAGCACGTCGGCACGTGCCAGGCTCTGCTGGACGGGAACGAACCCGGTGCGTACGTCGCGCTGGTAGGCGATGAAGAACAGCCCGGCGTCGAGCAGGCCGAGCCCGTCCGTGCCGTCGGTGAAGGAGTAGCCGCGGCGCAGGATCCTCGCCCCGCCGTTGTTGTCCGGATGCGCCAGCCGTACGTGCGCGACGTCCGGCATCGCCTTGAGGTCCGGCTCGTCGCGCTCCCGCCGCTTGCCGTACGGAGCGCCCTCGCCCTTCGTACGGCCGATGATGTCCTCCTGCTCCTTGAGGGAGGTGCGGTCCCAGGGCTCGATGCGCATCCGGATGCGGCGGGTGACGACGTAACTGCCGCCCGCCAGCCAGGCCGGGCCGTCCTTCTCGGCGACCCAGACGTGCTTGCGGAGGGAGGGCGCGTCGGTGCCCGCGATGTTGCGGGTGCCGTCCTTGAAGCCCATCAGGTTGCGCGGGGTCTGCGCGTCGGGCGTGGTGGAGGAGGTCTTGCCGAAGCCGAGCTGGGACCAGCGGATGGCGACCTTGCCGAAGCCGATGCGGGCGAGGTTGCGGATGGCGTGTACCGCCACCTGCGGGTCGTCCGCGCACGCCTGCACGCACAGGTCGCCGCCGCTGCGGTCGGGGTCGAGGTTGTCGCCGGGGAAGAGCGGCAGCTCGATCAGGGCTTCGGGCAGCTGCGACTTGAGGCCGAAGCGGTCCTCGCCGTCCTTCTCGAAGAGCGTGCGGCCGAAGCCGATGGTGACGGTGAGGCGGGACGGCTTCAGGCCGAGCGCCTCGCCCGTGTCGTCCGGCGGGGCCTCCGGGATGCCGCCGACCGCGCCCTCGCCGACCGGGCGGCCCGCGGTCATGGCCGCGGCCGCCTTCGTCCACTCCTTGAGGAGCGCGATCAGCTCCTCGCGCGAGTCCGTCTTCACATCGAAGGCGGCGAAGTGCATCCGGTCCTGGACGGGGGTGGCGATCCCGGCCTGGTGGAGGCCGTGGAAGGGCACGGCCGCGCCCTCGTTCGCGACGGGCCGGGGGTCGCTGCCGGTGCTCAGCGCGGCTGCCGTGCCGCCGGCCGCTGCCGCGCCGAGCGCGAGCCCGGCGCCGCCCCAGCCCAGGAGGGAGCGGCGCGACGGCGCCGCCTGGGCGTGCTGCTCCGTCTGCTCGGTCTTCTCGGCCTGCGCTGCCGTGTCGTCGGTCTCGTCGGCCATCTGCCTGTTCCCCCTGCTACTTGACGACGGCCGCGGCGAGCTTGGACAGCGGCTCGGCAAGGGCGTTGACCCCGTCGGACAGCTCCTTGCGCTCGGCCTTGCCGACCTTGTCGTAGGACTCGAAGTCGTACGAGGCCTTGTCCTCGCGGTACTTGTCGAGCAGGCCGCCCAGGGCCGCGAACTGCCTGTCCAGCTCCTTGACCAGCGTGGGGTCGTTCTCGGCCGCGACCGGCTTCAGCAGCTCGTACGACTTCTGCGCGCCCTCGACGTTGGCCTTGAAGTCGACCAGGTCGGTGTGGCTGTAGCGCTCCTCCTCGCCGGTGACCTTGCCGGTGGCGACCTCGTCCAGCAGCTCCTTGGCGCCGTTGGCCATGCCGGCCGGGTTGATGTCGGCCTTGCCGACCCGCTTCTGCCAGTCCTCGAGGTCCTTCACGAGCGTGCCGGCGAGCTCCTTCTCCTTCTCGCCGATCTTCTTGTCCTGCCACAGCGCCTTCTCCAGGCGGTGCCAGCCGGTCCACTCCTGGCCCTTCTCCAGGCCGTCCTCGCGCAGGTCCACCTTCGGGTCGATGTCCCCGAAGGACTCGGCGACCGGCTCGGTGCGCTCCCAGCCGATGCGGGAGGGCGCGTACGCCTTCTTGGCGCCCTCGATGTCGCCCTTCTTCACGGCGTCCGTGAAGACCTTGACCAGCGGCAGGGTCTCGTCGGCCTGCGTCTGCGCGTACTCGCGGTACTCGGCGACGGCCTTGTCCAGGCGCGGGTCGCGCTTCTGGGGCGCGCCCTCGCCGGTGGCCTGCACCTTCTGGCGGATGCCGGCGCCCTTCATGCCGGGCTTGCAGGCGATCTCGTACGAACCGGCCTTCACCTCGGCGGTGATGTCGGCCGTGGTGCCGGGGCCGATGTTCTCCCGCTCGGTGACGATCCGGTCGCCGGGGGCGTAGATGTAGACCTCGGTGACCTTGGCGCCCTTGTTCTCCACGGCGAGCTTCACATGGCCCGCGGGGAACTCCTTCCTGGACACCTCGCACGCGGTGTCCGACGCGGTGACCTCAATGGCGTCGGAGCCCTTGGCGTCGCTCTTTTCGGCGCAGCCGGCGACGGCGGTGAGGGCCGCTGCGGCGGCGAGGGCGACGGCGGCGCCAGAGGGGTTACGGACGGCTCGCATTCGGGCTCCAGGCAGACTCGGGCAATCGTGGGGCGCTGGGTGAGGCCGCCCTAACTTATCTGAGGCTTACCTGAATAGTTCCCGGGGGTCCAGTGATCCCGGTCTCACTGTGCATCGGCCGGACCGGCTGTCAGTGGGCCATGCCATCATGATCGAGGCGTTGTGCTCCTTTGCGGGAACATTTCGTGCGGGTGCGACATCTGGGGGGATGGTGGCTCAAACCATGGCATTCGGCGCGGCTCTTCGGGAGCTGCGCGGCGCGCAAAAGACGGCGAAGGGGGTCTCGCTGTACTCGCGCCACATCAATCGTCCGGCGGGCCGGGTGATCGCCGCTGCGGCCTACCGCGCGGGGCTGACCCCGAATCACGTCACGCTGCTCAGCGCAGCGTTCAGCTTCGGGGCGATCGCGGCCCTCGCGTTCGTCCGGCCCTCGTGGGCGCTCGCCTTCACGGTCTATGGGGGGCTCGCGGTGGGCTTCGCCTTCGACTCGGCGGACGGTCAGCTGGCCCGGCTGCGGGGCCAGAGCAGCCCGGCGGGGGAGTGGCTGGACCACGTGGTGGACTGCGCGAAGATCACCGCGCTGCACGCCGCCGTGCTGATCTCCTTTTACCGATTCTTTGAACTCCCCGGGCCGGGCTGGCTGCTGCTGCCGCTCGGGTTCCAGTTCGCCGCCGTGGTCACCTTCTTCGGCGGCCTGCTCACCGACAAGCTCAAGCCGAAGGCGGGAGCCTCCGCTCCGCTCACCGCACCTTCGCGCATACGGGCCGTCGCCCTGCTCCCCGTCGACTACGGCGTCTTCTGCGGCGTCTTCCTGCTGCTGGGCAGCGAGCGAGCCTTCCTCGGTGCGTACGCGGCGCTGTTCGCCGTGCATGCGCTGTTCCTGGTGGCCTTCACGGCGAAGTGGTTCCGGGAGCTGACTGCGATACGCCCGGCGTGACGGGGGAGTTCATGACGTCCAGGGCGCGGCGCAGCTGGGTGCTGGACGTGTGAACGGTGTAGGGGAAGTAGACGACCTCGACGCCCACCGTGCTGAAGTCGCGCTCCAGCCGGTCGCCCTTCGGCGTGCCACGCCAGTCGTCGCCCTTGAAGAGGACGTCGAACCGGACCTGCTTCCAGGTCTCCAGCTTGTCCGGCACGGTCTCCACGAACGCGGCGTCCACGAACCGGATGCTGCGGACGATCTCCAGGCGCTCGACCAGCGGCACCACCGGCGCGCGGCCCTTGGCCAACTCCGCCATCTCGTCGGAGACGACCCCGGCGACGAGGTAGTCGCACCGGGCGCGGGCGTGTCTGAGGATGTTGAGGTGGCCGACGTGGAAGAGGTCGTACACCCCCGGCGCGTAACCCACGATCTGCGGCATGCGGAATGGCCCCCCACTCGCGATGCGCTCCCCAGCGCATCTGAGCCACCGACGATAGCCGGGCCGCGGACACTCCCACCGGAACATTGCGAAACCGTGGGCGACCGGAGAAAGACAACATGTTGCACTCTTGAAGAGCTAGGGTGCATTTGATCGACTCTGGGGGGAGGAGATGCGCCATGCCGGAACATGGGGGGCGGCGCCTGCTGCTGGTGTCCACCAACTACGCGCCCGAGCAGGCCGGAATAGGGCCGTACGCAACGCAGATCGCCGAGCATCTGGCCGCGGACGAGCGGCACGCCGAGGTGCATGTGCTCGCCGGGATGCCGCACTACCCGGCCTGGCGGACCGACCCCGCCTACCGCGGCGTGTGGCGGGCCGAGGAGGAGCGTGCGGGGGTCCTGCTGCACCGCAGGCGGCACACCGTACCGCCGCGCCAGACCGCCGTACGCCGGGCGCTGTACGAGGCGTCGATCCTCGCCCACGGGCTGGCCGCGCCGCCGCGCATGGGCCGGCCCGACGCGGTGCTCGCCCAGCTGCCGAGCCTGGCCGGCGGGGTCATCGGCGCGCGGATCGCTCGGCGGTACGGGGTGCCGTACGTCCCGGTCGTGCAGGACCTGATGGGCGCGGCGGCGGCGCAGAGCGGCATCCGCGGCGGAGGCAGGGCGTCGGCGGCCGCGGCGGGCGCGGTCGAGGCGTACGTGCTGAAGCGCGCCCGGCTGGTCGGCGTCATCCACGAGAGCTTTGTCGACAAGGTGACGGCGATGGGGGTGGCGCGCGACCGGATACGGCTCGTCCCCAACTGGTCGCATGTGGCGCGCCCGTCCCGGCCACGCGCCGAGATGCGCGCCCGCCTCGGCTGGCGTGAGGGCCGCATCGTCGTCCTGCACTCCGGGAACATGGGCCTCAAGCAGGGCCTCGAAGTCCTCGTCGAGGCCGCCCGTGAGGCACCGGACGTGCACATCGTCCTGATGGGCGACGGCAACCAGCGCGAGCACCTGCGCGCGCTCGGCGCGGGACTGCCCAACCTCCACTTCCTGCCGCCCGCTGAGGAGGCCGAGTTCCCCGACGTGCTCGCCGCCGCCGACGTCCTTGCCGTCACCCAGCGGGCCTCCGTCCTCGACATGAGCATCCCGTCCAAGCTCACCTCGTACTTCGCCGCCGGACGGCCCGTCGTCGCCTCCGTCGCCGAACAGGGCGGCACGGCGGAGGAAGTGCGCCGCTCGGAAGCGGGAGTTCTCGTCCCGCCGGAGAATCCGCCCGCGCTGCTGGCCGCGGTCCGTAAGCTGGCGGAAGACCCCGCCGCCGCGGACGCGCTGGGGTCGCGCGGCCCCGCGTACGTCGACGCCCACCTCAGCCGCGAGGCGGGCCTGGCCCGGATCGCCGGGCTGCTCGACGAGGCGCTCGAGGGCCGCCCGGCACGGCCGAGGGGGGCCCGCGGATGACAGCGACGACGACCGATCGTGCCGGTGCCGGCGGGCCGCAGGCGCACGAGGAACCGGACCTGCTGCGCGACCAGTTCAAGCAGCTGCTGCGCTACCGCCTTCTGCTGGTGCTCGGCGTGGTCGTGGGCCTGCTCGGCGGCGCCTGGATCGGCCTCGCGGGCGGCAGGTCGTACGTCGCGACGAGCGAGGTCACCGTACGGCCCGCCACCGTCGACCCGTTCGCGCCCGGCAGCACCACCCCCGACAAGCAGGTCAGCATCGGCTCCGAGCGGCAGACCGCCGTCAGCAACGCGGTCGCCTCGCGCGCCGCGAAGGACCTGGGCACCCCCGACGACACCGAGAGGCTGCAGGAGGGGCTCCAGGTCACCAACCCGCCCAACACCCTTGTCCTGCGCTTCGCCTACACCGCCTCCTCGCCGGAGACCGCAGCGAAGCGGGCCAACGCCTTCACTCAGGCCTATCTGGACAACCGCAGGAAGCAGACCCAGTCCCTGATCGACAACATGGTCGAGGGCTACGAGAAGCAGCTGAAGCCGCTGGAGAAGCAGCGCGACGAGCTCGCCGAGCAGATCGCGGGCCTGAGCGACGGCCGGAACCTGGACACGACCCTGTCCGTCCAGTCCGGAGTCATCGGCAGAATCTCCGAGCTGAACTCCAGCATCACCAAGCTCAAGGCGCTCGACACCACGCCCGGCTTCGTGGTCCGCACCGCGACCCCGCCCGCCTCGTCCTCTGGGCCGGGCCTGCCCATGATCCTCGGCCTCGGCGCGGCCGTCGGCATCGGCCTCGGGCTGCTCGCCGCATGGGTTCGGCTGGTCTTCGACCCCACGGCGCGCTCCGAGAGCGACGTCGTACGGGCGCTGCGGGCGCCGGTGCTGGGCAGTCTGCCGCGGCCGGGGCGGCGTGGGCGTGCTGCCTCGCTTCTCGCGGAGGGGCGCCTCGCGGAGGAGTACCGCTCGGTCGCCTTCCGGCTCGCGTACGACCAGCGGTTCGCCGACCGGCGCCGGCTGATGGTCGTCGCCCCGCGCGGCGGCATCGACATGGCGGCGGCCGTGTCCGTGAACCTGGCCGCCTCCTTCGTCGAGATGGGCCGCGAGGTCCTGCTCGTCGAGGCCGACTTGCGCACGCCGTCGCTCGCCGCGCGGCTGCGCGCGGCCGACGGCATCCGGCCGGGGTGGGCCGCCCGCACGGCCCCGCGCGGCGACGGCGGCTGGCCCACGGGCGAGGAACTCCCCATCGACGCGGGGGAGTCCGGGGCCTTCGACCTGATACCGGGCAGCCGGGTGCGCAACGTCGCGCGGGCGCTGACCTCGGCGCCCGCGAGCCGCCTGATCGCCACGGCCGACGACCCGGAGGCGGTGGTGGTCGTCCTGGCCCCGGCGGTGCTCTCGTACGCCGACGCGATCGCGCTCGCGGACCGCGTCGACGGCGTGCTCGTCGTCTGCGACCCGCGCGAGGTGCGCCGCGACGACCTCGACCGCATACGGGAACTGGTCAGCGGGGCGGGCGGCACGGTGCTGGGAGCGGTCCTCCACGCGGAGGGGAGCGGGCCGCGGCGCGCGACGGCGCCGAAAGGCGCCGGTTCGGGCGCCCGCCGCCGCACGGCTCCCGAACCGGCGCCCGTGCCGGCCGACGAGGCGGACGAGGCGGACGAGGCGGACGAGGCGGACGAGGCCACGGCTGCTGCGGACGCGGACGGGCCGGGCACCCTGGCCCTACGGGCAGTCGACCCCGCGGACCTCCCGGCCCGCCGGTGACCCTCTCGGAAGCGGGCGGCGACCGTGGGATCGGGACCCGCCTCGGCGTCGTCTGTTCCGTCGCCGATCAAGGCGTGGCCGCGCTCACGAACATCGTCGTGCTCGTCGTGGCCGCGCGGCTCTCCACCGCCGCCGGGTTCTCCGTCTTCTCCCTCGTCTACACGGTCTTCACCGTGCTGCTCGGCGTCTCCGTCTCCTACATCGGCCAGGCGCTGGTCCTGGAGCGCGGCCCGTCGGCCGAGGTGCGGGCCGCGTGCCGGTCGGCCGTGGCGTTCACCGCCGGCGCGTCGACCGCCGTCGGCCTGGCCATGGCCGCCGCGCTGGCCGCCGTACCCGGTGACACCGCCCGCGGACTCGCCGCGCTCGGCCTCGTCCTCCCCGTCGTCCTCACCCAGGACGGCATGCGCTACTGCTTCTCCACCCTTCACCTCCCGCACTACGCCCTCGCCGCCGACCTCGTACGCCTCGCCGCGGCCGTACCGGCCCTCGCCGCGCAGCCTCAGGGCGCGGGCCCCGCTCGACTGATCGCCGTCTGGGGCGTGTCCGCGGTCCCCGCCCTCCTCACCGGTGCCGCGCTGCTCTTCCCGCGCCTGCGCGGTCTGCCCGCCGACCCGCGCCGCTTCCTGCGCCGCGGCCATCTCGGGCAGCGGTTCGTCGTCGAGTTCGCCGTCGGCAACGCGTCCAGCCAGCTGGCGATCGTCGGACTCGGCCTGTTCGCGAGCCAGTTGGCGGTCGGCGCACTGCGCGGCGTGACCACGCTCTTCGGCCCGATGAACGTCCTCTTCAACGCCTCGACGGCCTTCGGCCCCCCGCTCCTCAACCGCTATCCCTCCGCGTCCCGCAAAGTCCGCGCGACCGCCCTGCTCGCCGCCGTGCTCGCCGCGGTCGCCGCCGCGTGGGCCGCGGTCCTCATCGCCCTTCCCGACCGCGCGGGCCGCGAACTCCTCGGCGACACCTGGGCCGCATCGTCCGCGCTCCTCCCGGCGACCGGCAGCCAGTACGCGGCCATCGCCGCCGGAACCTGCGCGCTCCTCACGCTCCGCGTCCTCCGCCCGCGCACGACGCTCCCGATCCAGGTCGTCTTCTCGCTCCTGTCGGTGGGCTTCCTGCTCACCGGTTACGCGCTGGGCGGCGTACTCGGCGCGGCCTGGGGCCTGTGCGCCGGGTCCGCCCTCAAAGCGTGCGCGGCCTGGCTGCGCGTTACCGCACTGCGCATCGCGGCACGGCGCGGCACCGCGGCACCGACCGCCGCAGACCCGGTCACAGCAGGTCGTCAGGGCCGCCGGGGAACCGGTGCAGATGACGCCCCGCCCTGACCATGTCCGTCAGGAGCCGGTAGCCGTCCGGGGCGGAGAGAATCCCGCGCGTCGTGGCGGTCCGTACGAGGTCCATGGTCTGCAGCGCCGTGATGCCGCGCCGCACCGCGTACCTGTAGGCCTCCATGTCGTCCGTGATCCATCGTCCGCCCCGGAACTCGTCCCACTGCTCGATGACATGGCAGGTCTGCGCCTCGCCGAGGTGCTGGAGCGGGCGGCCCCGGTGTCCGCCGAAGACCGCGCGCCGGATGGTCTCCACCCGCCGTACGTCCGCGGCCCGCGTGATCTCCACCGGGTCGCCGAGCCAGCCGCCGACGAAGACCCCGTCCAGCGCGGGCAGATGGCGGACGGACCGCCGCGCCTCGAAAGCGACGGCCTCCGTCCACCGCCCCCGGCTGTCGAGCACCTTCTCGAGCACGTCGATCCGCCGCACCGCCGCGAAGTTGCATAAGACCGTGTTGTCCGGGAACCACCAGGCGCTCATGGAGTGAAGACCGGCTCCCCGGTGGCCGCGTCACCCGCGTCGGCCTCGGCGTCGGGGTCGGTGTCGCCCGCCTCGGCGAGGAGGGTGCGCAGATCGTCCACATCGCTGTCGAGGAGGGCGGCGAGCGGCCGCAGGGTCGTCTCCCCGTCCCGGTACGCGGTGAAGAGCCCGTGCACCAACCGGACCGGCGGCAGCGGGGTGTTGGACGCGGCGGACTGGGTCATATAGGCGTCGATGACGCCGGTCCGCTCGTGGCAGGCCGCCGTCGTCAGCCGCCGAAGCCGCTTTCTGCGCTCGTCGTCGATCAGGCCGAGCGCGCGCAGCCGGGCGGCGAGGGCGCTGGGGGAGACCCGATAGCGGGTCACGAGTTCGGCGAACGCCGCGTCGTCGAGCGTGCCGTGAGCGCCCGCGTCCGCGGACCCTGCGGAAGCGCCGGGCCCTGCGGAAGTCCCGGACTCTGCGGAAGCCCCGGGCTGTGCGGAAGCCCCGGGCTGTGCGGAAGCACCCGGCTGTGCGGACGCTCCGTAACCGGCGGAAGCCCCGGACTCTGCGGAAGCCCCGGGCTGTGCGAAAGCACCCGGCTGTGCGGACGCTCCGAAACCGGCGGAAGCCCCGGGCTCTGCGGAAGTTCCGAAACCTGTGGAAGCCCCGGAAACTCCGGAAGCCTTGGAGACCTCGGACCGGATGTCGTCCTCCGGCATGAGCAGGGCCGCGGCGAAGGCGTTCGCCCGGATCTCGCTGGGCTCGGCCGCGAGCCCCGGCGCCATCCCGCTCTCGGCCAGCAGGTCCTGCGCGTCACCGGCCAGCACATGGCCCAGCTCATGGGCGAGCGTGAACCGCTGCCGCGTCCATACGGGATGCGTGCCGAGGATCGCCAGCCGGAAGCCGTCCGCCTGCCAGCTCAGCCCGTCCATGCCGCCTGGAAGCCGGGTGATGGCGACGTCCACCCCGAAGACCCGCGCCCACGCGGCGATCATCTCGCTGATGTCCAACTCGGCGAGCGGCGGCACCCCCGCGTCCCGCAGTGCAGCGAGCACTCGCTCGGCAAGCCGGTCCCCCTGCTCGTGGGGCGTGCCGCCGGATGGGACGGCCGGGAGCGGCGGCATCTCGGGCGCACGGCCGAGGAGGGAGAGCACGTCGAACGCGGCCGTGTACCGCCCGGCCAGATCCTCGAGCGCCTGCCGGTCGGGCGCCGAGGCGGCCGCGGTCGACCGCGCGGCGAGCGCGGGCCGCGCGGGCGTACGGCCGCCCAGCAGCCAGTCGACCGTGACATCCCCCGCGTCGGCGATCAGCGCCAGCTCGAGCGAGGTGAAGCGACGCGCCCCGCCGAGCGACTTCGACAGCTTGTCGCCCGTCATACCGATGACTTCGGCGAAGGCAGCCTGACTCGGCGCGACCCGCCCAATGATCGCGCGCACCCGGTCAGCCATGGTCTCGTTCATACCACCAAGCTACGCCCGGCTTGCGAAAATCGCAATGGCGCCCAATGTGCCTATGGGCGGGCTGGGGCAGGGTCACGGAGACCCGTCTGCGAGGGATTGCAGCGAGGCGCGCAGGGCGGCGATCGCGTCGGCGGGCAGGTGGCCGAGCGCGCGGCGCTCGAGGTCGGCGATGGCCTTCCGGATCGTGGCGGCGGCCAGGCGCCCGGAGGACGTGAGCTCGATGAGCACTGACCGGCGGTCTCCGGGGCGGCCCCCTCGCCTTCGCGTGATGTGGCCGCGCCGTTCCAGACGGTCCAGGACGCCGGTCAGCGTGTTGGGGCGGATACCCCCGGCCGCGCTCAGTTCGGACACGGTCCGGCCGTGGCCGTCAGCGAGGTTGGCCAGCACCTTGATCTCTGAGGCGGTCAGGTCCAGGCCGGCCAGCTCTGCGGCGAGCGCCTGCAGAGTGGCGTGGGCGGCCTGCTGGAGCGCCAGCAGGGCCGACCATCCAGATGGAACGGATTCGGACCTCACGGTTTCGAAATCTATGAACTTGTACTACTGGAGACAAGCCGGATCGTCTGCGGAGACAGACGGCCTTCTGCCTGCTCTTCGCAGGCTTCGAGGCGGCGGTTAGCCTGATCGGCGACGGCCGACGACGGGCGCCGAGACTCGCGTCGGTCCGGCCCGCTGTCGACAACACGGAGCTGGCGCGGACGGTGCCGTACGTGTACGTGACGGGCTTGCGGTCCGGCCCGGAAGCCGGACGCGGGGGCTGGCTGTCGGGGACGGGCGGTCACGAGATATCTTGACATCGAGACGATGTACGACGTGAAGCGGAGTAGCGGTGACTGACTCGACCATCATCTATACGCACACTGACGAGGCCCCGGCCCTGGCGACGTACTCGTTCCTGCCTGTGGTCCAGGCGTACGCCTCGACGGCCGGGGTCAGTGTCGAGACCCGCGACATCTCCCTGGCGGGGCGGATCATCGCAGGCTTCCCCGAGCACCTCGAGGAGGGCCAGCGCATCGACGACGCGCTCGCCGAGCTCGGTGAGCTGGCCAAGACGCCCGGGGCCAACATCATCAAGCTGCCGAACATCTCGGCCTCGATCCCGCAGCTGAAGGCGGCGATCGCCGAGCTGCAGCAGCAGGGCTACGCGCTGCCGGACTACCCGGACGACCCGAAGACCGACGAGGAGCGGGAGATCCGCGCCCGTTACGACAAGGTCAAGGGCAGCGCCGTCAACCCGGTGCTCCGCGAGGGCAACTCCGATCGCCGCGCCCCGGCGTCGGTGAAGAACTACGCCAAGGCCCACCCGCACCGGATGGGCGCGTGGACGTCCGACTCGAAGACGAACGTCGCCACCATGGGCGCCGACGACTTCCGCTCCACCGAGAAGTCCGCGGTCATCGCCGAGGCGGGCTCGCTGCGCATCGAGCTGGCCGGCGACGACGGCAGCACCACCGTCCTGCGCGAGTCCGTGCCGGTGCTGGCGGGCGAGGTCGTGGACGCGTCCGTCATGCGCGTGGCCGCGCTGCGCGAGTTCCTCACCGCGCAGGTCGCCCGCGCCAAGGCCGAGGGCGTGCTGTTCTCGGTGCACCTGAAGGCCACGATGATGAAGGTCTCCGACCCGATCATCTTCGGCCACGTCGTCCGGGCGTTCTTCCCGAAGACGTTCGCCGAGCACGGCGAGGCGCTCGCCGCGGCCGGCCTGACCCCGAACGACGGGCTCGGCGGCATCCTCAAGGGTCTGGAGTCACTGCCGGAAGGCGCCAAGATCAAGGCGTCCTTCGAGGCCGAGCTGGCCGAGGGCCCGGAGCTGGCGATGGTCGACTCCGACCGCGGCATCACCAACCTGCACGTGCCCAGCGACGTCATCGTCGACGCCTCGATGCCGGCCATGATCCGTACCTCCGGCCACATGTGGGGCGCCGACGGCCAGGAGGCCGACACCCTCGCGGTCCTCCCCGACAGCAGCTACGCCGGGATCTACCAGGTCGTCATCGACGACTGCCGGGCCAACGGCGCCTTCGACCCGGCGACGATGGGCTCGGTGCCCAACGTCGGCCTGATGGCGCAGAAGGCCGAGGAGTACGGCAGCCACGACAAGACCTTCGAGATCCCCACCACGGGCACGGTGCGCGTCCTCGATGAGAGCGGCAAGGTCGTCCTTGAGCAGGTCGTGGGCGCCGGTGACATCTTCCGCATGTGCCAGACCAAGGACGCTCCGATCAAGGACTGGGTCAAGCTCGCCGTCACCCGCGCCCGCGCGACCGGCGACCCGGCGGTGTTCTGGCTCGACGAGGGCCGCGCGCACGACGCGCAGCTGATCGAGAAGGTCAAGGCGTACCTCCCCGAGCACGACACCGACGGTCTGCAGATCGAGATCATGGCGCCGGTCGACGCGATCGCGTTCTCCCTGGAGCGCATCCGCCGTGGCGAGGACACGATCTCGGTCACCGGCAACGTGCTGCGCGACTACCTGACCGACCTGTTCCCGATCCTGGAGCTCGGCACGAGCGCCAAGATGCTCTCGGTGGTCCCGCTCATGCACGGCGGCGGACTGTTCGAGACCGGCGCCGGAGGCTCCGCGCCCAAGCACGTGCAGCAGCTCGTCAAGGAGAACTACCTGCGCTGGGACAGCCTGGGCGAGTTCCTCGCGCTGGCGGTCAGCTTCGAGCACCTCGCGCAGACGACGGGCAACGCGCGCGCCCAGGTGCTCGCGGACACCCTCGACCGCGCGACGGCCACCTTCCTCAACGAGAACAAGTCGCCGAGCCGCCGCCTCGGTGGCATCGACAACCGCGGCAGCCACTTCTACCTGGCGCTCTACTGGGCCCAGGAGCTGGCGAAGCAGACCGACGACGTCGAGCTCGCCGAGGCGTTCGCGGCCCTCGCCACGACGCTGACCGAGCAGGAGCGGACCATCGTCGACGAGCTGATCGCGGTGCAGGGATCGCCGGCCGACATCGGCGGCTACTACCAGCCCGACGCCTCCAAGGCGGCGGCCGTCATGCGTCCGTCGAAGATCTTCAACGAGGCCCTCGCGACCCTCGGCTGACGAGATCTGCGCAGCAGTTCCACAGAATGTGGTACGAGGGGGAAGGTCCCCGGGCCCATTTCGCCGCCGCGCGGCGACCGTCCAGAGCGACGGCCCGAGGGACCTTTCCCATCTTCACGATCGTCGGGCTTCCGAGCGGGTCGGTGAACGCCCCGCCCCCGCCACCTACCGCAGCAGCCTCCGCGGGTCCGAGCGGAACGTCGTGACCAGCGCCAGGCACAGCAGGGCGATCCCGACCCGGCCGGAGGCCTGGAGGAGCGGGCCGCGCAGCAGGATGAAGGCGTAGCCCGCGATCAGCGGGATGACGATCGCCAGGACGTTTCCCGGGCGTGGATCGTCGACCGTGCGGAGCGTGTAGCGGCGGTCGGCGCGGGCGCTGAGGTAGCCCAGGCCCAGGAAGGCGCCCGTCATGCCCACCGGGCCGAAGTCCAGCCAGAGTTCGGCCCAGAGCGGCGACGACAGGTTCGTGTTGCTCATGCCCATCCACTCGCCCACCCGCACCCCCGAGTCCTGGGGCTTGCCGTGCCACACCGAGCGCGGCACGAAGAACAGCGTGGAGGCGGTGAGCTGTCGGCCGTACGCGTGGCCCGCGCCCGAGCCGACGAAGGTGATGGTGTTGGCGAGCATGCCGATCTGGTCGTAGTCCTTCCGCACCAGCGGGTCGAAGACGGAGGTGGACTCGACGGGCCGGTGCCCGCTCTCGTCGTAGCGGAACCGGTCCATGAAAGGGAAGAGGAGCAGCGCGCCCACCACCCCGAGGGCCAGCGCTGCCCGGTACATCACCGGGCTCCTCGGGAAGGCCGTGAAGAGGATCGAGAACAGCACGGTCAGGAACCAGTAACGCGGGTTCGAGACCGGGTTGTTGACCAGGGCGTTCACCCCGAGCAGGCCCGCCCACGCCAGGAGGACCGAGGGGCGGCGGCGCGCGTGCCGGGACGTCACCAGCCAGCGGGTGAGGAAGAGGAAGGCCAGCAGCGCGGGCACGGTCCCGAAGCCGCGCAGGAACGCCGACCCGACCTGGGACTCACCGCCTCCGCCGCCCCCGCCGACCCCGCTGCTCTGGATTCCCTCGCTGATCTCCTGGCGGCTGCTGAAGAAGACCGCGGGGCCGCCCAGCTTCACGACGAACAGCGCGCTCGCCACGTACGCCAGCGCGACCAGGAGCCAGAGCCGCCTGCGGCTGACCGATGCCGTACGCCGGTGCCTGCGGGTGCGGAGGACGGGGCGGTGACGGGCCAGCAGCACGCCCACGTCGAAGGCCACGCAGCCGCAGAGCGCCAGCGAGACCGCCAGGACCAGGTCGGAGCGGGTGCCGACCACGGGTGTCGGCGTCTGGCCCAGGACGGCCTGCGCGAGCGGGGCCACGCCCATGGCGACGTAGACGAAGAGCCAGAAGGAGCCCTGGATCAGCCTGCGCCGGGCCGTGAGCGTCATCGCCGCGAGCCGGGCACCGGCGTACGCGGTGAGCACGAGCTGCAGCCAGTACGCCTCGTCGCGCACCCCGGGACCCGGCTGTACGGCCACCAGCACCGGCAGGAAGAAGACCAGGCCCAGGACCAGCGGTACGGCGAGGGCGCGGGAGAGCACGGCGCGCGGGGAGACCGGCGGTACGTCCAGCGGGGCGGGACCGGCGGCGGCTTCGGTGGGATCGGCTGCGGCATCGGTGGGACTGCCCGCGGCCCCGGCGGTCCGTACGTCAACTGCCATATTCCCCCGCTTCGTTCCCCGACTTCCCCAAGTTCCCCAATGCCCCCGGGCAGTCTAATGATGCGGCTAATCTGGCCGGGCGATGCTGGGGAGCATCGGGGGGAGGAATTTTCGGTGAAGGTTCTGCATGTCGTCACGCTGCACACGCCCACCAACGACTTCGGCGGGCCGACGCGCGTGGCCCTGAACCTCTCCAAGGGCCTCAGGGCCCGTGGGGTGGACGCGCGCATCGCGACGCTGGGCGACGGATTCGACGGGCCGCTGCCCGACTCCGTGGAAAACGTCCCGGTCTTCATGTTCCAGGCGCGGCACGTACTGCCGCAGTTCGAGGTCAGCGGCATCACCTCGCCCGCGCTGCTCGCCCGCGCCCGGCGCCTGGTGAAGGCGGCCGACGTCGTGCACGTGCACCTCATGCGCGACCTGATCACCCTGCCGTTCGCCCTCGCCGCGCTGCAGTGCGGACGGCCGCTCGTCCTCCAGACGCACGGCATGATCGACCCGACCGAGAAGCGCGTCGCGAAGGTCGTGGACGCGCTCGGGCTGCGCCGCGTGCTGCGCGGGGCCGACGCGATCCTGCACCTCACGGAGATGGAGCGGGAGGGAGTCGAGGCCGTCGTGACCCCGGCGCGGCTCCGCCGCACGGACCGGCTCGTCAACGGCGTCCAGCTCCAGGACCGGCGGCCCGCGAACGACGGCAGCCGCCCGCCCACGGTGCTGTACTGCGCCCGCGTACAGGCCCGTAAGCGGCCCGAGGACTTCATCTCGGCGATCCCGACCGTCCTCGCCAAGTACCCGGACGCCCGCTTCGTCCTCGCGGGCCCCGACACCGGCGCGCTCGCCGGGCCGATGCTGGATCTCGCGCGCGGTCTGGGGGTCGGCCACGCCGTCGAGTACGTGGGCGCGCTCGACCACGCCGCGGTGCTCGAGCAACTGCGCCGCTCGGACGTGTACGTACTGCCGTCCGTCGTCGAGCCGTTCGCCGTGTCCGTGCTGGAGGCCATGTCCGTCGGGCTGCCGGTCGTCGTCACGAAGACCGGCGGCCTGTCCCCGGACGTCGAGGCGGCGGGCGCGGGCCGCGTCGTGGACAGCCGCCCGGACCGCGACAACGGCCCGCTCGTCGGCCAGGCCATCCTCGAACTCCTCGACCCGGCCGCCAACGAGGAGGCCTCGGAGGCCGCTTGGCGGCTGATCCGGGACCAGTTCTCGATCGAGAGGGTCGTGGACCACCTCCAGGGCATCTACGAGGAAATTGCCCGCTGAGCCCGGATCCACGGTCTCGTTGCGGTGACGGGTCGCCACCACCCGCGCTGCCCGTGCCGCACTGCCCGCGGGGCGGGCTCGGCATCATGAGAGCTCTGATGAGCGCCCTGTGGACGGAAGCATGGGGCTGTTCATCGAGGGCGTCGAAGAGCGGTGGCGAGGTCGCTCAGGTGCTTGGAGACCGGACCGAGGGTGAGGAGGCCGCTGCCTGCCCCGGCCAGTTCCGCCGCTGCGGGGGTGAGCTGGATGTAGGCGCGCTCCATGGTCTGCCGGTCCCCGACGGCGATGGCCGCTTGGGCGGTGAGGCACCACAGGGCCTCGAACAGCAGGTCGTGGGGCGGGTCCGGGACCTTGCGCAGCGCCGCTGCGGCTTCACTGCGGCGGTCTTGGGCCAGCAGCGCCAGGGGGCGGGCCCACGGCTCGTAGGGTCCCCAGTCGGTGTGCTCCTCGGCCTGGGCGGGCTGTGCGTGCTGCACGCGCAGGCACAGCAGCGCGAGCGGCAGCAGGCCGTGCTCCAGTCCGGGCATGCCGGCGCCGTCCAGCCGAGCGGCGGCGTTCCTGTACGCCGCCTCCGCCTCGGCCGCTGCTGCCGGGCCGGTCGCGGCGGTCCGCAGCGCGGCGTACCACTGGGTGAACACGCCCACCAGCGGCAGCTCGTGACGCTCGGCCAGGCGGTCTGCGGCGGTGGCGTGATGGTCGGCTCCGGGGAAGTCCGCGAGGGCGCTGCGGGCCTGGAGGCGGATGAGGTGGCCGAGGACCTCGGAGGTGGCCAGGCCGTGCCGGGCGGACAGGGCTACCAGCTCAACGCCGATCTCATCCCGGCGCGGCGCCAGACCGGCGCGGTGGAAGGTCTGCATGAACACGGCGTTGAGGGCGAACGCCAACAGCGCTGCATCGTCCAGGCGGCGGGCGATCTCCTCCGCTTGCCGGGCGGCCTGGGGCCCGCGTGCGCTGGGGGTACGCCCTGCTCGACGGGCTTGGGGGAGGGGGCCGCGCGACTCCAGGGCGATCGTGGCCAGCAGCCGGGCGCGGGCTGCCTCGTGCCCGCCGGGCGGGAGGGCGGTCAGGGTGCGCTCGGCCGCCGCGACCACCTGTGCGGCCTGTTCCGGGTCATCGACACGCGTCCAGATCGCCGGGACGTCGTAGACGCCGATCACGCGGGCGGTCAGTTCCGCATCCCCGAGCTCTTCGGCCGCCGCGACGGCCGCCACGCGGTGCCGGCGGGCTGCCTGAAGGCCGCTGCCCCCGGTCACCGCGAGGTTGCGCAGCAGCCCCACTGTCGACTCCAGTCGTACCCGGGCCCCGGATGGCACGGTGCGGTCGTAGGCGGCTGCCGTCTGCGCCCACACCCGCCCCGCCGCCCCGCCCGGCCCGGGCGCGGGGGCGAGGTGGGCGGCGTGGCCGAGGATGTCCGCCTCCAGGCCGCGCAGTCCCGGGCCTGGATCCACCCCCAGCTGCTCGACCAGGAGCGTGCGCGCCCGGCGCAGCACCGCCAGCGCGTCGCCCTGGCGGCCGGTGCGGTACAGCGCGAGGGCCAGCAGACGCCAGGCGTCCTCGCGCCAGGGGTGCTCTGCCACGTGCGCGTCCAGATCCGGCACCGCCTCGGCGGCCAGTCCCAGGCCCAGGCGGGCCTCGGCCTGCCGCTCGACTGCGTGCAGGCGCAGTTCCGCAAGGCGGGAGCGCTCCGCGCGGACCCAGGGCTGGTCGGCGAACTCGGCGTAGGCGGGCCCGCGCCACCACCCCAGCGCCTCTTCCAGCCGCGCGAACACCTCCTTGGGCGGCAGCGTCGCGGTCGCGGCCACCGCCTGCTCGAAGCGCCAGGCGTCCACCGCACCCGGCTCGGCGCGCAGCGCGTACCCCGGTCCCTCGGTGAGCAGCAGCCGGGCCGGAGCGCGGGGTGGGCGCTCCGGTTCCAGGGCGCGGCGCAGCGCGGCCACGAAGGTGCGTACCGCGCCCACCGCATCAGCGGGTGGATCCGTCCACAGGTCCTCGACCAGGCGGAAGACCGGTACGACGCGCCGGCGGGCGATGATCAGCCGGGCCAGCACCGCGCGGTGCCGAGGCCCTTTCAACGCGATCGCGTCCCCGGCGCCGTCCCAGGCCACCACCGGCCCCAGCACGCCGAATTGGACCTGCACCCTGACCACCCTCTCCGGGCCCTCGCCCCCCGGTCACGGTAGCGCGCTCATCCGATGCTCATCCGGGCCCGGGACGCTGAAGACAGCTGAAGACATCTGATCACCGCTGGTCACTTGATCACCGCTGGTCACTACGGAAAGGGGCGAAACCATGGCGCCCGCCATCGCAGGCTTCGATCATCAGCACGTCCCCGTCGCCGACGGCGTGTCCCTGAACGCGGCCGTCGGCGGTACGGGCACTCCGATCGTGCTGCTGCACGGCTTTCCCCAGACCCACCTGATGTGGCGGCACGTCGCCGCCGACCTCGCAGCCGACCACACCGTGATCTGCCCCGACCTGCGCGGCTACGGCGCCAGCGACAAACCCGCCGAGACCGACCGCACCGTCTACGCCAAGCGCACCATGGCCGCCGACATCGTCGCCCTGGCCCGCGTGCTGGGGCACGAGCGCTTCGCGCTGGCCGGGCACGACCGCGGCGCCCTGGTCGCCTTCCGTGCCGCCCTGGACCACCCCGAGACGATCACCCACCTCGCCTGCCTCGACGTGCTCCCGACCCTGGACATGTGGGCGGTGATGCACGGCGCCACCGCCGCCGTCGGCTTCCACCTCTACCTGATGGCCCAGCCCCCGGACTTGCCCGAGCAGATGATCGCCGCCGGCCCGGACGCCTTCTTCGGCCACTTCCTCGACGTCTGGTCAAGCGACCCGCAGGCCATCCCCGCCGACGTCCGCACCGCCTACCTGGACGCCTGCCGCAACGCGGTGCCCTCGATCGTGGCCGACTACCGCGCCTCCGCAGGGATCGACGTCGACCACGACCAGGCCGACCGGGACGCCGGCAATCAGCTGCGGATGCCGGTCACCGTGCTCCAGCAGGACTGGGGCGCCGCCCTCGGTTTCGACGCCGCCGTGCTGTGGAGCACCTGGGCACCAGACCTGCGGCACACCACCGTCGCTTGCGGCCACTTCATGGCCGAAGAAGCCCCTGGCGACATCACCAAGGCCCTGCGAGACCTCCTCGCCCGCTGAACAACCGAGCAGCCAGGATGGCAGGCGTCCGCCCGCGGAGCGCGGCCCGTTGTTCACCTGCCGGAAGTCCCGCGGCCCGGCACCCCCTTGGCGAGGACCAGGACCCGCGCGTCCCATGCGGCAATCGCGGCCCGGGCTGCGGCGGGGTCGAAGGCGGACACCGGCCCAGGAGTCTCTCGTGCTCAGGGGGCCGTTTCACCGGCATCGAGCACGGCCTCGACGTCGACCATGACATCGACCATGGCGCTGACGACCACTCCGCCCCGGTCGACCACGTCGTTCCAACTCACTCCGAAGTCATGGCGATTGATCCGCGTCGTGGCGGCGAAACCGGCGCGTCGCCGGGTGCCCAGGTCCCGGCCATCCTCCCACCAGGGGGTATCCCACTGTCCCAAGTACGTGACGTCGAACGTCACGGGACGCGTTACTCCACGTACGGTGAGATCTCCGGTGATCTCGAATTCGGTTGCGCTCACCTGATGAATGCGCGAGCCGACGAACGTCCACGTCGGGTGGTGCTCGACGTCGAAGAAATCGGCACTGCGCAGGTGGGCGTCGCGCTCGGGCTGACCGGTGTAGACCTGGGTCGCGTCGATCGTCGCCTCGATGCGGGCCTTCTCCGGCTCGTCGGGATCGACCTCCAGCACGCCGTGCACGTTCTTGAGCTGCCCGCGCACGTAGGCGACCATCATGTGCCGGGCGCGGAACTCGGCGCCCGTATGACCGGGCTCGAAGAACCATTTAGTCGTGACCATGGCAGCTCCCCTGGGCACCATGCCCCTCCGGCCAGGATAGGACGATCGAGGGCCACGGGCCTGCGGTGGCCGACGCGGCTGCGTTCCGAGGCGCGCGCGTACGCGATGTGCGCGGGGCCGCTGAGCAACGACAACGCCGGACCAGCGCCGCCTTCCCCCCGGCGGTGGCCGGGGGAAGGGCGGGATGGGGAATCACCGGTCGGACACCGCCTGGCCGCGGCCGCGTGCCGCCTCGCGCGACTTCAGTCCGATCTGCCAGCGGTAGAAGGACATCGCCAACGCGTAGTCGAACCCGGCCCGCCCGTCCAGGAACCCCCGCTTGAAGACATAGGCGTACGCGAAGGACACCAGCGGCTTGAACGGCGCCTTGTGGAAGAGCTGCCCCTGGCGGGTTTTCGCCTGCCGGATCTCCTCCCTCACCTCCGGGTGCTGCTCCAGCCACGCCTCCCAGTCCGAGTAGCGGTTGTGCCGCTCGAACCAGGTCCGTACGGGATCCAGGTCCTCGTGCTCGATCGGGGACTTCAGCCGCCACACCGACGGGGCCACCGGCTGGTAGTGGCCCTCCTGCTCGCCCATTCCCGGGGCGTCCAGGTCCCCGAGGACCGGGAAGTGGCAGCGCGTACGGTCCAGCAGCGCCCGCTTGACGATGGTGTAGCCGTGCCGCAGCCGCCTGCCCGCGAACCAGTAGCCCAGCGGAATGTCGAACGCGGCGACCTTCACCGGCCGGGAGAAGACATACCGCAGCTCCGCCAGAAGCTCAGAGCTCGGAGTCTCGTCACCGTCGAGGAAGAGCAGCCAGGGCGTCTCGGGCCGGATGTGGTCCAGGCACCACTGCTTCTTCTTCGGGTACCCGCCGTCCCACTCGTACGGGACGACCTCGGCGCCCAGTTCGGCCGCGATCTTGCAGGTGTCGTCCGTGCTGGCCGAGTCGACCACGACGACCGCCTCGAAGTGGTCGATGACCGAGGAGACCGTACGGGCGATGTTCTCGGCCTCGTTCTTGGTCGGTATCGCGACCACGATGGGGAGTTTCCTCACCCCTGACCTCCCTTCTTCGCGGCCTCCAGCAGCGGCTGCTGCTCCGGGCACAGGTGGGTGACGGCGGGCTCGGCGTTCGCGATCTCGCCCGTGCGGATCGCGCTGACCGCTGCTTTGCGGTCGTGCTCGGCGGTGCGGGCGATCCGCTGGCAGGTCTCCTGGCCGATCTGCAGGACGGCCGCCGGGTCCGTCCCCTCGGGCACCCGGCCGGTCAGGTACTCCCTCTCCTTCTTGGTGAAGGAGCCGGTGGCCGGGGTCAGTTCGGACTTCGGAACCTTGGGCCCTCGAGGCGTCTGTCCGGCCGTGGCCCCGGACGGGCCGCCGTCCGCCGCGTCCGCGTCTCCGCCCGCCGCGGGCGTACGCGGGCCGGCCACCCCCGGCTCCCGGTCCTTCGCGCCGGAGTCGCCGGAGCCGCCGGAGCCGCCCGACCCCCCGCACCCCACCAGCAGCGTCGCCGCCGCCGCGAGCGCGGCGGCGACGACGGCAGCCCGGGGACGCCGGCTCACGAGCCCGTCCCGAGGCTGCGGTGCGCGGAGACCTGCGAGCCCGAGAGCACGCTCGGGTAGATCGCCGTCTCGTCGATCTGCCCGGCGAAGTAGTCGCTCGTCGGGGTGCTCGGCCAGGAGGAGTTGATGCTGTCGCCGCCGACGTGCCAGTACCCCTGGTAGTTCTGGTTGCCGGTCACCAGCAGGTTGCTGGCCCTGAGCGACCCGTCCACGTACAGCCGCATCCCGCTGGACCCCTGGGTCGCCACGACGTGGTGCCACCGGCCGTCGTTGAGCCCGGAGCCGCTGCTGATGGTGCGGGCGCCGCTGCTGTAGACACCGAAGATCAGCCGGCCGTCGTTGGTCATGTAGAGGTGCTTGTCGTAGCTGGAGCTGGGCTCCTGGGTGCGGTTGCCGAAGCCGACGATCTTGCCGCCCTGGGTCGTCGTGGTCTTGAACCAGGTCTCGATGGAGTACGAGGCCGGGCGGCTGTGCTTGCGGTCGCTGTAGGTGTACTCGTCGGTGCCGTTGTAGCCCACGGCCGTGCTCGGCCCCGGCACGGCCGCCGGGGTCGCCCGGTAGGACGGCGCGTTGCGGTGCACGCCGCTGTTGTCCGTGCCCGAGGCGTCTGCCGCGAACTGGCCGCTCGCCTCGTCGTACCGCCAGTACAGGCTGGCGCCGTCGGCCTTGATCCGCTCCGGGTACGCCTCGGCCGCCGACGGCACGGTGACCGATTGGGTGGCGGACTTGGCGCTGGTGTTGGTGCCGTCGCTCGCCGTGATCCGGTACGTGTACGTGGAGCCGGGCGTGACGTCGGTGTCCCTGAAGGTGATCTGCGGGCGCACCCAGGGCAGCGAGGCTCCCGAGACGGTGTGGATCGGCGTCGTGGCGCCGTTCTTGTAGACCCGGTACGTCAGGTGGCTGTCGTCGAGGTCCAGGCTGGACTGCCAGCGCACGTTCACCTCGTCCGGCTTGGTGCTGGAGGCGTTCACCAGCGGGACGGACGGGGCGCCCGTGTCGGGGCCGCTCGCGAAGCGGGTCAGGCCCTGCTGCCCCGCGCCGTTGACGGTGGTGAACTCGCCACCCACCCACAGGTAGTCCGTGCCGCCCTTGGCGGAGGTGGCCATCACCCGCGGCCCGATCTGCTCGCCCAGACCGTCATTGGTGTCCGGGAACCAGCCCAGCAGCGCGGGGTTGCCGACCGGCTCGGCGAGCAGGTGCTTGCGGCGCTGGTTCGGGAACGCGCCCATGCTGCTGCAGTCGTGGGCGTGCGAGCCCGAGTAGAGCACACCGCCGTGGACCGTGACCGCTTGGGTGGCGCCGAGGCAGGTGTCCCGCCAGCGCTGGTTGAAGTCGCTGAGGTTCAGGGCGATACGGCCGTCGAAGACCCCGCCGCCCGTGCCCTCGTTGCCGGTGTAGAAGCCGGTCGCGTCGGTGGTGATGTCCTTGACCACCGATGCGGTCGGGATGAAGCCGCTGCCGTACGCCTTGGCCAGGGCGCCGGTGGTGGCGTCGACCACGGCGAGGGCGTGCGAGCCGGTGCCGTTGACGGTGAAGAAGTCGCCGCCCAGCAGGACCTTGCCGCCGTCCGGGGTGACCTCCACGGCGCGGCCCGGCTCGTCGGCGTCGGCCGTCCACGGCAGGAGTTCACCGCCCGTCGTCACCGCACCGAAGTACCGGCGGCTCCGCCCCTCCAGCGAGGTGAAGTCCCCGCCGAGGTAGACCGTCTCGCCGGTCACGGCCAGGGCCCGTACGGTCGCGCTCGCCGCGACCTTGAAAGACGACTTGGGCGTGCAGGTGGCGATGTCGATCGCCGCGACGTTGCTCACCCCGACGCCGTTGACCGCCCCGAACTGGCCGCCCGCGTAAAGGGTCTGGCCGTCAGGGGAGACCGCGAGCGCCCGTACGGTGGCCGTGCCGGAGCCGATCGTGAACGACAGCTCGCAGGACGTCGGCGCGCCGGTCGCCGCGTCGAGCGCCACGAAGTTGAGCGCCTGCTGCTCGCTGTTGCCGGACGATGCGTCCGGCGGTCTGACGGTCGAGAACGTGCCACCGGCGAAGACGACTCCGTTCGCCTCCGCCATGGCCCAGACGATGCCGTTGGTCTGCCAGGTCGGCAGATCGTCGGCCGTGATCCCCACGGGCGGAGTGAGTGCCGACGCCCGCGGCGCCGATGCCACCACCCCCGCCCCGACGAGAGATGCGGCTGCCATCGTCAGGACAGCCGTGTATACCCCCACTGCGCTGCGCATGTGCCCCCCTGGCCCCTGCTGTTGCTGTGTTGCTCGCTCGCGATGTTCCGAGCCCGCTCGCGAGTCCGGCGGCCCAACCGGCCGCCTTGTGCACGGCAGGTTAGGGCGCTGCTCACCTTGCCGTAACCAGATTGGCCAAAATGGTGCCGCTACTTTGCGTGTTGGCGTGTCATCTGTCGATACGGACGGTGGTACCGGCCAACTCCCCCTCAAGTTTGGACACATCCGCATCCACCATGATGCGCGCCAGCTCCGGCCACTTGACCTCCGGCTTCCAGCCGAGCAGCGACTCGGCCTTGGAGGCGTCCCCGATGAGGGCGTCGACCTCGCTGGGGCGCTCGTACTTGGGGTCGAACCGCACGTATTCGGCCCAGTCGAGCCCGGCCGCCGAGAAGGCCACCTCCAGGAACTGCCGTACGGTCCCGGCCTCGCCCGTCGCCACCACGTAGTCGTCCGGCTCGTCGCGCTGCAGCATCCGCCACATCGCCTCGACGTACTCCGGGGCGTAGCCCCAGTCGCGTAGGGCGTCGAGGTTGCCGAGGTAGAGCCGGTCCTGGAGGCCGGCCTTGATACGGGCGACCGCGCGGGTGATCTTGCGGGTCACGAAGGTCTCGCCGCGGCGGGGCGACTCGTGGTTGAAGAGGATGCCGTTGACGGCGAAGAGGCCGTACGCCTCGCGGTAGTTGACCGTCGTCCAGTAGCCGAAGACCTTGGCGCAGCCGTACGGGCTGCGCGGATGGAAGGGCGTCCCCTCGTTCTGCGGGGGCGGGGTGGCGCCGAACATCTCCGAGGACGACGCCTGGTAGATCCGGGTGCCGACGCCGCTCGCCCGGATCGCCTCCAGGAGCCTGAGCGACCCCATGCCGGTCACGTCGCCGGTGTAGAGCGGCGCGTCGAAGGAGACCCGGACATGGGACTGGGCGCCCAGGTTGTAGACCTCGTCGGGTCCGAGGTCGCGCAGCAGATTCACCAGCGCCACGCCGTCGGAGAGGTCGGCGTGGTGCAGGACGAGTCTTCGGTCGGGCTCCTGCGGCCCCTGGTAGATGTGATCGAGCCGCTCGGTGTTGAACGAGGACGACCGGCGCAGCAGGCCGTGCACGGTGTAGCCCTTCGACAGCAGCAGCTCGGCGAGATAGGAGCCGTCCTGGCCGGTGACGCCGGTGATCAGTGCGGTTTTGCCCATGATGTGTCTGTCCCCCCTCGGGATTTGTGCGTATGTGCGCTATGCGGTCATTCGCCCTGGCAGAATCCGGTGCCATGACGCGAGCGAACGAGCTGTTGCCGGGCGGGGCCCGGATATTCGTGGCGGGCCACCGGGGCCTGGTCGGATCCGCGATCACCCGCCGCCTCACCGCGGAAGGGCATGAGGTGATCACCCGCGGCCGGGCGGAGCTCGATCTGCGCGACGCCGCGCGGACCGAGGCCTTTCTGCGGGATGTACGTCCTGACGCCGTCGTGCTGGCCGCCGCCAAAGTGGGCGGCATCATGGCCAACAGCACTTATCCGGTGCAGTTCCTCGAGGACAACCTGCGCATCCAGCTCAGCGTGATCGCCGGAGCGCACGCGGCCGGCACCGGCCGGCTCCTCTTCCTCGGCTCGTCGTGCATCTACCCCAAGCTGGCGCCGCAGCCGATCCGCGAGGACGCGCTGCTGACCGGCCCGCTGGAGCCGACCAACGAGCCGTACGCGCTGGCCAAGATCGCCGGAATCGTGCAGGTCCAGTCCTACCGGCGGCAGTACGGCGCCTCGTACATCTCCGCCATGCCGACCAACCTCTACGGGCCCGGCGACAACTTCGACCTCGAGACCTCGCACGTCCTGCCCGCGCTCATCCGGCGCTTCCACGAGGCGAAGCGGGACGGGCGGGAGGAGGTCGTGCTGTGGGGCACCGGCACCCCGCGCCGCGAGTTCCTGCACGTGGACGACCTGGCGGCGGCCTGCGCGCTGCTGCTGCGGCGCTACGACGGGGACGAGCCGGTCAACGTCGGCTGCGGCGAGGACCTGACGATCCGCGAACTGGCCGAGACGGTGCGGGATGTGACGGGCTTCGAGGGCCGTATCGCCTTCGACCCGACGAAGCCGGACGGCACCCCGCGCAAGCTCTTGGACATCTCGCGGATGGCGTCGCTCGGCTGGAAGCCGAGGGTCCCTTTGCGGGACGGCATTGCATCGGTATACGCGAACTGGCTGGCGCAGGACTGACGGGTCGTGGGCATTCGTTGCCACCTCAGTACGCCCCACGGCCGTCGACGACGGCCCGAAACGTACGGGCGATGACATCCAGGTCCCCGCCGATCGACCAGTTGTCCGCGTACCGCAGGTCCAGCGCCACCGTCTCGTCCCAGGACAGCTCCGAGCGCCCGCTGACCTGCCACAGCCCCGTGAGCCCCGGCTTCACCGTGAGCCGCCGTGCCGCCACCTCGTCGTACTGCGCGACCTCGTCCGGCAGTGGCGGCCGCGGCCCCACCAGCGACATGTCGCCGCGCAACACGTTCACCAACTGCGGCAGTTCGTCCAGCGAGCTGCGCCGCAGCCACCGGCCGATCCGTGTCACGCGCGGATCGCGCCGCATCTTGAAGAGCGGCCCGTCCTGCTCGTTGGCGGATATCAGCTCCACCCGGCGCTGCTCGGCGTCCGCCACCATCGTGCGGAACTTCCACATGGTGAAGGGGGTGCCGTCCTGCCCGATCCGGGTCTGGCGGTGCAGCGCGGGACCGGCGGAGTCGAGCCGTATGGCCAGCGCCAGCAGCCCGTACAGCGGAGCCAGCAGCAGCAGACCCAGCGCCGCCCCCGCCCGGTCGAGTGCCGACTTCGCGACCAGGTGCAGTCCGCGCCGCACCGGCGGTGCGACGTGCAGCAGCGAGAGCCCGGCGACCGTGGCCGCCTGGATCCGGCGCAGCGCCACGTCCGTCAGACCGGGCGAGACGGCCAGCGGCAGCCCGGCGTCGTGCAGCGCCCAGGAGAGCCTGCGCAGCCGCTCCCCGCTGAGCCGGGGGCCGGGGGCCACCAGCACCAGCTCCGCGCCCAGCTGTTCGGTCGCGGCCAGGACCGGGACCCAGTCCTCGTTCGGGGTGGCGGGCGGGGCGGAGCCGAGGCGGGTGAGGGCAGGGAGCCCGGATGTGAGCTGCCCTTCGCCCACCGGGACCGCGCCGACGACCACGTACGCGTGATCCGTCCGGCTCGCCAGGTGCTCGACCACGTCGTCCGCGGCACCCGGTTCGCCTATCACCAGCACGCGGTGCACGGACTGCGCCTCGCGCCGCAGCGCGGTCAGATGCCGGTGGGTCGCCTTCCGGCAGACGACGGTCACCGGCGGCGCGGCCGACAGCGCGAGCAGCGCCAGCGCGGGTTCGGAACTCTCCCCGAGGGCCACCCGGGCGACCGCGAGCAGCCCCAGCATCGTGAACCAGTCGCGGAGTACGGGCAGTACGCCACGCGACTCGCCCAGCGCGTGGGCGGCGTAGCGGCGATGGGACGCCCGTACGCCGAGCCAGACGGCCGTCGCGGTGAGCGCGGCCAGGACCGGATGCGGCTGGCGTGTGACACCGAAGACGATGAGCACGGGCACTGCGATGCCCAGCACATCCGTGGCCAGCGCCACGGGCAGATACCACGGCGCCTTGTCGCTGCGCCTGCCGCCGGGCAGAGTGCTTTGAGCGGATACCGGTCTGAGCCGCCCGGCCCCCGATCCGGAATAGGACATACCGACACGCCGCATGGACCCCCCTGGCACGTCGCGACCAAAGGCGCACCGGATCACTTCCCCAAGTGACGATGGTGCGCAAGTGCTGTGCAAGTGCTGTGACGGTATGGCAATCGACTGGGCGTCCGCCGGGGTTTGCCGTTATTTGCTGCCTGATACCCCGCGGGTTCACCTTTGGCCGACGGCCGAATCCAAGCCCTTTCTGTTCCTCTCCGCGGCTGCTGCGCCCGCCGGGCCAGTACGCGAACGCACGTGAGGCCGCCCGCGCGCCGCGGAAGCGGGCCGAAAAGTGGCGCTGTGTGAACTCCACCACGCCTGCTGCGGCAAGCGCTTCCTGCAATCAGGCATACGCCGAAGCGCTTCCGGTGCGGGGAGCGCAACACCTTGCGCTGCCGGATGCCTACGGACGCGGATCGGTGCCCGTCCTCAAATCGTTTGTCCGCCGCGGGCGGTGCCGCTAGCGTCGGGGCCATGTCCGCAGCCTTCATGGCGATCATCAACGGTGTGCGCGCCGCCGCGTGGCACACCGGCTGGAGTCCGCTCCAGACCCGCCGCCCGCGCGGCCGGCGCCAGGCCCTGGTCCGCCAGGACTCGTACGGCGTCTGATCGCTGCCGCGTCACTCTTTTTCGCGTCTCACGCGTTCCGCCTTCCGCGATCCGTCCTGCGCGCGTGCCCAGGGCCTCCGATGTCCCCGTCGACTCGGACAGGCCCCGACTTCCGCACGCCTGTCCTCCCACCAGAGGACTTCACCCGTGGCACGCCGCCGCATCGCCCTTTCCCAGAACTTCCTGCACAACGCCGCCGCCGTACGCCTCGTCGTGCGCTCCGCCCGCGTCCGCCCCGCCGATCTGGTCGTCGAACCCGGCGCCGGTGAAGGGGTGCTCACCCGCGCCCTGGCCCGTACGGCCCGCCAGGTCGTCGCATACGAGATCGACCCCCGGCTGGCCGCCCGGCTCCCGCACCGCACCCGCGCGCACCCGAACGTCCTTGTCGTGCAAGGGGACTTCGTGCGGGCCCGTCCGCCGCGCGAGCCCTTCGCCGTCGTGGGCAGCATCCCGTACTCGCGGACCTCGGACATCGTCCGGTGGTGCCTGGACGCTCCGGCGCTGACGTCGGCGACCCTGGTCACCCAGCTCGAGTACGCCCGTAAGCGCACCGGGGGCTACGGGCGCTGGACCCGGCTGACCGTCGAGACCTGGCCGGAGTACGACTGGCGCTTCGTCGCCCGCATCGCGCGGGAGAGTTTCACGCCCGTCCCGCGCACCGACTCGGCGGTCCTGCGCATCCAGCGCCGCCCGACCCTGCTGCTGCCCCGGAACCGGCTCGCCGCCTACCGCGACTTCGTCGCCCACGGCTTCACCGGTACTGGCGGCTCCCTCCGGGCCACCCTCGCGCGACGCCACGGGCCCGCACGGACCCGGGCGGCCTTCCGAACACTCGCCGTCGACGCATCCGCGCCGGTCGGATACGTGACTCCGGCCCAGTGGCTCGCCCTCTTCTGTGCACTCGGGCCGCGCGCCCGGAACCCGGGAGCCGCACCGGGAATTCGGTAGCATCGCGCACATGGACGCCAAGGGCGCAGCCGCGACCGAAGCGTACGCCGAGGCGGTCCGCGCAACCTCACGCCAACTCGTCGTACTCGACAACGCGTTCAGCGGATCCTCCGCCGCCGCCACAGCGGCGCGCGCCTTCGTATCCGTCCGTCGCGCCTTGCACGACGGAATTCGGGGCGCGCGGTACGAGCGCGAAATTCACTCTGCGGCAGCGGAATTGGCGGAAGTCGCCGCCTGGATGCTCTTTGACGCGGAGCGGCACGCCTCCGCCCGCCGGTTCAACCGGGAGGCGCTCCGGCTGGCGCGGAGCGCGGGGGACCGGACGATCGAGCTCCTCATCCTGCAGAACGTGGCGCTGCACGCCGGATGGGCCGGCCGTGCTCGCGAGGAGCTCGCCATCGCCCGCTCCGTCCTGGACCGGGAGCGGCTGACCCCGCGTGCGGAGGCGATCTTCCGTATCCGCGAGGCGAACGGGCTCTTCGGCACCGGCCGCGCCCGGGAGGCGGCCAGGTCCTTCGACCGCGCGCGGTCGTTGCTCGCGGAGGGCGAGCGCGGGAACGACCCGTTCTGGGCGTGGTGGGTGTCGATGGACGAGATCGACGGCCACGAGGGCGGCCGGCATCTCGACGCCGCGGACTGGCGCCGCGCCATCCCGTACCTGGAGCGGGCGGCGCTGCACGAGGCGGGCGCGCGGGTGGGCTACGGCAGCATCTTCGACGCCCAGTTGCTCGCGTCCTACCTCGGCGCGGGCGCGTGGAGCGACGCGGAACGCACGGCCGAGACTCTGGCGCGCGCGGTCCACGGCATCGGCTCGGCTCGTACGTTCACGATCCTGAAGTGCACCGCACGGCGAGCCGCGCAGCAGGAGCGCATCCCTCCGGGTGTGCGCGACGCCGTGCACGAGCTGGCGGCCGCGGTCGCGGCCGCGCAGGCTACGCGCTGAGCGGGAACCGCTCGCCCAGCTCCCGGAACACCGCCGTGTTCAGGGCGAATGCGCGCTTGCACTCCTCCACGACCCGCTGCTTCTCCAGGTCGTCCAGCGGCAGCGCGTCCAGCAGCGCGCGGTACTCCCGCTTGAAGGCGGCCGGGTTGCCGATGCCCGCGAAGACGTAGAACCGGACGCCGTCGCCCTTGCGCTCGAAGCCCCAGGACTTCTCGGCGGTGGAGCGGATGATCTGGCCGCCGGAGAGGTCGCCGAGGTAGCGGGTGTAGTGGTGGGCGACATAGCCGGCCGGCCAGTCGCGGGCGACCTCGGTGATACGGGAGGCGTAGGCGGCGGTCGCCGGGAGCGGGCGCAGGCCCGCGGACCAGTCGGCGCGGCCGCCGTGCAGATGGCCGAGGTCCCGCTCCAGCGATTCGACGCGCAGCAACTCCGGCAGGAGGAAGGGCCCGGCGACCGGATCGCCCGCGAGGTGCTCCGCGGAGTCCTCGAGCGCCCGGTAGACGAACCACAGCTGCTCGGTGTAGCGCGCGTACGCCTCCACGCCGAGCCGCCCGCCGAGCAGGTCGCTCATGAACGTCGAGTTCTCCGCCTCCGTGTGCGCTTCGTGCGAGGCGGTACGGATTTGCGTGGAGAACGGCGTCGGTTCCAAGGCGGCCTCCGGGTCCGTGGGACGAGGCAAGGATGAGCACTCACGCTTACTTAGGCATACCTAACTACTTAGGCTTGCCTAAGTCAATGCTTCCCGACGTCCCGTCGGTAAAACCCTGCGGCTGCCAGGCTACGGCAGGGTCAGGATCTCCGCACCCGCCTCGGTCACCACCAGCGTGTGCTCGAACTGCGCCGTCCGCTTCCGGTCCTTCGTGACGACCGTCCAGCCGTCGGCCCACATGTCGTACTCGTGCGTCCCCAGCGTCAGCATCGGTTCGATGGTGAAGGTCATCCCCGGCCGCATGACGGTGGTGGCGTTCGGGCTGTCGTAGTGCGGGATGATCAGGCCGGAGTGGAAGGACGAGTTGATCCCGTGGCCGGTGAAGTCGCGGACCACGCCGTAGCCGAACCGCTTCGCGTACGACTCGATGACCCGGCCGATCACGTTGATCTGCCGGCCCGGCCTGACCGCCTTGATCGCCCGGTTCAGCGACTCCCGCGTCCGCTCCACCAGCAGCCGCGACTCCTCGTCGACGTCCCCGCACAGATACGTGGCGTTGTTGTCGCCGTGCACGCCGTGGATGTACGCGGTGACGTCGAGGTTCACGATGTCGCCGTCGCGCAGCACCGTCGAGTCCGGGATGCCGTGGCAGATGACCTCGTTGAGCGAGGAGCACAGCGACTTCGGGAAGCCCCGGTAGCCCAGCGTCGAGGGGTAGGCCCCGTGGTCGCACATGAACTCGTGCGCGACCCGGTCCAGCTCGTCCGTGGTCACGCCGGGCGAGATGAGCTTGGCGGCCTCGGCCATGGCCTGCGCGGCGATCCGCCCGGCGATGCGCATGCGCTCGATCGTTTCCGCATCCTGCACCTCGGACCCGGTGTACGGGGTCGGGGCGTCCTTCCCCACGTACTCGGGACGCGGGATGGAGGCGGGCACGGCACGGGTGGGGGACACGGTCCCAGGGGCGAGAAGTGACTGGCTGGACATGCCAGCGAGTGTATCGAGGTCCCATCGGGCAGCATGGCGGCAGAGGCGGCAGAGGCGGCGGAGAGAGGAGATCGGCGATGGCGCTGTTCAAGAGGAGAACGGTGGGGAAGCCGGGCGAGTGGTACTACTGCCTCGAGCACCGGAAGGTCGAGGAAGGGCCCGAGTGCCCTGCCAAGGACCGCTTCGGTCCCTACGGCACGCGCGGCGAGGCCGAGCACGCCCTGCAGATCGCCGCCGAGCGGAACCTCCAGTGGGAGAACGACCCGCGCTGGCACGACGGCCCTGCCGGGAAGGGCCCGGACGAGAGCTGACGCCGGTCGCGCTGCAGCGGGGCGGTGACGCGGCGGCGGCCCGCGCGCTCGCGTGCGCGCCGCCGAGTCGTACGGGCCCCGGCTACCACCGCGCGGGCGGCGGCAGCGTCAGCTGCTCGGCGATCCGGGCCAGCCGGTCGCGGAAGCCGCGGCGGCTGCGCGGCGAGGGCAGCCGGTTCTCCCCGGCGGCGGCACTGACCAGGTGCTGAACGGTCTCGAACCCGAACTCGGAACCGCGCCCGGCTTCGGCCGCGCCAGCCGGCACGGCCGGGCCGCCCGGACCAGCCGTCGCGGCTGGGCCGCCCAGACCGGCCGGCACGTCCCGGCCGCCCGCCGCACCCGTGCCCGGAGGGACCGCGCCCGTTCCCGGAGCCCCGCGGCCGCCCGGAGTCCCCCGGCCGCCCGGCGAACCCGGAGCCGCCATGCCCGTACCAGGAGCCGCCGCGCCCGTACCCCGAGGCACCAAGCCGCCCGGTGCCGCCAGCGCCTCGTGCGCCAGCGCGTGCAGATCGCGGTCGCCGCCGTCGAGCGCGAGGACCGTCGCCCCGGACCTGCGCGCGTCGTGCACCCGCTCCAGCAGGCCCTCGTCCGGCCGCTCCGGCGTCACCACGAGCAGCGTCTCGCCGCGCCCGGCCGCCTCGATCCTGCCGAGCCCGACCGCCAGGTGGGCGGGTTCGCCCGGCCGCACCCGGTGCCGTACGAGCGTGGGGGACAGCTCGGGCAGGCCGGCCCAGGCGGCCTCGTCGTCCAGGTGCGCCGCCAGATGCCACGGCTCGTACGCCTCGCTGCCGACCAGCAGCAGCCCGCCGCCGTGCGGCCCGACGGACGCCCGCAGCGTCCCTGCGAACCGCCGGGTGGCCTCCAACCACTCCGTCCCTGCGAGCACTTCGCGCAGCAGCGCGACCCGTACGGCGTCCATGGCGGGGCATCCTGCCCTATGGCCGGGCACGCGCGGGCCGCTTCCGGGGAGGGTCCCCCACACGGGTGTCACAGGACTGCCACCACGTGTGCCGCGCCGCGACCGCGGTCCACCGGATGTTCATGTGGCGTGCCTTGACGGTCCGTTGGGTCCTGCCTATGGTTCGCGGCAGGACAAGGGACGTCCTACGTCCGCTCGTATGCGATGGGGCATCGGGAGGGGCTGAATGGCAGTCGGCGTGGCCGCTTACGAGGACTCCGTACCCTTCAGGGCGGGCGCCGAGGGGTATGCCAGCTTCCGCATTCCGGCCGTGGTCCGGGCCGCTGACGGAGCGCTGCTCGCCTTCTGCGAGGGCCGCGTCGGGTCCGAGGAGGACTTCGGCGACATCGACATCGTGCTTAAGCGGTCCACCGACGGCGGCCGCACCTGGGGTGAGCTGCAGATCGCGGCGGAGAACGGCGACGACACCGCGGGCAACCCGGCCCCGGTCGTCCTCGATACCGGCCGGGTCGTCCTCGTCCACGTGCGCAACGCGGCCTACGCGACCGAGCAGGAGATCCGCCTCGGGCGGGTCCCCGCCGTGGACGGACGCCGGGTGTGGCTGCAGCACAGCGACGACCACGGCAGGACGTGGAGCGCCGCCCGCGAGATCACCGAGTCCGTGAAGAATCCCGACTGGCGCTGGTACGCGACCACGCCCGGGCACGCCATCCAGCTGCGGCACGGCCCGCACGCCGGCCGGATCGTCGTCCCCGCCAACCACTCCGCCCCGCCGTCCGGCGACGACACCGGCGCCGAGGGCAAGTACGACGGCGGCCACTCCCTGCTGAGCGACGACGGCGGCGAGACCTGGCGGATCGGCTACACCGACAGCAGGTCCAACGGCTACATCAACGCCAACGAGACGACCGCCGCCGAACTCCCCGACGGCCGCGTCTACTTCAACTGCCGCAACGACTCTCCCGCCCCGGGCACCCGCGCCGACGCCCACTCCGGTGACGGCGGCGAGACCCTGGAGCGGCCCTTCCGCCCGCAGGCCGGGCTGACGGGCCCGGTCGTCGAGGGCAGCGTGCTCCCTCTCGGGGACCCGGACGTGCTGCTCTTCTCCGGGCCGGCCGACCCCGGCTTCCGTGCCCTGATGACCGTACGGGCCAGCCGCGACCACGGCGTGACCTGGCAGCCCGTGCACACCGTCGACGGCCTCCCCGCCGCCTACTCCGACCTCGTACGCATCGACGACGGCACCGTCGGACTGCTGTACGAGACCGGTGACTTCAGCGCGTACACCACCATCACCTTTCGCCGGATTCCCGTGGAGGAGCTGTCATGAGCGCACATGGACCGGACCGCCGTACCGTTCTCGGTGGCGCCGCCGCCGTGGCCGCGGGGCTGGCCCTCGCCGGCTGCGGCGACAGCGACGACAGTGGCGGCGAACCCGCGGGCCGCAAGAAAGGCGAGAAGGTCACGCTCACCTTCTGGTCCTGGGTGCCCGGCATCGACAAGCCCGTCCAGCTGTGGAACAGCAAGAACCCTTCAGTCCAGATCAAGCTGGAGAAGGTCTCGGCGGTCAACGGCGCGCAGTACGCGAAGATGCACGCCGCCATCAAGGCGGGCAACCCGCCGGACCTCGGCCAGATCGAATACCCGGTCGTCCCCAGCTTCCTCCTCGACAACGGGCTGCTCGACCTGACGAAGTACGGAGCCGCCGACGTCAAGGGCAAGTTCGAGGGCTGGCAGTGGCAGCAGAGCGTCTTCGGGAAGGCCGTCTTCGCGATCCCGCAGGCGTCCGGCCCGATGGGGCTCTTCGTCCGCCAGGACCTCTTCGACAAGTGGGGCGTCGAGACCCCGCAGACCTGGGACGAGTACGAGGCGGCGGCCAAGGCGATCCGTAAGAAGGGCGCCTGGATCGAGACCTTCTCGGCCACCAACGGCAACCGCTTCGCGGGCTTCGCCTGGCAGACCGGGGCGCGCTGGTTCGGCGTCGACGGCGAGACCTGGACGGTCACCATCGACGACGAGCCGACCCAGCGGGTCGCCGACTACTGGGAGTCGCTGGTCAAGCAGAAGCTGATCAAGACCATCCCGGACCGGCAGAACGCCTGGTACAAGGACGTCCAGACCGGCGACATCGCCGCCTGGGTCGGTGCCAGCTGGGGCGACGCACTGCTGGTGGGCAACGCGCCGAAGACGGCGGGGAAGTGGCGGGTGGCGCCGCTGCCGCAGTGGAAGAAGGGCGACAACGCCGCGGCCAACTGGGGCGGTTCGACCACGTCCGTGTTCCGCGGCACCAAGTACCCCAAGGACGCGATGGCCTTCGCCGTCTGGCTCAACACCGACCCCGAGTCGATAAAGCTCCTCATCGACGGCGGCTACGGCTGGCCCAGCGCCAGGTCGGGCTGGACCAACGCCGACATGGAGGGCCAGCGGGACTTCTTCGGCGGGCAGAAGTACAGCGAGGTCTTCGAGGCGGCGGGCAAGGCCGTGGACACCAGCTGGCAGTGGGGCCCGGCCATGGACACCCTCTACCAGCGGCTCGGCGACGCCTTCACCGAAGCCCTCAGCAGCGGCGGCTCCTTCCGCTCCGTGCTCACCAAGGTGCAGAAGCAGACCGTCGACGACCTCAGGGCCAAGGGCCTGAAGGTGGAGACCGGGTGAGGCGGCTCACCCGTACCGAGGCACGCAACGCCCGCGCCGCCACGGGCTTCCTGCTGCCCTTTCTCGCCCTGTTCCTGCTCTGCTTCATCGCGCCCATCGGCTACGCCATCTACCAGAGCCTGCTGAAGACCGAGCGGTCCGGGCCGCTCGGTCTCGGCGGCGCCGCGCAGGAGGTCTTCGCGGGCCTGGACAACTACGCGCACGCGCTGCAGGACTCCACCTTCACCTCCGGCTTCGGGCGCGTGCTGCTCTTCGGCGCCGTCCAGATCCCGGTGATGCTCGCGCTCGCCACCACGCTGGCGCTGCTGCTCGAGGCGGCGTCCGCGCGCTGGGTCGGCCTCTTCCGCACCGCCTTCTTCCTGCCGTACGGGGTGCCCGGGGTCATCGCCTCGATCCTCTGGGGATTCCTCTACGTGCCGGGGATCAGCCCGTTCGTCGAAATGGGCAAGTCCGTGGGCTGGGACCTGGACTTCCTCTCCAGCGGCACCGTCCTGTGGTCCATCGCCAACATCGTCACCTGGCAGTACGCGGGCTACAACATGCTCGTCCTCGTCGCCCAGCTCAAGGCCGTGCCCGGCGAGCTGTACGAGGCCGCGCGGATCGACGGGGCGAGCGCCTGGCAGGTCGCCCGGCACATCAAGCTGCCGCTCATCCGGCCCGCGCTCGTCCTCACCACCGTCTTCAGCATCATCGGCACGCTCCAGCTCTTCGCCGAGCCGCTGGTGCTGCAGCCGCTGTCCAACGCCATCAACTCCGGCTACACCCCCAACCTGGCCGCCTACAACGAGGCGTTCAAGGGCAACAACCAGAACATCGCGGCGGCCGAGGCGGTGCTGCTGGCGCTCGTCGCGTGCGCGCTGTCCTTCGGTTTCCTGCGGATGGTCGGACGGCGAGGGAGGGACGGCGAATGACGATCGTGTCGGAGGACTCCAAGGACAGAGCCCCTGAGCCGACCGGCAAGGCGGGGAAGGCATCCGGCGCCGCGCAGGGCGGCGCCCGGGGCCCCGGGGGACCGCCGCTGCGCTACCGCATCATCACGCGCTCGCTGCTCGCCGTCGCCGCCGTCTACTTCCTCGTGCCCGTCTACTGGCTGGTCGTCTCGGCGACCAAGAGCAGCGAGGACCTCTTCGGCAGCTTCGGCTTCTGGTTCGCCGACCCGCACCCGCTGCGCTACCTCGGCGACCTGCTGGCGTACGACGACGGGATCTACGTCCGCTGGTTCGGCAACAGCCTGCTCTACGCGGGCGTGGGCGCGGTCGCCGCCACCCTGCTGTCCGCAGCCGCGGGTTACGCGCTGGCGAAGTTCCCCTTCCCCGGCCGCGAGGGGATCTTCAACCTCGTCCTGGCCGGGGTGCTCATCCCCGGCACCGCCCTCGCCCTGCCGCTCTATCTGCTGTTCAGCGAGATGGGCCTGGCCAACACGTACTGGGCGGTGCTGATCCCCAGCGTCGTCAGCCCCTTCGGCGTCTACCTCTGCCGGATCTACGCGGCCGCGGCCGTGCCGGAGTCGCTGCTGGAGGCCGCCAGGATCGACGGGGCGGGCGAAGGGCGGATCTTCGCCACGCTGGCGCTGCGGCTGATGACGCCCGCGCTCGTGACCGTCTTCCTGTTCCAGTTCGTGCACATCTGGAACAACTTCTTCCTGCCGCTGGTGATGCTCTCGGACTCCGACCTCTATCCGATCCAGCTCGGCCTGACCGGCTGGCAGGGCTACGCGGACCGGCAGCCCGTGCTGTACCAGTACACGGTGGGCGGCGCCTTCCTGTCCGTCCTGCCGCTGATGATCCTGATGGGCGTGCTCCAGCGGTACTGGCGTACGGGCCTGACGGAGGGCAGCGTGAAGTGAGCGGGCCGACGTGACATACGCCATGTGAACTGATCGGTAGCGGCCTGGCAGGATCGCTGTATGACGACTACTGACGCTGCAAGCGGTGCACCCCAGAAGACCCCGGCCAAGGACCCGTGGGACCTCCCCGACGTATCCGGCCTGGTGGTCGGCGTGCTCGGCGGCACCGGTGACCAGGGGCGGGGCCTGGTGTACCGGCTGGCCAGGGCGGGCCAGAAGGTGATCATCGGCTCGCGCGCCGTCGAGCGGGCGGAGACCGCCGCCCGTGAGCTGGGTCTGGGCATCGAGGGCGCCGAGAACGCCGACTGCGCGCGGCGCAGCGATGTGGTGATCGTCGCGGTTCCGTGGGAGGGGCACGCCAAGACCCTCGAGACGCTGCGCGAGGTGCTCGCGGGCAAGCTGGTCATCGACTGCGTCAACCCGCTGGGCTTTGACAAGAAGGGCGCCTACGCGCTGAAGCCGGAGGAGGGCAGCGCCGCCGAGCAGGCCGCGGCGCTGCTGCCGGAGGCGCGGGTCACCGCGGCCTTCCACCACTTGTCGGCGGTGCTGCTCCAGGACGAGTCGGTCGAGGAGATCGACACGGATGTGATGGTGCTGGGCGAGTCGCGGGCCGACACGGACCTCGTGCAGGCGCTGGCCGCCCGTATCCCCGGCATGCGCGGGATCTTCGCGGGCCGGCTGCGCAATGCCCACCAGGTGGAGTCGCTGGTGGCCAACCTGATCTCGGTGAACCGCCGCTACAAGGCGCACGCGGGGCTGCGCGTCACCGACGTGTGAGCGCGTAGGTCACCGGCGTCTCGTCGCGTACGGGGCATGGGGGACAATGTCCGGGACGTCACCCCCGGACAGGAGCCGACCCCATGCCCCGCCTCGCCGTCTTCGCCCTCGCCGCCTGCGTGCTCGCCATCGCCGCGGCGGTCGTGTCCTTCGCGCGGGGCAGCTGGCTCGGCATCCTCTGGATCATGATGGCGGGCGTCTCGTCGAACATGACCTGGTTCTCCGTGCGCAGGGCGAAGGCCGAGCGCGCGGCGGGGGAGCGTACGGTCACGGGCTGAGCCCGGTCACCCGCTGGGACAAGGCAACGGCCTGAGCCAAGCAACGGCCTGAGCCGCGTGACCGGACCGGCTCACGAGCCGGTCGGCAGCTCCGGCTCTCCCTGCCAGAAGCGGAAGAACTCGTAGCCCAGGTAGGTGTCCCAGTCCGACACCCCGAGGCCGCGCAGGATCGAATCCACGGCGTCGAAGAACACGTGGTTGATCTCGGGCACCCACAGCAGGCCGAAGACCGCGAACAGCCCGAACGGCGCGAACGGTGCCACCTGGCGCCGGATCTTGTACGACAGCCAGGGCTCGATCACGCCGTACCCGTCCAGGCCCGGCACCGGCAGGGAGTTCAGGATCGCGGCCGTCACCTGCAGCAGTGCGAGGAACGCCAGCGCGTAGCGGAAGGGGTCCGGCACGCCGTCCATCGCCCCCAGCCAGAAGGGCGCCGTCAGCGCGACGGCGAACAGCACGTTCGTCAGCGGCCCCGCGGCCGAGATCAGGCTGTGCTTCCAGCGCCCCTGGATGCGCCCGCGCTCGACGAACACGGCACCGCCCGGCAGCCCGATCCCGCCCATGATCACGAAGAGGACGGGCAGCACGATGCTCAGCAGCGCGTGGGTGTACTTGAGCGGGTTCAGGGTGAGATAGCCCTTCGCCCCGATCGAGATGTCCCCGCCGTGCAGCGCGGTGCGCGCGTGCGCGTACTCGTGCAGGCACAGGGACACGATCCAGCCGGACACGACGAACAGGAACACGGCGAATCCGGTGCTCGCCGAGTAGTCCGTCCACACGGCCCATGCGGACACCGCCATGATCGCGACGAGGCCGAGGAAGACGGGGCTGACCCGGCGGTCGCTGCGGGCGATGGTCGTGGCCATGGGCATGAGCTCCTGAGCGTGCTGCGTGCGTGCGGGATGGGGGCCGGGGTGTCCCGACCGTACAGGCGGTAGCAGGACAACGTCGCGGGCGCGGGTGTGAGTTCCGGCTCGTTTGCGGTCTTTCCGGCCCGCCGCCCCCGGTAATCATTGGGTCGTGCACCTGCTCGTCCAGCAGAATGGGCCGGTGCGCTACGGCATCCTCGGCACGACGCAGGCCCACCGGGACGACGGGACTCCCGTCGCGCTCGGCGGCGTACGGTTGCGTGCCCTGCTCGCCGCGCTGGCGCTGGACCCCGGCCGGGTGCGTACGGCGGAGTCGCTGATCGGCGAGGTCTGGGACGGCGATCCGCCCGCCGACGCCGCCGGGGCGCTCCAGGCCCTCGTCGGGCGGCTGCGGCGGACCCTCGGCCACGGCGCCGTCGGCTCCGCGGTCGGCGGCTACCGGCTGTGTGCCGAGCCCGACGACGTCGACCTGCACCGCTTCGAGCGGCTGGCGGGCGAGGGCGCACGGGCCCTCGCGGACGGCGATCCGGCGAAGGCCGCGGCCGTCCTCGACGACGCCCTCGCGCTGTGGCGCGGTCCGGCGCTGGCCGACCTCGCCGACCGTACGGGCGTGGCGGCGGGCGCGGAGGCCCGGCGCCTGGAAGCCCGCCGTTCCCGGCTCGCCGCCGACCTCGGCCTCGGGCGCGCCGAGCGCGCTCTCCCGGAGCTCGCCGCCCTCTGCGGCGACCACCCGCTCGACGAGCCCCTCCAGGCCCTTCGCATCAGGGCGCTGCGCGACACGGGCCGCGCGGCGGAGGCGCTCGCCGCGTACGAGCACGTCCGCCGTACCATCGCCGCCCGCCTCGGCGCCGACCCGTGCAACGAACTGCGGGCGCTGCACGCGGAGTTGCTGAGCGGAGGGCTGATCGCAGGGCCGGTCGGCGGGTCCGTCGCGGGCGCGCTTCCGGCCGACGGTCCGCGGCGGCCGCAGGGCCCGGCCGCGGGGCCGGGAGCCCGGCAGGGCAACATGCGGGCCCGGCTCACCAGCTTCGTCGGGCGCGAGGCCGACCTCGCGACCCTGCGCGGCGACCTGTCCGCCGCGCGGCTCGTCACGCTCATCGGGCCCGGCGGGGCCGGGAAGACGCGGCTGTCGCAGGAGGCCGCGGACGCCGTGGCGGGCGCCTGGCCCGACGGCGTATGGCTGGCCGAGCTGGCGCCCGTCGACGACCCGGGCACGGTCCCCGAGGCGGTCCTCACGGCGCTCGGCGGGCGCGAGACCGTGATCCGCGGCAGCACGGCGGAAGGGCTGCGCGCTGCGGCCGACCCGGGGGCGTACGACCCGCTGCCGCGGCTCGCCGAGCACTGCGCGCAGCGCCGGATGCTGCTCGTGCTCGACAACTGCGAGCATGTCATCGGCGCCGCCGCGGAGCTGGCCGAGTTCCTGCTCGGCCACTGCCCGGACGTCACGGTGCTCGCCACCAGCCGGGAGCCGCTCGGCGTGCCGGGCGAACTCATACGGCCCGTCGAACCGCTGCCGGACCCCGTAGCCCTGCGGCTGCTCGCCGACCGCGGCGGGGCCGCGAGACCCGGCTTCCGCACGGACGACGACCCCGAGGCGTGCGCCGAGATCTGCCGTCGCCTGGACGGGTTGCCGCTGGCCATCGAACTCGCCGCCGCCCGGGTCCGGTTGCTCACCCCACGCCAGATAGCGGACCGCCTCGACGACCGCTTCCGCCTCCTGACCAGCGGCAGCCGTACGGTCCTGCCGCGCCAGCAGACCCTGCGCGCGGTCGTCGACTGGTCCTGGGACCTCCTCACCGCCCCCGAACGCGCGGTCCTCCGCCGCCTCTCGGTCTTCGCAGGCGGCTGCGGCCTTCCAGCGGCAGAGGCCGTCTGCAGCGACACCCCGCCGGGCGCGGACGCCGACACCCGCGGGGCGATCGACCCCCGCGACGTAGCCGCCCTCCTCGGTTCCCTTGTCGATAAGTCGCTCGTTGTCGCCGAGCCCGAGCCCGAGCCCGAGCCCGGCCCCGCGGGCGGGATGCGGTACCGGCTGCTCGAGACCGTTGCGGAGTACGCGGCCGAGCGGCTCGGCGAGACGCGGGAGCGCGGGGCCGTCGAGCGGCGGCACCTGGTGTACTTCCGGGAGCTCGCCCGTACCGCCGACCCCCTCCTCCGCGGCCCCGCCCAACGCACCTGGCTCGAGCGTCTCGAGCGCGAGCACGACAACCTCAGGGCCGCGCTCCGGCGCGCCGTCGCCGCCCGCGACGAGCACGAGGCGCTGTGCCTCGTGATCTCCCTCGGCTGGTTCTGGCAGCTGCGCGAGCACCGCACCGACGCCCGTACCTGGGCCAACGCCGCTGCCGCGCTCGGCCCCGACCCGTTCGTCCAGCCCGTCGCGCCCGCGCCCTCGCTGCTCGCGAACCCCACGGACACGCCGCCGCCCATGCCGCCGGACCTCCTCGACGAGGCCCGGCGCGGCGTGCGGCTCATCGCCCTCGCCAACGTCGAGAACAACTTCCACGAGCTGCAGACCCCCGCCATGCAGGACCGGCTGCGCGGCATCGCCGCCGCGTACCGGCCCGGCCAGCCGCAGACCTGCCGCATCCCCGGGGTCATGTGGTGGTACGCGATCCTTCTCACCGGCGACGTCGAGCAGTTGGTGTCGACGATCGACGCCGCCGTCGACGGCTGCCGCGAACTGGGTTACGCGTGGGAGCTCGCGTACATGCTGCAGTTCCGCGCCAAGTTGCTCACCGAGCGGCCCGGCAAGACGGAGGTGGCCCGCCGGGACGCCGACGAGAGCCTCGAGATCTTCCTTCGGCTCGGCGATGTGTGGGGCGTGGCCGAGGCGCTGTCGAGCCGCGGCGAGGCGCGCGAGCGGCGCGGCGAGTACGAGGCCGCCGCCGACGACTACCGGGAGGCGATCCGGTACGCACGGCAGCTCGGCGCCATGGGCCAGGTGCCCCTGCTGCGGGGCCGCCTCGCCGGGGTGCTCATCGAGTCGGGGGACACCGAGTCCGGCGAGCCCATGCTGTGGGACGCGCTGGAGCAGGGGCAGCGCTCGGGCGGCGACTCCACGGCCTTCGTCCGCCTCCACCTGGCGATACTGCTGGGCCGCAGCGGCCGGACCGCCGAGGCCCGGGAGCAGCTCGACCGCATGATGCGGGACGACTTCGCCAGCCACGCGCCCCGGTTGTTCGAGGGCCTCGTCAAAGGGCTGGCCGGCTGGCTGGATCTCCTCGACGGCCGGCCCGCCGAGGCGCTCGAGCAGTTCCGCGACGCCCTGGAGGCCGTACAGGACCCGCTCACCGACATGGTCGCCCCCGTCCTGCCCGTGATCCAGCTGATGAGCGGGGCCCAGGCGCACGCCGCCCTCGGCGGAACGGCCCACGCCGAGACGGCCGCACGCCTGCTCGGCGCCTACGACGCGCTGCTGCCCGAGAGCCACTTCTCGCCCGCCATGGAGCGGGAGGGGCGCGCCGCGGCCGAGGCCGACGCGCGAGCCGCCCTGGGCGACGCGGCGTACGAGCGGGCGCACGCCGAGGGCGGCGGCCTCTCCTTCGATGAGGCCGCCGCCCTCGTCTGATCCGCTGAGCGGTCCCCGGCCCCACTCAGGTCTTCCCTGCCCCGCTCAGAGTCTTCCCTGCCCCGCTCAGGTCTTCTTGCGGAACTTCGACACCGCGAGCGGCGCCGTCACCGCCGTGATGCCGACCGCCCAGATCAGGGTGATCATCACCGGGTGCCCGACCGCGCCCTGGCCGTTGAGCAGAGCCCGTGCCGCGTCGGCCAGCTGGGACAGCGGGTTGTACTTCGTGAACCACTCCAGCCAGCCCGGCATCGTCCCCGGCGGCGCGAAGATCGACGAGCCGAACTGCAGCGGCATGATCGCCAGGAAGCCCACGCCCTGTACGGCCTGAGGGGTCCTCAGCGAAAGCCCCAGCAGCATGAAGACCCAGGTCAGCGAGGCGCCGAAGGCCAGCGCCAGGGCTATCGCGCCGAGCAGCTCGAGCGGCCCGGTCTTCAGGTCGAAGCCGATGAGGAAGGCCACGGTCAGCAGGATGAGGGTCGAGACCAGCATCCGGCCGGCCTCCACGATGAGCTTGGCGATCAGCACCGAGGAGCGGGCGATGGGCATCGTGCGGAAACGGTCCATCACCCCCTTGTTGAAGTCGTCGTTGACGCCTGTGCCGACCGACATCGCGATGTTCAGGCCGCCCATCGCCATCAGGCCCGGGATGACGTAGTTGACGTAGACGTCCCGGTCGCCGCCGAGGCTGCCGCCCACCGCGCCACCGAAGACGTACACGAACAGCAGAGTGAAGACGATCGGCATCAGCACGGCGTCGAACATCGACTCCGGGTCCTGCTTGATCTGCAGGGCGTTACGGCGCACGAGCGCGCCGATGTGCCGCAGGTTCCCGCGCAGGCCGATGCGTCCCTCGCCGGGAAGAGCCTCGGCCGATGCCGTGATCGTGGCAGCAGTCATACGGCGACCTCCTCAAGTTCCTTCGCATCCCGCGGAGTCGACGTCTTCTGGCCGGTGACGGCCAGGAACACCTCGTCCAGACTGGGCAGATGGGTGTCGATTCCGGCGATCGCGAAGCCGCGCTCGCCGAGCAGCCCTATCACCGCGGTCAGCTGCTCGTCGCTGATGATCGGGACGTTGACCAGGCCCTCGGCCGCGTCGGCCGTGGCGCCCGCGATGCCGTCGAGACCGGCCTGCGCGATGGCGCCCACCATGCGGCTCAGCTCGCCGGGGTCGGCCGGGCGGATCTGCAGCGTGCGTCCCCCGACCTTCGCCTTGAGCTCGTTGACCTCGCCCTCGGCGATGACCTTGCCGCGGTCGATGACCGTCAGCTGGCTCGCGAGCTGCTCGGCCTCCTCCATGTACTGCGTGGTGAGCAGCACGGTCGCGCCCTCCGCGACCATCCGCTTCACCTCGTCCCACACCTCGTTGCGGGTGCGCGGGTCGAGGCCGGTCGTCGGCTCGTCGAGGTAGAGCACCGCGGGCTGCCCGATCATGGACGCGGCCAGGTCGAGGCGGCGGCGCATACCGCCGGAGTACTGCGAGGCGGGCCGCTTGGCGGCCTCGGTCAGCGAGAACCGCTCGAGCATCTCGTCCGCGCGCCTGCGGGCGTCCCTGCGGGGCAGGTCGAGCAGCCGCCCGATCATGTAGAGGTTCTCCCAGCCGGAGAGCTTCTCGTCGACCGAGGCGTACTGCCCGGTCAGGCCGATGGTGCGGCGCAGCTGCCGGGGCTGCTTCACCACGTCGTACCCGGCTACGGTCGCGGTGCCGGCGTCCGGCACCAGAAGAGTGGAGAGGCACCGGACGAGTGTCGTCTTGCCGGCTCCGTTGGGGCCGAGGACACCGAGGACGGTGCCCTCCTTCACATCGAGGTCCACGCCGTCTACGGCCCTGGTCTCGCCGAAGTGCTTGACCAGCCCCCGTACTTCGACGGCGTTTCCGCCACCGGAGTTCTTGTCGTATCGCGTCATGCGGCGAGCCTCTCAGGCCCCACCGACAATGCACCGACATCGGACCGACACCGCACCGACAAGACGCCGACAGCCCGCCGCGGAGGAGGTGAACGGCGGGCTGTCGGCCGGGAGATCGGTCTTGGTGGCTGTGTCTATCCGGGGGACGCTGCACACCACAGCGGCTCCGCCGCGGGCCGGACCCTCGGCAGGAACAACCTCATGCAGCCGGCCTCAGTGAAAACTGTGCTGCTCGGTCGGGTACGCCCCGCCGACGACGTCCTCGGCGAAGGCCTTCGCCGCGCCGCCCAGCACCTCGCGCAGCTGCGCGTACTGCTTGACGAACCGGGGCACGCGGCCGCCCGTCATGCCCGCCATGTCCGTCCACACCAGCACCTGCGCGTCGCAGTCCGGACCCGCGCCGATGCCGACCGTCGGGATGTGCAGCGAGCGCGTGACCTCGGCGGCCAGCTCGGACGGTACGAGTTCCAGCACGACCGCGAAGGCGCCCGCGTCCTGCACCGCCTTGGCGTCACGGAGCAGCTGCTGGGCGGCCTCCTCGCCGCGCCCCTGGACCGGGTAGCCGCCGTAGGCGTTGACGGACTGCGGGGTGAGGCCGACGTGCGCCATGACCGGGATGCCGGACTCGACGAGCAGCTCGATCTGGTGCGCGGACCGCTCGCCGCCCTCCAGCTTCACTGCGCCCACGCCCGCGTCCTTGACCAGCCGGGTGGCGCTGCGCAGCGCCTGCACCGGGCCCTCCTGGTACGAGCCGAAGGGCAGGTCGCCGACGATCAGGGCGCGCTTGGTGCCGCGGACGACCGCGGCCGAGAGCAGGGTCATCTCGTCCATCGTGACGGGGACGGTGGACTCGTAGCCGAGGTGGCAGTTGCCCATCGAGTCGCCGACGAGCATGACGGGGATGCCGGCCTCGTCGAAGACGGAGGCGGTCATCGCGTCGTACGCGGTGAGCATGGGCCACTTCTCGCCGCGCTGCTTGGCGGCGGCGATGTCGCGGACGGTGATGCGCCGGGTGCCGGTGCCGCCGTACAGCGCCTTGCTGCTGTCAGCGCTGCTGCTGTCGGCAGGGGATTTCCGGGCAGGCGAAACGTGCGTCATTGCAACGGCTCCTTCGTCATCTCGAGGCGCCCTGACGGCGTCCCCGGACCAGCTCCATGGTGGCACCTGCCGCCGATACCGCAAAGGGGAGCGGCGAACGGGCGGCGCAGCGTGACGCAACTCATCGGAACTCTTCAGATACGGAACGGGTTCGTATCGTAAAGATGTAGCCTGGGCTGCATGTCGACTCCCGCCGGCGCCCCTGCAGCCCGTACCGTCTCCGAGGCCGTCCACCGGCGCCGCTGGCTGATCCTCTCCGTGCTCATGTTCAGCCTGCTCATCGTGGTGCTGGACAACTCGATCCTGAACGTGGCGATGAAGACGATCGCCACCCCGCCGCCGACCGGACTCGGCGCCACCCAGAGCGAGCTGGAGTGGGCGATCAACGCCTACACGCTCGTCTTCGCGGGCATCCTCTTCACCGCAGGGCTGCTGGGCGACCGACTCGGACGCAAAAAGGTCCTGCTCTTCGGCATGGCCCTCTTCGGCATCGGCTCGGTGCTCGCCGCGATGTCCGATTCACCCGTCCAGCTGATTGCGTTCCGCGCCCTTATGGGCTTCGGCGGCGCCTTCGTCATGCCCGCCACGCTGGCCATCCTCATGAACGTCTTCGAGCGTGACGAGCAGCCCAAGGCCATAGGGATCTGGGTCGGCGGCGTCGGCGTCGCCATCGCGATAGGGCCGATCACCGGCGGGCTGCTGCTCGAGCACTTCTGGTGGGGCTCGGTCTTCCTGGTCAACGTCCCCATCGTGGCCGCCGGGCTGCTCGGCATGCTGCTGCTCGTCCCCGACTCCAGGGACCCGAGGCCGGGCCGCCTCGATCCGTCCGGCGTGCTGCTGTCCGTCGTCGGGCTCGTGCTGCTGGTCTACGGGATCATCAAGGGCGGGCAGCTCGCCGACTTCGGCGACCGTGAGGTGCTCGGCTCGATCGGCGCGGGCCTCCTCGTACTCCTGGGTTTCGTGCTGCACGAGAAGCGCAGCGACCACCCGGCGATCGACATCGGCTACTTCCGCATGCCCGCCTTCTCCGCGGCCATCGCCGCCATCGCGCTCGTCTTCTTCGCGCTCATGGGCGTGACGTTCTTCACCGTCTTCTACACGCAGAGCGTGCGCGGCTACACCCCGCTCGAGACGGGCGTGCTGATACTGCCGCTCGCGCTCGCGCAGATGTTCTTCGCGCCGCGCGCCCGCCTCGTTGTGGAACGGTTCGGCTCCCGCGCGGTGTGTACGGGCGGGATGCTGCTGGTCGCGGTCACCCTGGCGGGCTTCGTGCTGCTCGACCAGGACACCCCGATCTGGGTGCTGGAGGTGCTGTTCTTCCTTCAGGGCGCGGGCATGGCCCACATCATGCCGCCCGTCACCACCTCGATCATGCAGTCGCTGCCGAGGGAGAAGGCGGGCTCCGGATCCGCGCTCAACAACACCTTCCGGCAGGTGGGCGGGGCGCTGGGCGTCGCCGTCCTCGGGTCCCTGCTGTCCACTGGCTACCGTGACGGCATCCGGGACGAGCTGGCGGTGCTGCCGCCGGGCGCCCGGCACGACGCCGGCGAATCGATCGAGGCGACCCTCGCGGCCGCCGAGCGCATCGGCCCTGCCGGGAAGGCGCTGGTGCAGCCCGCCAACGAGGCCTTCATCCACGCCATGCACGTGACCGTCCTGTTCGGGGCCGGCGTCGCCGTGATCGGGGCGCTCGTCGTCGCGGTCTTCATGCCCGGCCGCCGCCCCGCCGAGAACCCGGACGAGGAGCAGCAGGCCGTCGGAGCGGGGGTCCCGCAGGCCGGGGGCCGGGGGAGCGGGGGCCCGTGACCACCGCCGAGCGCCGCGGCCGCCCGCGCAGCGCCGCCGTCGACACGGCGGTCATCGAGGCCGTGCTCCGGCTCCTCGAGGAGGGCACCCCGGTGGGCAGGCTGTCGATCGAACGGATCGCCCGCGAGGCCGGAGTCGGCAAGGCCACCGTCTACCGCCGCTGGCCCGGCAAGGAGGCCCTGCTCCTCGACGTCATGCGCTCGCTCGACGTGCACACCCCCGAGGCCGCCGGGGTCTCGGTCCGCGACGACCTCGTCCTCATGCTGGAGTTCCTGCGCCGCCGCGGCCTGGCCAAGCGCTCCTCCGCCGTGATGCGCGCCGTCATCACCGAGGTCACGTCGCATCCGAACCTGTGGAAGGAGTACCAGGACACGGTCATACGGGGGCGGCGTGACGCCGTGTACGAGGTGCTGCGGCGCGGCATGGCCACCGGTGAGATCCGCGCCGACGTGGACCTCGAGCTGCTGGCCGATCTGTTCACCGGGCCGATGCTCGCCCGCGTCGTCCTGCACGAATGGCAGGAGCTGCCGGAGGGCCTGGCCGAGCGCATCGTCGACACGGTGCTCGAAGGAGTGCGCCCGCCCGCGGCCATCTGACGCGGCCGGCCGAAAGTCATCTGGCGGCCACCTGGCGGCGCATGCGCGCGCACTGCCCGACGTGAGGGTCGTATGCCCGCCTTCCTCCCCGTACTCCCGGTATTTGTTCAGGTTTTGTCACAGGGGTCCGCACGCCGGTACCGGCCGGAACCCCTTGCGCCGCCGCGTTCGTCCTCGTAGGAGATCAGCCGCCGGGGGCGGCACGGAAAGCCCCCGCCCATCGCCTATGGTGCGTAGACGGGGCAGTGCGAAGCAGCGAGGAACGGCATATGACGCAGGCGTACACGAGGCATACGGGACGCGGCAGCTCGAACCCCGAGCGGTCCGGATCCCGCGCCCGGCGCCTGCTGAGCGGAGGGCGTGACAGAGGAGTGTGGCGCCGCGGGATCGTCCTCGCCGTCTTCGCCCTGGCGCTCGCCGGGCTGATGGGCCTTCACTCCCACATCCCCAACGCCGTGGGCAACTTCGGCAGCCTGCTTGAGACCTTCCTGCCCTGGCTCGGCTTCGGCATCCCGGTCCTGCTGCTGCTCGCGCTGGTGCGCAGGTCGGGGACCGCGCTGCTCGCGCTGCTGCTCCCGACGGTGGTGTGGCTGAACCTGTTCGGCGGCCTCGTCGCCACCAAGTCCTCGGGCACCGACGGCGATCTCACGGTGGCCACCCACAACGTCAACGCCGACAATGCCGACCCGGAGGGGACCGCGCGCGACGTGGCCGCCGCGGGCGCCGACGTCGTGGCGCTGGAGGAGCTGACGGACGACGCCGTGCCGACGTACGAGAAGGCGCTGGCGGGCGCGTACAAGTACCACTCCGTGCAGGGCACGGTGGGGGTCTGGAGCAAGTACCCGCTGAGCGACACCCGGCCCGTCGACATCAAGCTCGGCTGGACGCGCGCGCTGCGCAGCACGGTCAGGACCCCGGAGGGCGAGGTCGCGGTGTACGTCGCCCATCTGCCGTCGGTGCGTGTGAAGTTCAACGCGGGCTTCACGGCGGGGCAGCGGGACGGCAGTGCGGAGGCACTGGGGCGCGCCATCGCGCAGGAGCCGATCAAGGAGGTCGTACTGCTCGGCGACCTCAACGGGACGATGAACGACCGCGCCCTGGCGCCCGTCACCTCGCAGCGGATGCGGTCCACGCAGGGCGCGGCGGGCGACGGATTCGGCTTCAGCTGGCCCGCGTCGCTCCCGATGGCGCGGATCGACCAGATCATGGTGCGGGACCTGGAGCCGGTCTCGTCGTGGACGCTGCCGGCGACCGGGAGCGACCATCTGCCGATCGCGGCCTCGGTCCGGCTCTGAGCAGTCGCAGGCCCGGCGCGCGGACGAGCAGGCGCCTTCGCGCCGAGCATGAGCCTGCCCGCAAAGAGGGGTTCCTCGCCTCGGGGGGTGTGCCACGCGCCTCGCGGGTTCTCTCCTCGCCCGTCAGGGCGGAGCCGGCCGCGCCCGCAGGGGCGGCCGGTGCGCCGTGGAGCGGCGGGTTCGGTACGTGGTCCCGCCCGGAGGGCTACTCGTGTTCGCGCCAGCGGTTGGTGATCGGGAGGCGACGGTCCTTGCCGAATCCCTTGGCGGAGATCTTGGTGCCCGGCGGGTACTGGCGCCGCTTGTACTCCGCCCGGTCCACCAGGAGCAGCGTCCTGGTCACCACCTCGGGGTCGTAGCCCGCCGCGACGATCGCATCGAGCCCCTGGTCCCGGTCCACGTACAGCTCCAGGATCGCGTCGAGGACGTCGTAGTCCGGCAGCGAGTCCGTGTCGACCTGCCCGGGGCGCAGTTCGGCGCTCGGCGGCTTGGTGATGGAGTTCTCCGGGATGGGCGGCGTCTGGCCGCGGTCCAGGGCCGCCCGGTTGCGCCACCTGGCGAGCCGGAAGACCAGGTTCTTGTAGACGTCCTTGATCGGCCCGTACGCGCCGACCGAGTCCCCGTAAAGCGTGGAGTATCCGACCGCGAGCTCGGACTTGTTGCCCGGGGCCAGCACGATGTGGCCCTCCTGGTTGGAGACGGCCATGAGCAGCGTGCCGCGCAGCCGGGACTGGAGATTCTCCTCGGCGAGCCCGGTCAGGCCCAGGGACTCCATGTACGCGTCGAACATCGGCCCGATCGGGACCGTGCGGAAGTTGAGGCCGGTGCGGCGGGCGAGTTCGGCGGCGTCGTCCTTGGAGTGCTCGGACGAGTAGCGGGACGGCATGGAGATGCCGTAGACGTTCTGCGCGCCGAGTGCGTCGCAGGCGATGGCGGCGACCAGGGAGGAGTCGATGCCGCCCGACAGGCCGAGGAGAACGGTGCGGAAACCGTTCTTCGCGACGTACGCGCGCAGGCCGACGACCAGTGCCGAGTAGACCTCCTCGTCGTCGTCGAGCCGGTCCGCGTACCCGCCCGTGAGCTCGGGCTCGTACGCGGGCAGCGGGTCGGCGGACAGGGTGACATGGTCGATGACCAGGCCGTCGTCCACCGTGCCGCCCGGGACCGCGGCCGCCGGGAGGTCGAGGTCGATCAGCACGCAGCCCTCGGCGAACTGCGGGGCGCGGGCGATCACTTCGCCGTCGGCGGCGACGACGATCGAGTCGCCGTCGAAGACCAGCTCGTCCTGGCCGCCGATCATCGCCAGATAGGCGGTCGTGCAGCCCGCTTCCTGGGCGCGCTTGCGGACGAGGTCGAGGCGGGTGTCGTCCTTCTCGCGCTCGTACGGGGAGGCGTTGACCGAGAGCAGCAGCCCGGCGCCCGCGGACCGGGCGGCGGGCACGCGCCCGCCGTCCTGCCAGAGGTCCTCGCAGATGGCGAGCGCCACGTCGATGCCGTGCACGCGGATCATGGGGAGGGTGTCGCCGGGCACGAAGTAGCGGTACTCGTCGAAGACGCCGTAGTTCGGCAGGTGGTGCTTGGCGAAGGTGAGCGCCACCCGGCCGCGGTGCAGGACGGCCGCGGCGTTCTGCGGGGCCCCGGCGGGCTGGCCGTACCGCGGCTCGTTCGCGAGCGCCTTCTCGGACCGGTCCAGGTAGCCGACGACGACCGGCAGCTCGCCGAACCCCTCGCCGTCGAGGCGCACCGCGAGCGCGCGCAGGGCTTCGCGGGAGGCGTCGACGAAGGTGGAGCGCAGGGCGAGGTCCTCGACGGGGTAGCCGGTCAGCGCCATCTCGGGGAAGGCGACGAGGTGCGCGCCCTGCTCGGCGGAGTGCCGGGTCCAGTGGACGATCGCCTCGGCGTTTCCGACGAGGTCGCCGACGGTCGAGTCGATCTGATTCAGTGCGAGGCGGAGTTGAGGCACGCAGCCAGTGTAATCGTCTCTCTGACGCGATGCCCCGCCGCGGGCGTGTGGCCCGCCACACCCCTCACTCCCCGGCTACTCCCCGGCGTAGGCCTTCCTGAGCAGCCGGGGCGGCTCGCAGCGGAGGATCTCACCGCCCGCATTGCCCTCGAGCCGGTACGGTCCGCCAAGGGCGGCTCCGACGGCGTAGAGCCGCCGCGTGCCCGCGGCCCGTACGGTCGCGAATCCGGCTACGTCGCAGCACGCGCAGGTGCTGCGACGTATAAGTCAAGCCTTTAAGGAATGCCGTCAGCCGCGAGGCGGCGCTTCCGGGCATACGCGCGCAGCATGAGTCTTATGAGGCGCAGGCCCGGTCCGGTCTCCGGGCGCGGTCGCCGGTCTTCTCCCGTCGCCGGCTGCCGCGCGGGCCGCGACTGTCAGGCGGGCGGCGTCCGGTGAACGGCGTCCCCGGGCGGATCCTCAGCGTCGCGGGCGTGCCCACCCACGTCGTGGTCGAGGGCGCGGGCCCCGCCTGCGTGCTGAGCGGCGGGCTCGGGAGCAGCTGGTTCGACTGGGACCCCGTGATCCCGCTGCTGTCCCCGTACCGCACCGTCGTACGGTTCGACCGCCCCGGCCTCGGACTCAGCGCGCCCGCCCCGCCCCCGCTGACCCCCACCGCCGCGGGCGAGGCCGCCCGCATCCTCGGCGTGCTCGACGCGCTCGGGCTGACCGGCCCCTGCACGGTCGTCGGCCACTCTCTCGCCGGGTTCCACGCGGAGGCGTTCGCCCGCCTCAACCCCGCCCGTACCGCAGGGCTCGTCCTCGTCGACAGCAGTGTGGAGGAGGACCCCCGCGGCCCCGCCGTCCCCGCCGCGCCGCGGGCCGCCGCGGCGCGGCTGCTCGCGGCCGGGCTCGGCGCAGCCGGGCTGCCCCTCGCGCTCGGTCGCACCGCCCGCCGCCTGACCGTCCGCGTCGGGACCGTACGCCACCGCGACCCGGCCTCCGACGACCTCGTACGCCGCTGTTACCGCACCACCCGCGTGCTCCGCGCCGGCCTGCTGGAGAATGCGTCCTACGCGGGACTCGCCGCCGAAGTCGCCGCCCTCCGCGCCCGCCACCCGCTGCCCGACGTCCCCGTCACCGTCCTCGCCGCGTACGGCGCGACCGACTCGCCGCGCGAGCTGCGCCGGCTGGACCGGCAGCGGCGGCTCGCCGCGGAACTCGGCGGTGCGCACTTCCGGATCGCAGCCCCCGCGGGCCATCTGCTGATGATGGACGACCCCGCCGCCATCGCCCGCGCTGTGCTCAGCAGCGTCCCCCGCTCGGGACATCCTGGCCCGGAGGACCTAGCCTGACCCCGGGGGCGCGAAACGAGAGCGAAACCCCGTCACGTGATACTGAGCTGGCCCACAGTGCCGTGACGGACCTCAGAAGCACCAGAGCAAGCCGTCTGACCTGCGAGGATAGGAATCATGGATAAGCAGCAGGAGTTCGTGCTTCGGACGCTCGAAGAGCGCGACATCCGCTTCGTGCGCCTGTGGTTCACCGATGTGCTCGGCTTCCTCAAGTCGGTCGCGGTGGCCCCCGCCGAGCTCGAGCAGGCATTCGACGAGGGAATGGGCTTCGACGGCTCGGCGATCGAGGGCTTCGCCCGTGTCTACGAGTCCGACATGATCGCCAAGCCGGACCCGAGCACGTTCCAGATCATCCCGTGGCGCGCCGAGGCGCCCGGCACGGCCCGGATGTTCTGCGACATCCTGATGCCGGACGGCTCGCCCTCGTACGCCGACCCGCGCTACGTCCTCAAGCGCATCCTCGCCAGGACCTCCGACCTCGGCTTCACCTTCTACACCCACCCCGAGATCGAGTTCTTCCTGCTCAAGGACAAGCCGGTCGACGGCTCGCGGCCCACCCCGGCCGACAGCTCCGGCTACTTCGACCACACCCCGCAGAACGTGGGCATGGACTTCCGCCGCCAGGCGATCACGATGCTCGAGTCCATGGGCATCTCGGTGGAGTTCTCGCACCACGAGGGCGCCCCGGGGCAGCAGGAGATCGACCTGCGGTACGCGGACGCGCTGTCGACCGCCGACAACGTCATGACCTTCCGGCTGATCATGAAGCAGGTCGCGCTCGAGCAGGGCGTGCAGGCGACCTTCATGCCGAAGCCGTTCTCCGAGCACCCCGGCTCAGGAATGCACACGCACCTCTCCCTCTTCGAGGGGGACCGCAACGCCTTCCATGAGTCGGGCGCCGAGTACCAGCTCTCCAAGATCGGCAAGTTCTTCATCGCGGGCCTGCTCCGGCACGCGGCGGAGATCTCGGCCGTGACGAACCAGTGGGTGAACTCCTACAAGCGGATCTGGGGCGGCGCGAACCGCACCGCGGGCGCGGGCGGCGAGGCCCCCTCGTACATCTGCTGGGGCCACAACAACCGGTCCGCGCTCGTGCGGGTGCCGCTGTACAAGCCGGGCAAGACCGGGTCGACGCGCGTCGAGGTCCGCTCCCTCGACTCGGGCGCCAACCCCTACCTCGCGTACGCGGTCCTGCTCGCGGCCGGCCTCAAGGGCATCGAGCAGGGCTACGAGCTCCCGCCGGGCGCGGACGACGACGTGTGGGCGCTGAGCGATGCGGAGCGGCGGGCGATGGGGATCGAGCCGCTGCCGCAGAACCTGGGTGAGGCGATCTCCCTCATGGAGCGGAGCGAGTTGGTCGCGGAGACGCTGGGTGAACACGTCTTCGACTTTTTCCTGCGCAACAAGAAGCAGGAGTGGGAGGAGTACCGCTCCGAGGTCACTGCCTTTGAGCTGCGGAAGAACCTGCCAGTGCTGTAAGCACAGGTCAGGGCTGGTTTCTAGTGAACGGCACACACACCGGGACCGGCACCGGTCAGGCGCCGGTCCCGGAGCCGGCCTGCTCCGAAGGCCCTAGGCCAGGACGGCCGGCCTGAGCACGTCTTCGCACCACTGGCGGAAGCCGGTGGGCGCGGACTCAGGCGTGCTCGGCTCGACGGCCCCGTAGAAGCCCTGGTCGTTCAGGGCCTCCGCCATGTCCGCAAGTCCCTGGGCCCAGGCCTCGCTCGCCCCGAAGCGCAGCGCCGTCGCCTTGTAGTCCGCGCTGCTGGTCCGCTGGACACGCACCGGACGGTCCAGCACTTCGGAGACGACCCCTGCCATGCCCTCGGGGGACAGGTCGTCGGGTCCGACCAGCGGGACGTCGTCCTGCCCGGTCCAGGAGCCGTCGAGCAGCAGCCGGGCCGCCGTGGCGGCGATGTCGCGGGTGGCGCAGGTGCGCAGAGCGCGGTCCTCTGCCAGCGCCAGGAAGAACACGCCCGCGTTGCGGATCGACTCGGCCTGGCCCAGCAGGTTCTCCATCAGGAACGGCGGGCACAGCGCCCGGTAATGCACACCCGTGGCCGCGATCGCCTCGTCCATGGCGAGCGACGCCGATATCTGCCCGGCGTTCTTCGCCACTCCGCGGCCCAGGGTCGAGACGCCGACGACCCGCTCGACGCCCTGGCGCCCGATCACCTCGCGCAGTGGCTCGGTGAAGTCGCGGAAGTGGCCCTCGACGCTGGCGGCCGTGGGTGTCGGGGGCACCAGCCAGAACAGGCGGTCGGCGCCCGCGCACGCCTCCTTCAGAACGGCGGGATCGGCGTGCGATCCCCGTACGACCTCTACGTGTTCGTGCACCCGCGCGGATAGGCGAGCGGGGTCACGGGCGATCACCCGGATCCCCGCCGTGCCGTCCGGGGCGTCGAGGAGGCGGTCGAGGACCTGTCGGCCGATCTGGCCGGTCGGGGCGGTGATGACGATCATGAACAACTCCAAGAGGGATGCGTCACTGGCTGTCGTCGAGCCTGCTGCGTGGCGCGCCCGAACTGAAGTATCAATCCGCTCCCGCTTGTTACCCTCAGGGCAATACCGAACGGAGGGGGGAAGCGTGGAATCCCGCCCGCTGCGCTACTTCGTCGCCGTCGCCGAGGAACTCAACTTCGCACGCGCCGCCGAGCGGTTGGGCATCTCCCCGCCGCCCCTGTCCCGCGCGATCCGCCAGTTGGAGACGGAGATGGGCGTCACGCTCTTGGAGCGGAGCACCCGCAGCGTGGCGCTGACCCCGGCCGGAACGGTGCTCCTCGCGGAGGCGAGGATCGCCCTGGACGCCCTGCAGGCCGCCGGGCGGCGGGCCCAGCGCGCGGCCGCCCCGGAGCCGAAGCTGGTCCTGGCCGTCAAGGCCGACGGGGACGCGGGACTGCTGGAGCCGATCCTGGCGCGCTTCGCGTCCCAGCCGGTGGCCGTACCGGTCGCGGTCCGGCTGTGCGGCTGGCACGAACAGCCGCGACTCCTGCGCCGGGGGGAAGCCGATGCGGCCCTGGTCCACGAGCCCTTCGACCGCACCGGCCTGGACACCGAGACGCTGGTCGCCGAACCGCGCGTCGCGGCCCTCGCGGCCACCCACCCGCTCGCCGCCCGGGACCGCCTGGCCCTCGCCGACCTCGGCCTGCGCCCCGGCGATCTGCACCGGTTCCTCGACGAGATCCGCAGCGAGGGCCGCGACCTCGCCCAGCTGCTCACGCTCGTCGGCCTGAGCGGCCTCACCCCCCTGCTGCCCGCCTCCGTCGCCGCCCGCTATCCGCGCCCGGGCGTCGTCTACCGGCCGGTCCCCGACGCACCGCCCGCGATCCTCGTCATCGCCTGGCCGCAGCAGTCCCGTTCGACGGCCACGGCGGCGCTCGTCCGCGCCGCCGCGTCCGTGGCCGACACCGTGCGGGACCGGCAAGCGGGCTAGCCGGCTAGACGGAAAGCGGCACAGGATGGATCTCGGTGGCCGGGTGACCAGTGCGCTCGTGTATGCGCTTCACAGCTTCTGCGGAGGGGGCCTCGGACAGGCAGTACACGACTCCCGCCTCGGGGTCGGCCCACGCCCGCTCGAAGTGCACCCCTTCCTCCGCCTCGATCTCCAGGTCCGCCCGGTGTGCCGCCGAGAGCTGCTCGGCCGTGATGCCCTTCATGTCGTGGTGGACATCCATGAATGTCGTCATCGTCCGCCACCTTCCTTCGTCTCATCGGCTCATGGGCTGCGGCACGGACGCGGTGAGGCGTCGTCCACCCTGGCCGCGGTCCTCCTCTCACCATCGTGCGCCCGCCATCTCGCCGAGGCGAACCGGGGCTCCTGCCTCAACCCGTGAGGACTTGGGCGGCCTGTCTTCGCCATGATCAAAGGGCGGCCGCATGCTGATGTGCCGCATGACCCGCGGCGTCGGCCGCGGCATGGACCTGCTGCAGCAGCCGCTCCCCTGTCCCGTCGGCGGACCACAGCCGGTGACGTTCGTAGACCGGCCGTTACAACGGCCTCCGCGGCACCGCCCTGAGCCCGGTCGTCCGCGGTGGCCGATTCAGGCCCGGCCGCCGTCGGCTCAGTGGCCGTGGCTTCGCCGGGCATCATGGGTGCCTGCTCCGCTGCCATCGATTCGACCTCAGTCGTTTCCTGAGGGCGGGCGATGTCCTCGGTGGACAGGCTTTCGTCGCGCCCCGGTATGTCTTCGCGCTGCATCTCTTCATCTCCGTCCCGGCTGCGCGCCCGGTGGTGGACGGGACGTGTCACGTCTCTGCTGCCGGTGCGCAGCGGAGACCGGCTCCCCAGCTGGGTTGCCATCGGTTCTCATGCGGCCGGCTGGCCGCCCCTGTCTTCCAGCAGTTCGTCGAAGAGTGCGCGGTAGTGCACCATCGCACCCCGCAGCTCCTCGGTAGTCGCTTCCCGGCGGCCGCTTCTGAGAGTGACCTCGTGTGCCGCTCGATAGTGCTCAAGCGTCCGCCCGTGCTCGACCGAGAGGTCTTTCACCTGCTGCTCGAACCCCTCGGTCGGATATCCGCGGTCGCTCATGAGCGCGGTCACCAGTCGGTCCGCTTCCTCCACGGCGTCGCTCGGCCTGTCGACGAACATCTCCTGCACTCTGCTCCAGTCCTGGGCGTATCGGTCATGGACGCTGCTGGGCAGTGGCTTGATCTCGAGAGCGTCGTGGCGTTCCTCGCGTTCCCGCAGCTCGCGCTCGGCCGCCAGGCGGCTGCCCCCGGCGTCGACCGTCCGCTCGTACTCCGGTCCGAAGCGCTCCTCCAGATGGCGGCGGCGGATGAAGATCCGCAGGGCCACGGCGAGGAGGGCGAGCAGAACCACAGCGGGAATGATGATGGCGATGAGGGTCCCTGCTGACATTGGGTCCTCCCTACCCGGTGTGCTCGCCGATTTCCCGAGAGGGACGATTCGAAACACCTCCGTCCGAAGTGGGGCACACGTCGCACCGGCTGGTCGGTCGGCGCCCACCGGGTCGGCTGATATGCCTTCGGGGAGCCCGGCCATCGTCGCGCGCGGCCACGTCGTGGCTTGCGAGCACGCCACACGTCGCGCAGTGCATGCCTGCGGGAGTTATGGGCCTCAGAGGCCGGGCCGTCTGTGGGCCGTCGAAGGCCGGCCCGGAACCGTCGGCCCTGTCGGATCTTCCTGCTCCTCCTGGCGTCCTCGGCAGGACCCGGTGAACCTTCCGCTGCGCGCATACGTCGGGCATACGCAGGCGATACCTCATCGTCGTCTGACGCAAGCCCGGTTCGAGAGGCATATTCCATGCGAATACGGTCACTTCTGGTGGTGTTATTGCTGGTCGCTGTCGGTGTGTCAGCCGCAGGCTCAGCGCTTCACGCCCCTTCCGGCGGTCCTGACGAGCGCATCGCCGGGGCGCCGGCCGCTGCCTCGGAGAAGCAGGCGCTTTCCGCCGGGGCCGCCGAGCACACCGTCACCCTGCAGAACAAGACGGGCAGCCGTATCTGGGTCGGCAGCACGGTCAACGCCGACGGCTCGACCCCCTTGACGCGGCTGCCGGCGCTGGACCCGGGCCAATCCGCCACCGTCACCATCCCCGAGCACTCGGGTTCCGGGCACTGGCGCGGCACGTTCTTCGCCCGCCAGGGCTGCACCGGTGAGGACGGCAGCACCTTCCACTGCGCTGTCGGCGACTGCGGGCCGTTCGTCGACCGCTGCTCCACCGGCGAGCAGCCCGTCAGTCTCGCCGAGTTCAACTTCGACCGGGGTGACGCCATGGCGCCCTGGTACGACGTCAGCTACGTCAATGCCGTCTCCGTGCCCGTCACCATCACCCCCGACGGCGTGAAGCCGTCCGCTGACGGCGGCGACTGCGCCGAGCTGGGCTGCTCCGCCGACCTGCTGGCCGCCTGCCCGCCCGAGAACCTGACCAAGGAGAAGGGCACGGGCAAGCCGCTGGTGTGCGTCAACCCGAACCGGGACGCGAAGACCGCCTACAGCGACGCGATCACCCAGCACTGCCCCAAGGCGTACGCATGGTCCAAGCACGACGCCGAGCCGGGCAACCAGGTCATGCGCCAGTGCAGCAAGTGCAAGGGCCTGACCGTCACCTTCCACGGAGCCGGCAGCGACGCCCCGCACAAGCCCCACAAGAGCCCCGGTCCCCATTCCGGCGGGGACGCCGCGCCCTCGCCCCGCAAGGGCGTCAGCCTCAACCCCGTCGACGGCGCCGCCCAGGCGCTGGCCGGCTCCGGCGCGTCCTGGTACCACAACTGGACCTCCTCCACCGGCGAGGTCGCCAAGCCGCGGGGCACCGAGTTCGTCCCGATGATCTGGGGTGCCGGCTCGGTCACCGACGCCGAGCTCGGCCGGGCCGCCAAGGAAGGCACGCACCTCCTCGGCTTCAACGAACCCGACTCAGTCAGGCAGGCCAACCTCACCCCCGAGCAAGCCCTGGACCTCTGGCCCCGGCTGGAGAAGACCGGCCTTCGCCTGGGCGCCCCGGCGGTCGCCTCCGGTGGCGACACCCCCGGCGGCTGGCTGGACCGCTTCATGCAGGGAGCCGCCGACCGCGGTCTGCGCGTCGACTTCATCCCGCTGCACTGGTACGGCGCCGACTTCGGCCCCGCCGCCACCGAACAGCTGCGGGGCTACCTTCAGGCCGTCCACGACCGCTACCACAAGCCGATCTGGCTGACCGAGTACGCCCTCATCGACTTCTCCGGAGACGCGCCCCGCTACCCCGGCAAGCAGGAGCAGACCGCCTTCATCACATCGTCGACGCAGATGCTGGAGAGCCTGGACTTCGTGAAGCGCTACGCGTGGTTCGCCCTGTCCACCCGGACCAGCCCGACCGGCCTGTACAACGGGGCAACCGCGAACGCCAGCGGCCATGCCTACCACGACGCGGGCTGACACACGTCGGCCCCTCGTGACCGGCCCCCGCCCCGAGCCGCGACCGGTCCCGCCCCGAGCCGGAACCGGCCCCTGACCCGAGCCGCGACCGGCAGGACACCGGACAAGGGCCGCCCGCCCGGCCGAACACCGGGGTACGCGGCGGGTGGGCGGGATTCCGGGTCCCCCGTAGATTGGTGAGTGAGCCGGTGAGGGGGACTGGCATGGAGCGTGTGACGACATCGGAGATCGATTACGCGGCGCTGTTCGCGGCCACGCCGAGCCCGTATGTGGTGCTGGGCCCGGACCTGGTGATCGTGGACGTCAACCGGGCGTATCTGGAGGCAACCGGGCGGACCCGGGGAGATCTGGTCGGGCAGTACGTCTTCGACGCCTTCCCGGAGAACCCGGCGGACCCCGACGCCGATGGGGTGCCGAATCTGAAAGCCTCGCTGCACCGAGTCCTGGCCCACCGGGAGCCGGACACCATGGCTCTGCAGAAATACGACATCCCGGTCGCGGGCCGCCCCGGCGCGTTCGAGGAGCGGTGGTGGTCGCCCATCAATACCCCCGTGCTCGGACCGGACGGCGGAGTGGCGTGGATCATCGTCCGGGTGGAGGACGTGACCGACTTCGTCCGCTCCCGCCGCTTCCGCCAGAGCCCGGAGGCAGGGGACCGGGAAGTGGAAGCCGAGCTGTACGCACGGGCGCAGGAACTGCAGCGGCTCAATGAAGAACTGCGGCAGGCCAACGCCCGGGAAAGGCAGGTCGCCCTCACTCTGCAGGAAGCCATGCTCTACTCGCCGGACCTCCCCCGGGAGGGCATCGCGGTGCGCTACCTGCCCGCCACCGGGACGCTCAACGTCTGCGGTGACTGGTACGACGTCACTGACATATCCGCGGGAGAGATACCGACGGGAGACGCACCCACGAGCCGGTTCGCAGCGGCGGTGGGTGACGTGGTCGGCCACGGCCTGGGGGCTGCCGCCGTCATGGGGATGATGCGCAGTGCCCTGACCGCTGCCATGCGTGCAACGGACAGCCCGAGCAGGGCGCTGCAAATCCTGGGGCTCTATGCGAACTCCGTTGAAGGAGCGCTGGCCACCACCGCCGTCAAGGTGATGATCGACACCACCGCTCACCTGATCACTTACAGCAGCGCAGGCCATCTGCCCCCCATCCTCGTGCACGCCGACGGAAGCAGCGAAGTGCTGGACCAGGCCACTGACCCGCCACTGGCCACCCGCTCCGAACACGTGCCACGCCGGGAGGCCAAACTGCCCTACACCCCCGGAGACGCCCTTGTGCTCTACACCGACGGGCTCATCGAACGCCGCGGCGAGGACATCGACGCCGGCATCGCGCGCCTGACCGACGCCCTGTCCCGCTACGCCCGGCTCGACCCCGAGCGCCTGGCCGACGCCCTGCTGGCCCGCCTCGGCGTCAGCAGCGGTGCCCGCGACGACATCGCCCTGGTCGTCATCCGCCTCTGACCCGCGTCCGGAACACCTTCCCCCGGCGTCCCCCGCCACTGCGGCGGCAGCGGGACGTGGTGGGGCCTACCGCGCCGGAGGCGGTTAGGCTCGGCGGCGGGGTCTGATCGACGGGAGGCGGGCGTATGCCGATGTCCGTGCCGCAGGGGCGCCGGAGCAGCACCTTCACTCAGCTGCTCCGGCACGGTTTCACCGATCCCTCCGCCGCGGCCCGGCTGCTGGACACACCCGAGCTCTCGCCCGTCCGCTCCGACCCCGTCCTGCTCGACGCGCTCGGCGCCACCGCCGACCCCGACCTGGCGCTCAACGCCCTCGTGCGCCTCGTCGAGTCGCTGCGCAGGCACGGGAGCGAGCCGCAGGTCCTGCTCGACACGCTCGTCACCGCCAAGCCGCTGCGCGACCGGCTGCTCGGGGTGCTCGGCGCGTCCGAGGCGCTGGGCGACCACCTCGCCCGGCATCCGCTCGACTGGCACGCCCTGGTGACGTACGAGTCGGCCGATCTGCACCCCGGCGTCGAGGAGTTCGAGCGCTGCCTCGACGGCGTGGCGGACCCCGACGCGCTGCGGGCCGCTTACCGCCGCTGTCTGCTCACCATCGCCGCGCGCGACGTCTGCGGGACCACGGACGTCGCCGACGCCGCCGCCGAGCTGGCCGACCTGGCGACCGCCACACTGCGCGCCGCCCTCGACCTCGCCGAGTCCGGGGCGCCCGCCGACGCCGCCGCCTGCCGGCTCGCGGTGATCGCCATGGGCAAGTGCGGCGGCCACGAGCTCAACTACGTCTCGGACGTGGACGTCATCTTCGTTGCCGAGCCCGCCGACGGGGCCGACGAGGCCAAGGCCGTCCAGGCCGCGACCCGCCTCGCCTCCCACATGATGCGGATCTGTTCCGACACGACGGCCGAGGGGACGATCTGGCCCGTCGACGCGAACCTGCGGCCCGAGGGCCGCAACGGCCCGCTCGTGCGGACGCTCTCCAGCCACCTCGCGTACTACCAGCGGTGGGCCAAGACCTGGGAGTTCCAGGCGCTGCTCAAGGCCCGGCCGGTGGCGGGCGACGCCGCGCTCGGCCGGGAGTACGTGGCCGCGGTCTCGCCGATGGTCTGGCAGGCGGCCGAGCGCGAGAACTTCGTGAGCGACGTGCAGGAGATGCGGCGCCGCGTCGTCGACAACATCCCCGCCCACCACATCGAGCGCGAGCTCAAGCTCGGCCCCGGCGGGCTGCGGGACGTGGAGTTCGCCGTCCAGCTGCTCCAGCTCGTGCACGGCCGCTCGGACGCCTCGCTGCGCAGCGTCTCCACGCTCGATGCCCTGGACTCCCTCGCCACGGGCGGATACGTGGGGCGGGCGGACGCCGCCTCGCTCGACGCCGCGTACCGCTTCCTGCGCACCATGGAGCACCGCATCCAGCTGTACAAGCTGCGCCGCACCCACCTGGTCCCCGAGGACGAGGCCGACCTGCGCCGCCTCGGCCGCAGCCTCGCCCGCAGCTACGACTGGCCCGCCAGGCACGAGCCCGTCGCCATGCTGAACGCCGAGTGGCGGCGGCACGCGCGCGAGGTGCGGCGGCTGCACGAGAAGCTCTTCTACCGGCCGCTGCTGTCCGCCGTCGCCGAGCTCGAGCCCGCCGAGGCCCGGCTCAGCCCCAGCGCCGCGCGCCAGCGCCTCGAGGCGCTCGGCTACGCCGACCCGGCCGCCGCGCTGCGCCACCTGGAGGCCCTCGCCTCCGGCGTGACCCGCAAGGCCGCCATCCAGCGCACGCTGCTGCCGGTGCTGCTCGGCTGGTTCGCCGACTCCGCCGACCCCGACGCCGGGCTGCTGGGCTTCCGCAAGGTGTCGGACGCGCTGGGCAAGACCCCCTGGTATCTGCGGCTGCTGCGGGACGAGGGCGCCGCGGCCGAGAACCTGGCGCGCGTGCTGTCCGCCGGGCGGCTCGCCCCCGACCTGCTGCTCCGCGCCCCCGAGGCGGTCGCGCTGCTCGGTGACCCGGAGGAGCTGAAGCCCCGCGGCCGGGCCCACCTGGAGCAGGAGATCCTCGCCGCGGTGGGCCGCGCCGACGACGCCGAGCAGGCGGTCACAGCGGCCCGCGGGGTGCGCCGCCGCGAGCTGTTCCGCACCGCCGCGGCCGACATCGTCGGCGCGTACGGCACCGAGCTGACGCCCGCGGAGACCGACCACGGGTGGGCCGCCGACCTGGTCGGCAGCGCGGTCTCCGATCTGAACGCGGCGACGATCGCGGGCGCCCTGCGGGCCGCCGTCGGGGACACGTGGGGCGACGAACTGCCCACCCGGTTCGCCGTGATCGGCATGGGCCGCTTCGGCGGCCACGAGCTCGGCTACGGCTCCGACTGCGACGTGATGTTCGTGCACGAGCCGCGCGAAGGCGTGGGCGAGCAGCAGGCGTCGCGGGCCGCCTTCGCCGTCGCCAACGAGATGCGGCGGCTGCTCCAGCTGCCCAGCGCCGACCCCCCGCTGCTGATCGACGCCGACCTGCGCCCCGAAGGCAAGGCGGGACCGCTCGTGCGGACCCTCGACTCGTACGCCGCCTACTACCGGCGCTGGTCGCTGGTCTGGGAGAGCCAGGCCCTGCTGCGCGCCGAGCCGGTCGCGGGCGATCCGGGACTGGGGGAGCGGTTCATCGAGCTGATCGATCCGCTGCGCTACCCGGCCGAGGGCCTCGGCGAGGACGCCGTACGGGAGATCCGCCGGCTCAAGGCCCGTATGGAGTCCGAGCGCCTGCCGCGCGGCGCCGACCGTACGACGCATACGAAGCTGGGCCGCGGCGGCCTGTCCGACGTCGAGTGGACCGTGCAGCTGCTGCAGATGCAGCACGCCTGGGCCGAGCCGGGGCTGCGCACCACGCGGACGCGGGAGGCGCTGCACGCCGCGCACGCCGCGGAGCTGATCTCCACCGAGTACGCGCAGATCCTGGACGAGGCGTGGGTGCTCGCCACCCGGGTGCGCAACGCGGTGATGCTGGTCCGCGGCCGTCCTGGGGACACCTTCCCGACCGACGCGCGGGAGCTTGCGGCCGTGGGCCGCTACCTCGGCTACGGGCCGGGACCCGCGCGTGGGCAGCCGCACATCGGAAGCAGTGGGGAGATGCTCGACGACTACCGGCGCGTCACGCGTCGCGCGCGAGCGGTGGTCGAGGAGCTTTTCTACGGGGCGTAGCCCCACGAAGGGCCGTACATCGTTCAGGCCCTCAGACCGGTTGCGGTCGCCTCGGCACCGGCGGGCTCCGCCGCGGTGATTGCTCGCCGTCGCGGCGGGGAGATTCTTGTCGCCACCCGGCGCGGCAGCGCGTACGACAGCCCGCCGTACCACGCGTACGACAGCGCGTAGCCGAAGGACAGGCACATCAGCCCGCCGACTGCGTCGAGCCAGAAGTGGTTGGCCGTCGCGACGATCACGAGCAGTGTGAAGCTCGGGTACAGCCAGCCGAGCGTCTTCGCCCACAACGGCCGCGCCAGCATCACGATGGTGATGCCGCACCACACCGACCAGCCGATGTGCATGGAGGGCATGGCGGCGTACTGGTTGGACATGTTGGCCAAGTTGCCCGACGCCATGGACCCCCATGTCTCGTGGACCAGCACCGTGTCGATGAAGCCCTCTCCGGACATCAGGCGCGGCGGCGCAAGCGGGTAGACGTAGTAGCCGAGGAGGGCGACGCCCGTGGTGGCGAAGAGCACGAGCCGTGTCGCCGCGTAACGCCCCGGGTGCCCGCGGTAAAGCCACACGAGCACACCGATGGTGACGATGAAGTGCAGCGTCGCGTAGTAGTAGTTCATGCCGACGATCAGCCATTCCACCGAGTTCACGGCGTGGTTGACCGTCCGCTCCACGGCGATCCCGAGGACTTCCTCCGCCCGCCAGATCCAGTCGGCGTTCTGCAGCGCTTCCCGCTTCTGCTCCGGGACGGCGTTGCGGATCAGCGAGTAGGTCCAGTAGCTGACGGCGATGAGGAGGATCTCGAACCACAACCGGGGCCTGCGGGGGGTGCGCAACCGGTCCATCCAGGCGCGCCGCGCCTGTGCCGGGCGGTCCACACGCTCCTCGATGGGTGACAGGGCCGTCCGGCCTTCCAGAGTCTCCACAGTCGCTTCACCCATAGCGCGACAGTCTGCCAGATGCTCGCCTTCTGCAGATCACTCGCCGGTCGGGTCTACGTCACCCACGTTACGCCTTGGGGAGGACGGCTGTCCTTTGGTGCCGGCGGCGGTTGAACCGCGGACGACCAGCTCGGGGAGGAAGACGAACTCGCTGTGCGGTGCCGGGGTCCCGCCGATCTCCTCGAGCAGCGCCCGGACCGCCGCCTGCCCCATCGCGGGCACCGGCTGCCGGATGGTGGTCAGCGGCGGATCGGTGAAGGCGATCAGCGGTGAGTCGTCGAAGCCGATCACCGATATGTCGTGCGGCACCTCGAGGCCGTGCTGCCGGGCGGCCCTGATCGCGCCGAGCGCCATCATGTCGCTCGCGCACACCACCGCCGTGCAGCCCCGGCCGATCAGCGCGGAGGCCGCCGCCTGGCCGCCTTCCAGCGTGAACAGCGAGTGCTCGACCAGCGACTCGGCATCGCCGGCCGGCATCCCCAGCACGTCGTCCATGCTGCGCAGGAAGCCCTCTATCTTGCGCTGCACCGGTACGAACCGCTTCGGTCCCAGCGCGAGGCCGATCCGCTCGTGGCCGAGCGCGGCGAGGTGGGTGACCGCGAGCCGGACCGCCGCCCGGTCGTCGGGCGACACGAACGGCGCCTGCACCTTCGAGGAGAAGCCGTTGATGAGGACGAACGGCACGCCCTGGGCGCGGAGCTGCTCGTATCGCTCCATGTCGGCCGAGGTGTCGGCGTGCAGCCCGGAGACGAAGATGATCCCGGTGACGCCCCGGTCCACCAGCATCTCGGTGAGCTGGTCCTCGGTGAAGCCGCCCGGAGTCTGGGTGGCCAGCACGGGCGTGTAGCCCTGCTGGGTCAGCGCCTGGCCGATGACCTGCGCGAAGGCCGGGAATATCGGATTCTCCAGCTCCGGCGTGATCAGCCCGACCAGGCCCGCGCTGCGCTGCCGCAGCCGCACCGGGCGCTCGTAGCCGAGCACGTCCAGCGCGGCCAGCACGGACTGGCGGGTGGTCGCGGCGACGCCCGGCTTCCCGTTGAGCACACGGCTGACCGTCGCCTCGCTGACCCCCGCCTGTGCTGCGATGTCAGCGAGCCGTGCGGTCACGGGGTTGGACTGTACCGGTCGCATCTCAGACTGCCCACCAGACGCAGGTGTCGGCCGGAATGTGGACACTCCCGCCGGTGAAGTGCAGGGCCGCGGTGGCGAGCACCGGCCGCCCCGGCACGGGCAGTTCGACCTCCCGGGCCAGCGTGTTGAGCGTGCACACGAAGCCGGGCCGGGACACCGCCAGCACCCCCTCCGGGGCGTCCAGCCAGGCCATCGGGCCGTCGCCGAGCCCGGACAGCTGCCGCCGCAGCGCCAGCGCCGAGCGGTACAGCTCCAGGGTCGAGCGCGGGTCGCCGGACTGCGCCTCCACCGACAACTCCCGCCAGGCGGCGGGCTGCGGCAGCCAGCTGCCGCCGGGCCCGAAGCCGTACGGCGCCGCCTCGCCCGACCACGGGATCGGCACCCGGCAGCCGTCGCGCCTGCCGTCCTGGCTGCCGGTGCGGAAGAACGCCGGGTCCTGGCGCACCTCGTCGGGCAGGTCCTCGACCTCCGGCAGGCCGAGCTCCTCGCCCTGGTAGATGTACGTGGACCCGGGCAGCGCCAGCATCAGCAGCGCGGCGGCGCGGGCCCTGCGCAGGCCCGGCTCGCCGCCGCCGTAGCGGGTGGTGTGGCGTACGACGTCGTGGTTGGACAGCACCCAGGTGGTGGGGGCGCCGACCGAGGTGGTCGCGGCCAGAGACTCGTCGATCACCCTGCGCATCGCATCCGCGTCCCACGCGCAGTTCAGGAAGTGGAAGTTGAACGCCTGGTGCAGCTCGTCCGGGCGCACGTACAGCGCGAGCCGGTCCGCGCTCGGCGCCCACGCCTCGGCGACGCCGATCCGGTCCCCGCCGTAGGAGTCCAGCAGCTTCCGCCAGGAGCGGTGGATCTCGTGCACCCCGTCCTGGTCGAAGAACGGCAGCACCTGCGCGCCGATCAGCTTCGCCTGCTCCTTGCGGCCGATGTCGGGCATGCCTTCGGCCTTGACCATGCCGTGCGCCACGTCGATGCGGAAGCCGTCGACGCCCAGGTCCAGCCAGAAGCGCAGGATCGAGTCGAACTCCTCCCGCACCTCGGCGTTGTTCCAGTTGAGATCGGGCTGCTCGGGCGCGAAGAGGTGGAGGTACCACTCGCCCGGGACGCCGTCCGGCTCGGTCACCCGGGTCCAGGCCGAGCCGCCGAAGACCGACTCCCAGTCGTTCGGCGGAAGTTCGCCGCCTCCGCCCCTGCCGGGCTGGAAGTGGTAGCGGTCCCGGGAGGCCGCGCCCGCCCCCTGCGCGAGCGCGGCCCGGAACCACTCGTGCTGGTCGGAGGTGTGGTTCGGGACGATGTCCACGATCACCTTCAGTCCCAGCTCGTGGGCTCTGCGCACCAGGTCGTCGGCGTCCTGCAGATCCCCGAACAGCGGGTCCACGGCGCGGTAGTCGGCGACGTCGTAGCCGCCGTCGGCCTGCGGCGACGCGTAGAAGGGGGTGAGCCATACGGCGTCCACGCCCAGGTCGGCCAGGTGCGGCAGTCGCTCGCGGATGCCCCGCAGATCGCCGATGCCGTCGCCGTCGCTGTCCGCGAACGAGCGCACGTAGACCTGGTAGATGACGGCGCTGCGCCACCAGCCGGCGGTGTGCTGCCCGTCTGTCTGCTCGCGGACGGACGGGGCGAGGTCCTGGGTCATGTTGCGTTCCCTATCGGGTAGGCCCAACAACGGGGCGTCAGGTGCGGCTTCAGGTGCGAAGTTCTGGACGAAAAGGGTCAACGCCCAAGGCGCGGACCGGTGACGTGATTCAGCCCTTGGTGCCGCCCGCGGTGAGTCCGGCGACCAGATGCCTCTGGGCGACGAAGAACAGCAGCCCGGCCGGGACCATGATCAGCACGGACGAGGCGGTCATCAGACCCCACTCCGCCCGGTGCGGTCCGACGAAGGTCTGCAGGCCGACCGCGAGCGTGTAGTTCTCCTCGCTGCTCATGAACTGGGTGGCGAAGGCGACCTCGCTCCACGCGGTCAGGAAGGTGTAGAAGGCGGTCACGGCCAGGCCCGGCCGGGCCAGCGGCACGATCAGCCGCCAGAAGGTGCCGAACGGGGTGAGGCCGTCGACCCGCCCCGACTCGTCGATCTCGGCCGGGATGGTGTCGAAGTAGCCCTTCAGCATCCAGGCGCAGAACGGCACGGCCACCGAGCAGTAGGTGAGGATCAGGCCGCCGTAGCTGTCCAGCAGGCCCAGCTTTCCGAGGGTGTTGTAGAGCGGCACGATCAGCACCGCGACCGGGAACATCTGGAAGAGCAGGAAGGACCACATCAGCGAGCCGTGGCCGGGGAAGCGCATCCGGGAGAGGGCGTAGCCCGCGCTGGCCGCAATGAGGACGCCGACCAGCATGGTCCCCCCAGCCACCACGACCGAGTTGGCGAACCAGCTCAGGAACGCGGTGTCGCCCAGCACATGGCCGTAGTTGGCGAGCGTGAACCCCGTCAGCTCGGTGGGGTGGGTCCAGCCGTTCTCGCCGCGCAGCGAGACCAGCACGATGAAGACGACGGGGAACAGCGCGATCAGCGAGGCCAGCACGAGCGTCGTGTGCAGGGCGACCGAGGCCCCCTTGGAGCGCTCGCCGCGCCCGCGGACGCGTACGGCGGGTGCACTCATCGGACCGCCTCCTGACGGCTGAGCATCTTGCGGTAGAAGACGGAGAAGACCAGCAGCAGGGAGAGGATCACGATGCCGTACGAGGCGGAGGCCGCGTAGTCCCGTACGCCCTGGAAGGCCAGCCGGTAGGCGTACGTCACGAGAATCTCGCTCTCGGTGCCGCCCGCCTGCCCGATCACCAGATAGATGATCGGGAACATGTTGAAGGTCCAGATGGTGCCCAGCAGGATGATGGTGCTGCTGACCGGACGCAGGCCCGGCAGCGTCACGTTCCGGAACCGCTGCCAGGGCGAGGCGCCGTCCATCTCGGCCGCCTCGTGCAGCTCCCTCGGGATCGCCTGCAGCCCGCCGAGGATCGCGACCATCATGAACGGCACGCCCAGCCAGGTGTTGACGGCGATGACCGAGATCTTCTGGATCACCGGGTCGCCGAGCCAGTCGACCGCGCCGATGCCTACCTTGGCGAGCAGCGCGTTGAGCACGCCGTTGTCGGTGTTGTACATCAGCTTCCAGGCGAAGGCGGCGACGAACGCCGGGACGGCCCAGGGCAGGATCAGCAGCACCCGGTACAGCGACCGCCCCCTGACCGGCCGGTTGAGCAGCATCGCAAGAGCCAGGCCGATCGTGTAGTGCAGGAACACGCAGCTCGCGGTCCAGATCACGGTCCACGTCAGCCGCGGGTAGAACGAACCCTCCTGCCCGGAGAGGATCTTCCAGTAGTTGTCGAGCCCGACGAACGTGTACGTCGCCGGGACCTCGAAGTTGCCGATCACCCGGCCGATGTTGGCCTCGTTGGCGTCGGTGAAGGACAGGAAGATGCCGCGGCCGAGCGGGTAGCCGACGAGCACGGCCAGCACCACGACGACGGGCAGCACCATCGCCCAGGCGTACCAGTGGGTCTTGTACGAGCGCCGGGCCCGGGTGAGCAGCCCCGGGCGCTGCGGCCGCTTCGGGCCGGAGCCCGCGGGCGCTTCCGTCTGCTCGGTGCCACCGGGCAAGGTGTCGGCTGTGGTCATGGCTCCACGGCTTTCTGCGGTTCTGCGACGGGGACGGGCGAGAGTCGGGTCGGACGGGGTCGGGACCGGCTCGGCCGGCCGGGCGCGTGGGGCCTTCCCGCGGGCGGCGGAAAGGACCCCCGGCCGGCCGAGCCGGGGTCTCCCCCGGCACCGGCCGGGGGAGAGTCGGTTACCGGCCGGCGATCTCGTAGTCCTTGATCAGCTTGGACTTCCACTCCTCGGCGAGGGCGTCGAGCCCGGCCTTCGGGGTGGCCTGCCCGCGCAGGATCTTCACGTAGTGCTGGTCGAAGGCGACGAACAGGTCACCGACGCCGGGGATGGCCGGGCGCGCCTTGGATGTGGCGAGCGCGTCCTGGAAGGCCTTCTTGACCGGGTCGGCCGTGACCTCCTGGGTGTAGGCGGAGGTGCGCGTCGGCAGGGTGCCGAGCTCGGTGGCGGTGTACTCCTGGCTCTTGGCTGAGGTCATGAACTTCACGAAGAGGAGAGCGGCGTCGAGGTTCTTCGTGCCGCGGTAGACCGTGTAGTTGTGGCCGCCGATCGGGGCCGCGCCCTTGCCCGTGGAACCGGCCGGGATGGGCGCGATGCCGAGGTTGTCCTTGTCCTTGAACGCCTTGCCGGTGTAGTCCTCGGCGGTCGACCAGGGGCCGTTGACCACCATGGCGACCTTGCCGTCCTTGAAGGCCGTCTGCATGTTGACGTAGCCGTCGGTGGTGGCGGGCTTCAGCGAGACGCCGGACTTGACCATCTCCAGGGCGGTCTTCACGCCCTTGACGGCCTCGGGGGAGTTCACCGTGATCTTCTTGCCCTTGACGTCGAGCATGTCGCCGCCCTCGCCGTAGATGAACGGCAGGGAGAAGTAGCCCTCGGGGTTGAGCTGGGTGCCCGCGATGCCCGTCTTCTTCTTGATCGTCTTGGCGGTCTCGATGAACTCGTCCCAGGTGGCCGGGGGCTTCTCGATCCCGGCCTTCTTGAAGATCTCCTTGTTGTAGAGGAGACCGAGGGTGTCGGTGACCTGCGGGACGCCGACCGTCTGGCCCTTGTACTTGGCGGTGGACATCGGACCGGGGAGGAAGTCGTCCGCGCCCTCCAGGGCCGCCGTGCCGTCGAGCGGCTGCAGATAGCCGAGGTTCGCGAAGCCGGCGGTCCAGCCCACGTCCGTACGCATCACATCGGGCGCGCCCTTGCCGGACTGGGCGGCGGTCTTGAACTTCTGCTCGGCGGCGTCGAAGGACACCGGAACACGCTTGACCTTGATCTTCGGGTACTTCGCCGAGAAGTCCTTCACCAGTTTGTCGTACGCCGGGCCCTCGGCCTCGTTGGAGGTGTCCCACCAGGTCACGGTGCCGGAGACGCTGCCCGGGTCCTTGGCGGCCTTGGACCCGTCGCCACCGCTGCCTCCGCTGTCACCACCACAGGCCGTCGCTGCCAGAGCCAGCACGCCGGCCACGGCGGCGACCGATATGCCTCGACGCATATTGATCTCCTCATTGGGTGTGGCCCGGCGTGCGACATGTGTGCCATGTGTTCGCTCCCCCGGCTGACGCCGGGATGTGCCCCCAGTCCCTAGGGGGCCGGGCTGGGCAGGAACGTAACAGGGCTGCAAGTCTTGCGAAAGACCTTGCAGAAAGAAAACAGCGAGATTTCCGGGCTGTGACCTCTCTGTGTCCCAGGGCTTGACCGCGGTGGTTGAGGCTCGTACGGTCTCGGCGGCGGCAAGCTGCTGACGGCTTGCTGCAAGAACCGTCATCAATGGCCTTACGGGCACGGCGCGTTGCCATGAGGCTGCACCGAGCGAACCGAAGGGCGCGGCCGCCCGCGCCGGAGGCGCTATCAGACGCTGCGAAAACGAGGCCGAGCGCGGGACCCAGCCGATATGCGGCTGGCGCCGCGCGAGCGCAGCGCCGAGGAGCGTCGACACCGGGTCGGAGCGCCCGGAGGTGAGCGAGGAAGCACACTGCCACCCGCACCCTCCCCCCACGCAGGAGGATCCATGGCCATCAGACTGCTGGCCGCCGCCGTCGCCCTCGCGGCCGGTGCGGCGGTAGCCCTCGCCGTACCGGCGCCTCAGGTGGCAGCCGCCCCGCCAGGGGACAAGGATGTCACCGCGGTTCTGTTCGAGTGGCGATTCGACTCGATTGCACGGGAATGTCGGGAAACGCTCGGTCCGGGGGGCTACGGCTACGTCCAGGTCTCGCCGCCCCAGGAGCACATCCAGGGCGGCCAGTGGTGGACCTCGTACCAGCCCGTCAGTTACAGGATCGCCGGACGGCTCGGTGACCGCACCGCCTTCCGGAACATGGTCGACGCCTGCCATGGGGCGGGCGTGAAGGTCGTCGCGGACGCCGTGATCAACCACATGACGGCCGGGTCCGGTACGGGCACGGGCGGCTCCTCGTACACCAAGTACGACTACCCCGGCACCTACTCGGGCTTCGACATGGACGACTGCCGGTCGCAGGTCAGCAACTACCAGGACCGGTACAACGTCCAGCACTGCGAACTCGTCGAGCTCGCGGACCTCGACACCGGCGAGGAGTACGTGCGCTCGCGGATCGCCGCGTACCTGAACGACCTGCTGTCGCTCGGCGTCGACGGCTTCCGCATCGACGCCGCCAAGCACATGCCGGCGGCCGATGTCGCCGCCATCAAGGGCAAGCTCACCGACCCGGGCGTGTACTGGAAGCAGGAGGCGATCTACGGCGCGGGCGAGGCCGTGTCGCCCACTGAGTACCAGGGCACGGGCGACGTCCAGGAGTTCCGGTACGCCCGCGACCTCAAGCGGGTTTTCACCAGCGAGCAGCTCTCCTATCTGAACAACTACGGCGAGGGCTGGGGCTACATGGAGAGCGGGAAATCCGCCGTCTTCGTCGACAACCACGACACCGAGCGCGGCGGCGACACCCTCAGCTACAAGGACGGCGCCGACTACACGCTGGGACACGTCTTCATGCTGGCCTGGCCGTACGGGGCGCCCGACGTCCACTCCGGCTACGAGTTCAGCGACCGCGACGCCGGACCGCCGAACGGCGGTGCGGTGAACGCCTGCTGGCAGGACGGCTGGAAGTGCCAGCACAAGTGGCCCGAGATCGAGGGGATGGTCGGCTTCCGGAACGCGGTACGCGGCACCGGCGTCACCGACTGGTGGGACAACGGCAACGACGCGATCGCCTTCGGGCGCGGCAGCAAGGGCTTCGTCGGCATCAACCACGAGGGCGGGGCGCTCACCCGTACGTACCGGACGTCGCTCCCGGCGGGCGACTACTGCGATGTGCAGAGCGGCAGCAGGACCGTCACGGTGAACGGCTCAGGCCAGTTCACGGCCACGCTGGGCGCGAACACGGCGCTGGCGCTGCACGTAGGTGCCCGCACCTGCGGGTGAAGCACGTTCCGGCACGGTCCTTGACCGCGCCCGCCCACCCGCCCCTGTAAGGGGCCGGGCAGCACCGCGAAGCCCTGCGCGTACTTCACGAACATCGTCTTGCGCACGAAGAAGTCGGTGGTCCCAACGACCGTGACCATCGCCTGCGGCGCGGCCCTTCCCGCCCCACTCGCCCTTGAAGGGCGGTTGGGCGGGAAGACCGGCGCGAGGCGCCGGGGCCGCAGGCACTGCCCGGCCGCATCCGGCCGACAGCCACTTCCCCGAATTCCTTGCGAAGGAGACACGCCTGTGACCGGCCCCTCCCTGCGACGCAGAACGGCCCTCGCGACCGCCGCTGCGGCGGTGTTCGCCCTGCTGACGGCGGCGGCTCCGCCCGGCACCGCACCGCTCGCCGGACAGCCGAAGTACCTGCTGCCGACCACGGGCGGCGCCCCCGACCTCGACCTGGCCAAGGCCGAGGCGCAGTGGATCGGCCGCGACACCGTGGTCTGGAAGGTCAAGGCCACGGACGCCACCAGCCAGCAGCTCGTCTACGCGCCCGACGGCGGCATCACGGTCGAGGACGGCGCGCTGAGCGACGAGGGGCACTGGCTGCGCCTGAAGCCGTCGGCGCTCACGGACGCGCAGAAGGCGAAGTACCCGCACCTGAAGGACTATCCGGCCTTCGTCGTGGACCCGCGCGACCGGGACCGGATCCGTACGGCCCTGAAGGGCCAGCTCATCGCCACGCAGCGTTCCGCCGAAGGGGCGCTGCTGGCGGCGACGGGCGTGCAGACGCCCGGCGTGCTCGACGACCTGTACGCGGGTGAGGCCGCGCGGGCGAAGCTCGGACCGGTGTTCCGGAAGGGCCGTCCCACGCTGTCCCTCTGGGCGCCGACGGCGCGGAAGGTGTCACTGGAGCTGGACGGCAGGACGGTCCCGATGCGGCGGGACGGCGCGAGTGGCGCCTGGAGCGTCGAGGGCGAGCGGAGCTGGGCCGGGAAGCCGTACCGGTACGCGGTGACCGTCTGGGCCCCGTCCGCGAGGAAGATGGTGACGAACCGGGTCACCGACCCGTACTCCACGGCCCTGACCGCCGACTCCCGGCGCAGCCTGGTCGCCGATCTGTCCGACCCGGAGCTCGCCCCCAAGGGGTGGTCGGACCTGAAGAAGCCGGAGGGCGCGCCGCTGCGCGACGCGCAGATCCAGGAGCTGCACATCCGCGACTTCTCGATCGCCGACCGGACGGCCGGGCACCGCGGTGAGTACCTCGCCTTCACCGCCCGGGACTCGGACGGCATGCGGCACCTGCGGAAACTGGCCCGCGCGGGGACCTCGTACGTCCACCTCCTCCCGGCCTTCGACATCGGCACCATCCCGGAGCGCAAGTCCGACCAGGCGGAGCCCGGCTGCGACCTGCCGTCGTACGCGCCCGACTCCGAGAAGCAGCAGGAGTGCGTGGCGGAGACGGCGGGGAAGGACGCGTACAACTGGGGCTACGACCCGCTGCACTACACCGTGCCGGAGGGCTCGTACGCCAGTGATCCCGAGGGCACGCGCCGCACGGTCGAGTTCCGGCGAATGGTGCAGGGCCTGAACGGAACGGGCCTGCGCACGGTCATGGACGTGGTCTACAACCACACCGTGGCGAGCGGTCAGGACCAGAAGTCCGTGCTGGACAGGATCGTGCCCGGCTACTACCAGCGGCTGCTGGCGGACGGCTCGGTCGCCACCTCCACGTGCTGTGCCAACACCGCGCCCGAGCACGCCATGATGGGCAAGCTCGTCGTGGACTCGGTGGTCACGTGGGCGAAGGAGTACAAGGTCGACGGCTTCCGCTTCGACCTCATGGGCCACCATCCCAAGGCCGGCATCCTCGCTGTCCGCAAGGCGCTCGACGCCCTCACGGTGGAGAAGGACGGCGTCGACGGAAAGAGGATCATCCTCTACGGGGAGGGCTGGAACTTCGGCGAGATCGCCGACGACGCCCGGTTCGTCCAGGCCACGCAGAAGAACATGGCGGGGACCGGCATCGCGACCTTCTCCGACCGGGCGCGGGACGCGGTGCGGGGCGGCGGGCCGTTCGACGAGGACCCGGGGATCCAGGGCTTCGCCTCCGGCCTCTACACCGACCCCAACGGCTCGAAGGCCAACGGCACGCGGGAGGAACAGAAGGCGAGACTCCTCCACTACCAGGACCTGATCAAGGTGGGACTCACGGGCAACCTCGCCTCGTACACCTTCAGGGACAGCAGCGGAAAGGAGGTCAAGGGCTCGGAGGTCGACTACAACGGCGCCCCGGCCGGATACGCCGCGGCCCCCGGCGACGCCCTGGCCTACGCGGACGCCCACGACAACGAGACGCTCTACGACGCCCTCGCCTTCAAGCTCCCGCAGGGGACCGGGGCGGGGGAGCGGGCCCGTATGCAGGTGCTGGCGATGGCCACGGCCGCGCTCTCCCAGGGCCCGGCCCTCTCCCAGGCGGGCACGGACCTCCTCCGCTCCAAGTCTCTGGACCGCAACTCGTATGACAGCGGTGACTGGTTCAACGCCATCCACTGGCCGTGCGGGACGGCGGGCAAGGCGGGTCCTCCGGACCATGCGGGCAACGGCTTCGGCGGCGGGCTCCCGCCGGCGGCCGACAACAAGCCCAAGTGGCCTTACGCCAAGCCGCTGCTGGCCGACCCCGCCCTCCGGCCGGGCTGCGCCCAGCTCACCGCCGCCTCGGCCGCGTACCGGGACCTGCTGAGGATCCGCAGCACGGAGAAGTCCTTCAGCCTGTCCTCGGCGGAGGCGGTCCAGGAGGCGCTCTCCTTCCCGCTCTCGGGCACGGAGGAGACGCCGGGCGTCCTCACGATGCGGCTCGGGGGGCTGGTCGTCGTCTTCAACGCCACACCGGAGCGGCAGGACCAGCGGATCGCTTCGCTCGCGGGCAGGCCGTACGCCCTCCACACCGCCCAGGCCCGTGGCTCGGACGCGGTGGTGAAGTCCGCGTCCTACGACCGCGATTCGGGCACCTTCACGGTCCCGGCGCGCACGGTCGCGGTCTTCGAGGGCCGCTGAAACCTCAACGGTGAAGGGGTTGTTCGTCGCTGTCACTGGGCTGCGCTACCGTGCAGCCCAGTGCACAGACGAACAGATGACCGGTGCACGGACAACAGGGGGTGGGGTATGAGCATGTCCGCATGGGGGCGCGTGGGCGTCTCGGTGACGGCCGTGGCCGTGCTGGCGGGCGTCGCAGGCTGTCAGGACGGCGCCGACTCGTCGTCGAAGAAGTCGAAGGACAAGACGGCCGGACAGCAGGGCGGCGCGCAGACGCCGGTTCAGGCCATCACGGCCGCTTTCAAGAAGACCGAGGCGGCGAAGTCCGCCAAGGTCCGGATGACGATGTCGCTGCCGGTCACCGCCGGGGGCGGTGGCGAGACGGTGATGACGGGGGTCATGGGCTGGGACCCCACGGTGATGGACATGACCATGAGCGGCCCCATGTTCAAGGCCGAGCCCGGCGCGCCGGAGAAGGTCCGCATGGTCTGGCGCGACAACGTGATGTACATGGACATGGGCGCCGCGGCCGCCAAGGACATGGACGGCAAGCGCTGGATGAAGCTCGACCTCGCCGCTGCGGCGAAGGCCTCCGGCGACGAGAAGGCCGCCAAGCAGATGACCGGCGGGCTCGACAGCATGAACCAGGACCCGGCCCAGCAGCTGGCGGTCCTCCTGGAGTCGCCGAACATCCGGCGCGTGGGCGTCCAGCAGATCGACGGGCAGCCGACCGAGCACTACAAGGGCACGCTGACCTTCGAGGACATGCTGAAGGCCAACAAGTCCGGCATCGGCGCGAAGGAACGCGAAGAGCTCCTCAAGAAGATGCGCGAGTCGAAGATCAAGGGCTACGACACCGAGGTCTGGGTCAACGAGGACGACTACCCCGTGAAGATGGACCTGGGGATGAAGACCCCGGAGGGCCGGCTCAAGGTGACGGCTGAGTACTACGACTACGGCGCCCCGGTGGAGGTCCAGACCCCGCCGGACGGCGAGACCGTCGACCTCTTCGCGATGCTGAAGGACATGGGCGAAACGCCCGCCCAGAGCCAGTCCTGACTACCAGGTTATGGCCTGGAGCCGTCCGGGCGTCCGGCCGTAATCAGCGAGAAGCCCCCCGCCTTCGGGGGGCTTTTCGTGTTCACGACGCGCTATCCCAGGTACGGAGACGAACGCTTCTCCATGAAGTGTCGCAACCGAAGTTTCTGCGTGTGGTGCATGGGCAGCGAGTCGAGTTCTTCAGTCGAGACGAAGCGAAGTTCGGTGGACTCGTCCGAGATGGCGAGCGCTCCGCCGACGATCCGTGCCGTAAAACAGACATTGAACTGTCGCCGTACTTCCCCGTCGCTGTACGCGATGACATGACGTGGGTCGGTATACGTGCCGACAAGCCCCGTAATCTCCACGTCAAGGCCGGTCTCTTCCTTGACTTCCCGCACCGCCGTTCCTGGCAATGAGTCGGCCATGTCCATTCCGCCGCCTGGCAGTGCCCAGAGGTCGTTATCGCGGCGACGCTGGAGAAGGATGCGCCCCTGGTCGTCCGTCACGACGGCGGAAGCCGCCACGACCAAGCTGTTGGGCTTGGGAGCTCTGGGGTCGTCGTAATACTCGGTCCGTGCCAAGGGTCACCCTTCCTCCACCGGTGTCGCTGTCGCCCGCGTATACGAGCACATCGATTCGGTCCCGTGCCTGCGCGAGCATGTCCACGAACACAGACATCGGAATGTCTGCGCGTTGCTCGTAGAGCGCCACCAATTCGGGGCTGACTGCGCGTGCGGCGCGTTCCTGCCTCAGGGCTGGCCATAGTGCGAACACGTCTTCCCCTAACGCCTCAGCGGCACGCGTGGCGGTCTGCCGACGGGGGGTGCGACCCAGATTGACCCATCGCTCAACCGACTTGGGGTCGACCTCGGCCTTCGCTGCCAGGCTGGCGTGCGTCCACCCTCCGGCCACGATTGCGGCTCGCAGCCTTTCGTTCGGCATTCACTCTCTCCCCGGGACGGCGGACGTTGCCAGGGACGTTGTACCCGGTGTGGGACGTCCCAAAGTGGGCTTTGGGGGAGGTTCCTACGTCCTGGCTACCCGCGGGAGCCTCACTGCTATGGCGACCAGCGAGCAGCAGACACCGACGGACAAGAACGACCCCCTGTCGCTGATGACTTTGCGTGTCAGCAGGGATGGCGGGCGGACGTACGGACCGCTGAAAGCGGTTCGTGTGGGCGATCCCGTATGCATCCTGGCGAGCCCCGCCAGCTTCCCGCCATGCGAGTGCCCGCAGCACCAAGCCGATCGGGAAGCTGATCGGCGCGCTGCTGCGCGAGCAATTCGCCGTGGTGGATCTTGACGCCTTCGTTGCTTTCGACCGGGTCGTGCCCGTTCCCGGGTGGCCGGGCGTTCCATTCGGCACGGCGGGCGAAAAACATGATCCTCCCCGTTTCGGTGGTTCAACTGTCGTGCAGTGCCGCGGAGTTGATCGGTGTGCAGTCAGGGCAGCTTACCCATGCGGCCATCGAGGGCTCGCACAGGCGCGCGAAGCGCCCGTCGGGGATCACGGGCTCGCAGCAGTGAGCCCTGGAGGCAATATCGGCGGCTCTCCCGTCGTCCACGTCACCCGTATCGCCATCCGCCGGAAGCGCCAGCCGTCGGCCGTCCGGACGGCTTCGCCGTCGATGCGGCCGCCGACGACGAAGAGTTCTCCGGGCTCCCGGCCGCGCAGCGCCTGCGTCGAGTCGAGGTGTACGTGCGTCATGATCGCGTTCAGTCCCACCGTCGCGCGGTCGCCGTCGAGGCGGATGACGTGATTCGAGCCGACGTGCTGTGTGCGCTCGAACCGCTCGAGCGCCTCACGGACTCCTTTCACCATCCCGTCGATCCCCTCGTGGCCCCCGACGGGAGTCTCGGCGCGGATGTCGTCGGTGAACATGGACCGGGCCCACGGCTCGTCGAATTCCCTCGCGTCGAGGGAGAGGAGATAACGGTCGGCGAGGTCGGTGATCTCGGCGCGGTCGGCGAGGTCCTGAAGCTGATCGTGCAGCGCTTGTGCGGTCATGCGGCGAGCCTGCTTCCTCGACCTCGGTTGAGGTCAAGCTCGGGCGCCGGACGCTCGGTGTTCGGCACCGCGCAGGCGTTACGCGGCGGAGGTGCTGCGGGAGTACGTGAGGAAAACGGCCCCGCTCTTCAGGACGGTGTGATCCATGAGTTCCCAGCGACGCGGGTCGAATGCGGCCTCGTGGGAGAAGAGCGGTATCCCGGTGCCGATCGTCAGCGGGCTCAGCTTGATGACCAGCCTGTCGATCTCGGAGTACAGCGCCCCCGCCAGCTCAGCACCACCGATCAGCCAGATGTCCTTGCCGTGCTCTGCCTTCAGCTCCCGTACCTTCGCTGCCGGATCGTCGGCGACCAACTCCACGGCCGGGTCCGGGCTCTCGCTCAGCGTCCGGGAGAACACCAGGTGCCGCAGGTGCGGGTAGGCGTTGGTGATTCCGGCCCGGAGGCCGATCTCGTAGGTCCGGCGTCCTTCGAGGACGGTGTCGAAGTGCGTGCCGTCGGCCGTGACGGACAGGGCGGCCCGGGCCGGGGCGGGCAGGGTTTCCGGGTACTCGGTTGCGATGTACTGAAGGTAGTCCTCGGGGATGGGCCAGAAGCCGTCCGGGCCAGTGGGGTCGGCACCGTCCGGCCCCGCGATGAAACCGTCGAGGGTGGAGGCGATGTAGTACACAAGCTTGCGCACGAAAGGACCTTTCGCTGTTCGGCTGGCAGCGGTGGACGGCCTGAAGCGGGCATAGGCCCCATCGAGCATCTCGTTGAGGAGGAGCCCCTCGTCTAAGCGGACGAGGCCATGCTTCCCGCGGAGGCCGGGGAGCGCTGCGGCTTCGCGGGGACCAGGGAGAGGAGGCTCGTCACCATGTCGCCGAATGCGCCGTCCGGCTCCTGCGCGACCATCCGGCGCGCCAGGTCCGCGCACTCCTCGTCGTACGCCGCGCTCACCACCACCAGCGCCGTGAAGTCGTGCACCAGCTGCAACTCCAGCTCCCCGCGCGGAATGCCCTGCCCGTCAAGCCACGTCAGGGCCGCCGCCTCGCAGAGCCCGATCCAGGAGCGGACCGCCAGGGCCACCCGTGGCCCGGGGTCGGTGACGCCGAGGTGGGCGAGCATGTGGTCGTACGCGGACTGGCGGACCTCGTCGATCATCGCGGTCGCCCGCTCGGAGCCGATGGACGAGCCGCCGCGCAACAGCGCCTCGAAGCCCGGCCCGTGCTCGTCGACGAAGTCGAAGAAGCGCCGGATGACCCGGAGCAGGCGCCCTCCGGGCGGGCCTTCCTGCGGTTCGGCGAAGCGGGCCGTCAGTTCGTCGGCGGCGCGCCGCACCACCTCGTCGTAGAGGCTGTGTTTGCCCGGGAAGTAGTGGTAGACGAGGGGCCGGGATATCCCGGCGGCCGTCGCTATGTCGTCGATGGACACGTCTCCGGGGGGCCGTTGGCTGAAGAGTTCCTGTGCCACGGCTATCAGCTGCTCGCGCCGTTCCTCCACGCCCATTCTGCGCCGGCGCACAACCCCAGTCGTCATGCGCTTACCCTAACCGCCTGCCCACCGTGACCGGCAGGGTAGATGGTGTTGTGTGCAACTAGTCTCAATCGGCGCGGCGATTGATCAGCGGAGCGCTCTGAGCCGTGCTCCGTCGTCGAGGCGGGCGTCCAACTCGGAGTGGGCACCCGCCTTTGCCGGCAGGGCCAGCAGGTTGCCCCGCGCGCTGCCCCGCACACCGCCCGAGGCCGAGATGGCGGCGACCCGCTCGCTGCCCGCTGCCAGTACGTACCACTGCCCGGCGCGCGACTTCCACAGCACCCCCGCCAGCACATGAGGCGCGCGCGGTCCGCAGGCCGCGGTGTCGTCGGCCCGCGCCACGACCGTGCCCGGGAGGCCCGACTGCCCTGCGGGCGGCGGCTGGAACTGGGCCATGACCCTGCTGCCGCCGCCCCGCCAGGTCACCGCGCGCGTGCACACCCAGGCCGCCGTGCCGCCGCCCCCCGGCAGCCGCTGTCGCGCGAACTGCCAGGAGTTCACGGCCCGTACGCCCATGGCGCGCACCGCCGCAAGGTGGCAGGCCGTACGCGACCAGGCCACGTACGCCTCGCGCCCCGCCACATCGCGCGGCGCCCGGTCCGGACTGCCGTACGTCAGGCGCGCCGGGGTCAGCTCCCCGAGGTCGGTCAGCAGGTATGCGGTACCGGTGCCGCCCTTCGAAGCATCCCGGGCCGCGCCGCGCTCCACACCCGCCCGTGCGCGCAACTCCAGCGCGGGCCAGGCCCGGCAGTCGGTCGCCGCCGCCGGGCTCGGCAGTGGGTCCGTCACCCCGTCCGCGTCCCGGTGCAGACTCCGCCCCGCGTCACCCGGCCGCAGCAGGTCGCGCAGCTGCACCCCGGACACCCAGGGGGCGGTCAGGTAGCGGACATTGTCGTCGGTGCGGCCCACGACGAGGGCGGTGGCCGATGCGGCGCCGGCGGCGTCCGTCCGCGCGAAGTCCAGTACGGCGCCGCCGCCCTCGCCGTCCCTGGGCTCCGCGTACCGCACCACGCGCAGCCCGTCGTACAGCAGCACGACCGCCGCCTCGTCGACCACGCCCGCGTACAGCAGCTGCGCGGGTCCCGGCGGCGGCCCCGAGGCGGTCCCGGGAGTCGCCGACACCCGCACCGACCGGCCGGGGCGCGCCCAGACGGCGAGCGCGCGGCGCTGCAGGGCCTTGTCGCCCGTGCGGTTGCCGCGCGGGGGCCAGGCCGAGAATTCCGTACGGTCGGAGGTCCGCCAGGCGGCGGGCGCGGCCTTCGCCAGTGCGGCCGGGTCGAGGGCCCGCTCGGAGGCCGGGTTACGGGCGTACGACGGTGCGGCAGCGCCATCCGGGCCCCAGCCGTCGCCGGGCAGCCCGAGCAGCGTGCCGCACACGAGGACGGCTGCGGTCGTGGCGACGGCGGCCCGCAGGTGCTGGCGGCGGCGCAGCAGGTCGGTGGGGCGGGCCTGGAGCGAGCACGGATCGAACTCCGGTGATTCCAGTAGCAGATCGGCCCTGCTGCCCTGCGGCGCAGTCACCCGGGCCGCCGCGATCAGAGCCGCCCGCGCGTCCTTGACCCCCGCCGCCTCCAGCAGCTGCCGCGTCTCCCGGTCGGTGAGCCGGTCGAGACCGCGCAGCACGTACGCCGCCCGGGCCGGGGCGGGGAGCGCCGACAGCGCCTGGTCCAGGGCGAGTTCGTCGGCCCCGCCGGAGCGGGGGAACAGCCGCAGGCCCCACACCTGCGGCAGCAGCGGAGGCAGTTGCGCGCGGAGGCGCAGTCCCCGTGGTCCCCGCAACCCCAGAAGTCCCCAGCCGCGCCGCGGCCGCCCGGCTTCCAGCGCTGCCCGCAGCACCCGCAGTCGTACGAAGGCGTACCCGGGCTCGCCCGCTCCCACGGCTCCGACAGCTCCGACGGCCTCGCCCGGCGTGCCACCCGTACGGCTGCGCGGCAGGGCGCGCTGGGCGAGCGCGTGCGCGGTGAGCACCCGGCGGTTCCGGCCGAGCCCCGGCGGCAGCACGAGATACGCGATCCGGACGAGCCGCGGATAGTGCTCGACGAGCGCGGCCTCGGCCTGCTCGAGCCCCACGGGCTCGACCACGGCGGACGAGTGGGTGGCGGCTGTCGCTTCCCGTGAAGTCACGTTCAGCAAAACGAGCGAATCGTCAGATGGTCACCTCGCAGGGCGGCGACGGGCCGCCCCGGAGAGCGCCGAAGGACCTCGGTTTGCGGTGTCCCGGAATGCACTGTTTCCGTGCCGCATCGTCTACTCGATGCGATGTGACGGGCCGCGGCTCATGGCTGCGGCCCCAGGCGGCGCGTGCGGCGCGTGCGGCGCGTGCGGCGTGGGCGGAGTGGGCGGACGCGGGGAACACGCCCTACGGGCCGTGGCCGGATTCCTTGGCTGCGGTCTCTCGGGGGAGTGGCCGAAGGGCCTCGGCCATCGGTGTCCCGGGATGCGCCGTCTCCTCGTGCCGCATGGCCGGCTCGCTCCTCGTGCCGCATGGCCGGCTCGATGCGATGCGACGGGGCCGCAGGCGTGCGCGGCGTACGCGGCTCGGAGGCCTGGGCCACCGCCCAGTGCGCGAGTTCCCAGCCGCGCCGCCCGGGACCACCCCGGTCCGGCTTCCTGCCCACCGGGACGGCCACCACCGCGTCGGAGCCCGCCCGGCTCTTCCCGCCGCCCGCTGCGGCGGTCCGCTCGAGGCCCGCGGACTGGGCCCGGGGCAGCACGTCGGGGCCGAACTCGCGGATGAGTTTGGCCCGCACGCGCGCCGGGACGCGGCGCGCGTAACGCGGCCCACGGGCGGGCTATTTCCGATCGCTTGGCATCGGCATCCTCGCAGGCAGATCCGCTCGTCCGCGGACGCCGAGCTTGCGGTAGATGCTGCTCAAGTGCAGCTCCACGGTGCGTCGTACGACGAAGAGGCGCTCGGAGATCTCCCGGTTGCTCAGCCCCCGTGCCGCCAGGTGAGCCACCCGGCGCTCGGTCGGGGTGAGGGACTCGGGCCCGCAGTGAGCCTGGCTGCGGGGCCGGGCACCGGCCGCGATGAGTTCGGCGCGAGCGAGGCGGACCAGCGCGATCGCGCCGCACTGCTGCGCGCAGGTCGCGGCCTGACGCAGGTGGTGGCGGGCATCCGCGAGCTGGTTGGTCGTACGCAGCGCGGTGCCGAGGTCGGCGAGGGCGCGCGCATGTTCCAGCGACGCATCGGAGCGGCTCAGCGCGGCGACTGCCTCACGCAACAGAGCGACGCCCGCGCTTCCCTTCGTCGCCCTGCCTGCCGCCCGCAAGGCCATGCCGATGGCCTGCGCGCTTCCCCACCGGCGCGCCAGGGCCAGTTCCTCCTCGATGAGTTCACGGGCCGCCGAGTTCTTGCCCATCGCCGCATACCCGAGCCCGGCCAGCGACCGCCACGGAATGACGGCGGGATTGGTCACCTGCCAGGAGTCCAGCCGCCGGCCCGCCTGCAGCAGGTCGTCCACGCCCTCCCGGATCTCTCCCGTGGCCAGGCGCAGTCGGCCCCGGCTGGTGAGCAGCCACGCACCCAGCAGGTTCGCCGGCACGGTCCGTCCCCCCAGCACGTCCGCGATCACCTGCCCGGCCGCGTCCGGGTCGCCGCTGTCCACCAGGGCGTCCGCCAGCCGCGCGGTCGCGGCCACGGCCATGCCGTCCGCCCGGCGTGAGCCGAACTGGACGAGCGTGTCCCGGCAGGCCCGCGCGTCGTTCCGGCAGTCCTCCAGCCGTCCCAGCCGGTAGTTCACCTCGCTGCGCACGGCGAGTGCCCGGGCACCACCCAGCGCGGAACGGGTGCGGCGCGCTTGGTCGACCGCCTGGCCGGCGTGGTGGAAGGCGAGTTCGAGTTCACCGGCCACCGCGAGCGTCAGCACGCTCATCGGGTGGTGGAGGGATGCCTCGTTCACTTGCGGGAGGCCGTGATCCAGTGCCCTCGATGCCAGCTTCACCGCCTGCTGCCGCCGCAGGCCCGACATCATCGCGCAGACCGACCACAAGATGCCCAGCGCGTCGTTCTCCGGCTCCTCGGTGAGGTCGACGCGGCCGGCGAGCCGGGCCAACGCCGAATCCGGCGAGGGCAGATGGAACAGGCCCAGCAGAGCCTCCTCGACCTCCAGGCTTGCCGCCACCTCAGGGGAGCGGTCTCGCGCAGGCCCGGCCACGTTCCGCAGCACCCGCATGCCCTCCCCGTAACGCTCGCTCAGGCACAGCAGTCCGGCCAGCCGCCGCGCGGCACCGGCCTGGACCGAGACGTCAGAGGTGACGTCCAGGGCCCGGCGCAGGTAGCCGACGGCCGAGCCGACATCGGCCGGTGGCTGCGCCGAGCCCATGTGCACCATCAGCTCCGACCGTCTTTGCGAGCTCATCGGCTCGCGCAGCGCCGACCGCAGATGGTCCAGCGCGCGGTCGAAGTCACCCTCTGCCATGGCCTTCGCGGCCACCGCACACAGCACATCGGCCGCCCACGGCTCACCGAGCGGACCGGAGCGCAGCAGCTGTGCCGCGATGTCGGCCGCGGGCGCCCCACGGGAATGCAGCAGCCGCGCCGCCCTGGCGCGCAGCACCTGGCCGGTGCCGGGCGCGAGGCCGGCCAGCACGGCCGCCTGGACCAGAGGCGGCCGCAGGGATACCCGGTCGCGGCACCAGTACAGCAGTGGCGCCGCCACCAGCGCGTCGACCAGCGGTGCCACCCGCGCGATGGCGAGTTCGGCGGTGGCCACGGCGAGGTCCAGTTCGACCGGTTCGCCGAACGCCGCGATCACCTCGACCAGTTCTGCGGCACCGGAACCGCAGGTCGCCAGGGTTCGTCGCAGCCAGGTCAGCACGTCCGGCGGAGGGCTTGCCAGCACCTCGCTCAGGACCGCGGAGCTCACCGGTCGTTCCGCTTCCCGCACCGCGCGGAGCACCGCCCGCAGCAGCAACGGGTTGCCACCGGTGGCCCGGTGACACGAGGCGCCGAACTCCTTCTCGACCGGCGTGCCCAGAATGTCTCCCGCGAGGTCGACGACGGCCTCGGTGCGCAGCCCATCGAGGGCGATCCCGTGGTCGAAACGGCTTACGAGGTCGGCGTCGATGACGTCCGTCGGCAGGCTCGTGGTCGCGATGACGAGAACACGCCGGCGACGGATCCTGCGCAGCAGATACGCGAGCCACCGTGCCGAGGCGTCGTCGATCCACCGTAGATCGTCCACCGCGATGACCACCGGCCGGCCCGCCGCCAGATCCATGGCCCTGGCGAAGAGCTCATCCAGGCCATCCAGGCCATCCAGGCCATCCCGGCCGGACACGGGCCAGGATCCGTCGACGCCCTCGAACAACTGCCGGACGACGCCGAACCGGCAGTCGGCCTCCAGCCGGTCCGCCGCGGCTGCGAAGACAAGCGCCCCCGCGCGCTGGGCCCGCTCGCACGCCGCGCGAAGCAGCGCCGTCCTGCCCATGCCCGCCGCGCCCTGAATCAGCACCCCTGTGCCGTATCCGCCCCAGACTTCAGCGCGCAGCTCGTCGATCGAGCACAATTCGTCCTCGCGCCCCACGAGGTGCACGGATTCCCCACCTTGGCGATTCAATGGGCCCCACCCTGACGGAATTTATCGTGGCTCTTATTCAGAAGGGATGCGCCGAGCGAATGCTCCGTTGAGCCGTTCGCGCCCTACAAGCTGTGATCTATCTCATGGCGAGCCCGGGCAACCTCGGGAACTCCGCCGCAACGACCAGCAGCGGAATAATCCTTCGGTGCCCGCCGAGAGGCACCGAAGGCGCAGGGCAGGCAGGCTGATTGAGCGGAAGCATTCCGCACTTCCGCCCGATGAATGATTCATCCGCTGCTTATGTTCTGGAGGTGGTCCGGGTGCCGGGCTCGACTTTGCGCATCATGGCTCCGAGTGGGGACAGACTGGCATTGCGCCTCGCCGGCGAAGCGCCCGTACGAACCGTGGCGACCAACGTACGGTTCGTCGGCGGCGCTTACAGCCGCGCGTTCCAGATCGGTTCCCGCGGCTATCACGACTTCGTCCGCAAACACGTGATCAAAGCGGCCCCGACGGACCGGTTCGTCGTCAAGGGGCGCGAGACCGTCGTCGCCGCCAGCGCGGACGGCAACACCACGCTGGTCACCCTGAAGGAGCGGTACCACGAGCTGATGACGGTCTTCACCGGCCCCGCGCCGAGCCGTCAGACGCTGATCGGCCTGTTCGGCACGCTGGAGATCGAGGACCACCCCCGCGGCATGCGGGTGCGCCCGGAACGCTTCACGCAGGGCGACACCGCACTGGAGCAGGTGGCCGTCGTCGTGGCCGACCGGGGCACGATCGTCGTTCCCGGACCGCGGCAGGCCGGACGGATGGTGCCCAAGCACCGAGGCAAGTCCACGCGCCACGGCGAGCTGTGGCGGGTGCCGCTGCCCGGGCGCGCCGGCTCCGCCAGCGAGCACGACTACCTGTATGTCGTCGCCGGAACGAAGGGCGCCGCCCAGGTACGGATCGACCCGGGGTCCGGGCTCGGCACCGCCGCCCTGCTGGACTGGGTGGACGGGATCGACGCCGCCTGGACCGCGGCCTGAGGCGATCGCGCATCCATGTCTGCCACCCTCGCTTTGGTGATCCTCAGTTGGATCGCGATCGTCATTCTCTATCTCGCTCTCGCCGCGGTGCTGCGAGAAGTGCGGATGCTGCGGCGGCGGCTGGACGAGCGGGCCGCCACCGCGGCGCCCCCCGCGGAGCTGGTGCTGCCCCCGTCGTTCGTGGAACGCATCGCGGAACCGGGCCGGGAGCGAACGGTGCTGGTCGCCGACGCCGGCTGCCCCCTGTGCCGGCACGCCGCCGCCGTCCTTGCGGAGATGGCGACACCGGACTTCCGGCCGGTGCTGCTCACCTACGAGCCGCCGGAGCGGTGGTCGTCGCTGCCCGACGCGCTGGAGCTCGTCCAGGACCGCGACGCGTGGTCGTCGCTGGCCCACCTGAGTCCGCCCGTACTCCTGACCGTCGGCACCGACGGCACCATCGGCTCGCTGCACCTCCCGAGCAGCGAGCGCGACATCGCCGGTGCACTCGCGGTCACCCCCTCCGCCCCACCGATGGAAAGGTCGTCGTGATGACGTCACACCTGGCTGAAATACCCTTGGTCAACCGGAATGATGACGGTGACCTGCAGCCCACCACGGCGCTCCGCGGGCTGAAGAAGCCCGCCTCGCGCAGAAGTGTGCTGCGCGGCATGGCCGCATCGGCGCTCACCGTGGGGGCTCTCTCGCTCACATGGGGCAACAGCGGGCGGGCCTTCGCCGAGGAGAGTCCGGGTGGGCTGACGGGCTGGGACCGCAACGACTGCAAGGACGCCTACCCCAGCGGCTATGACGAGCAGGCGGACGAGGGCGGTCAGTTCAAGGACGCCCCCGGGGCGTGCTTCGGCGGGCCGGTCTCCAGCGATTACTGCGACGCCAACGGCTGGTACCGCGCCGACGAGGTGACGGAGGGTGACAAGGTCACCAAGTACGCGCCGGTCTCCACGATGTGCGGCGAGAGTGAGCAGAAGAACGCGTGGAAGTGGACGACTCCGGACGGCAAGGCGTACCGGTGCTCCGACGGGGAGATGACGGTGACTGCCGGCGGTGAGACCAACACCGTGTTCAGCATCTGCCGGGCTCTGGTGTCATGAGGCCGGCTTGCCGTCTGACCTGGCATCCCGCGACCGCAGCAGCACTGATCACTGCCGCCGCGGTCGGGGGCGTGGCCACCGCGCTGCCGCTGCCCGGCGCGGGGACGCACTTGCTGTGGCCCTGGCTGGTGACCGGCGCCGCGGCGGGGTTCGCGACCAGCGGCTCCACTTGAAGCCGCAACTCAGCCTCCGTGCTGGGCTCGTCGGTCTGGCGAGGTCTTCCCCCTTATGCTTTCGCGCTCGGCCTGGTGCTGGGCGGAGTGATCAGTGGCCTTGGTGTGATGCTCGTCGGTTCCGTGCTGCGCGCGGTGCTGCCGGTGACCGCCGTGGCCGGGGCCACCCTGGTGGTGCTGGTGGTGCTGGCCGCCCGGGAGTTCGGGTGGCCGCGGTTCCCGCTCCCACAGAACGGCCGGCTGGTCCCGGAGACCGTGTTCCGGCACGGCCGGTTCTTCGGTCCGCTGCAGTTCGGGATCGAGATGGGCACCGGCATGCGCACCTACGTGCCGTCCGGACTGCCCTACGCGGCTCTGGTGCTGGTAGCGGGGTTCGCCGGGCCCCTCACGGCGCTTGCGGCCGGTGCGGCGTTCGGTCTCGGCCGGGCGGCGATGGCCATCGGCTCGCTGTACTACGGCGCCGGCGGTGAGTGGGACCTGGCTTGGAGCACCTGGGAGAAGTGGCTGAAGGTCACGCTCGTGCTGGCCTTCACCGCGGGCCAGGCGGTGCTCGTGCTGCCGCTGCTGGTTCAACCGTAAGGAGACGATGGAAGATGAACTGGACGCTGCTCGGCGCCGTCGGCGCCACCGGCAGCGGGTTCGTCCTGCTGAACGCCGGGTGGTGGAAACTGCGCCACCGCCCGGCGTTCGCGCTGGTGCTGGGCGAGCACGGGCGGGTCATGGCCGCCAACGTCACCTGGCTGGCGTGGGCGCTGCCGGTCGCCGAGCTCGCGCTGGGCCTGGGGGCGATGACGCTCGTACTGCCGCCATCGACCCGCGGGGGACTGGTGTTCCCGCCGACGTGGCTGCCGATGCTCGGCATGGTCGTGCTGGGCGGGATCTTCGCCGGGTACGCCGGCGTGCAACTGAGGCGCGGCGGGCGTCCGCGCTGCGGCTGTCTGGACAGCCACGACCGGTTCGGCCCGCACACCGTGCTGCGCGCACTGGCGATCAGCCTCGGCGGACTGGGCGGGCTCGCCGGCCGGCTCACCGACGCCGACGGGACCGGCCCGCTGCCATCGCCCGTGTGGGCGATGACCGTCGTCGCCGGAGGTCTGATGGTGGCGGTCGTCCTCCAGGTCGGGCTGCCGCTGGTCGCGAATTCCGGTGACTCAGCGGGCGGTGAGTCAGCGGGCGGTGGCTCAGCGGGCGGTGGCTCAGCGGACGGTGATCGACGCCCGCCCCGCTGGCACCAACTCGCCGATCACCGGCGCACCCGGCACCTCACCGGCGACCAACAGCCCCCCTGACGTCTGTGCGTCGGCCAGCAGCAGCCGTTCGATCTCACCGACGGCCCCGAAGTCGACGTGGGGCTCCACCCAGGCGAGGTTGCGCCGGGTGCCACCCCTGACAAAGCCGTCCTTCGCCGCTTCCCTCGCACCGTCCAGATAGCCCACCGCATCGGCGTACAGCACCGCCGAGACCCCACTCGCCCGGACCAGCTTGTAGAGATGACCCAGCAGACCGAAACCCGTGACATCAGTGGCACATCGCACCTCTGCCGAAACGGCGGCCGCGCTCGCGCGGTCGTTGAGCTCCGTGATCGCCGCTATCGCCTGCGGAAAGACCTCGCCCGTGGCCGCGTGCCATGCACGCACAGCCGCCGCCGCGCGCGTACTGGGTGAGGCGGACCTCGGTACCGCAGATCGACTCCATGACTCCAGCCGATCACACGTGCTTCCCGCCCAGGGAAGCCCTCAACGTGGAGGCGTATGGCGCCTGGTGGCGCCCGCGGTCTTCAAAACCGACGTGGCCGGGGCTCCCGGCCAGGCGGGTTCGATTCCCGTCCGCCTCCGCCAGACTTCCACGACGGGCTCATGCGATGACTGATCCAAGGCGCCGTGTTCCCCGCACCGACGCACTGCTCGCCGCACCGGAACTGCACTCTGCCCTCACCCACTTGGGGCGAACCGCGGTCAAGGGCGTCGTCCACGCCGCGCAAGAGCGGGCCAGGCGGGGCGAGATCGCCCCCGGCGAGGTGCTCGCCGAGGTCGGGCGGACCTTGCCGCAGACCGCGAGCAGCCTGCAGGCGGTGATCAACGCGACCGGGGTCGTCGTGCATACCAACCTCGGCCGTGCCCCGCTGTCGGCCGCGGCCGTCGACGCCGTCGTCGCGGCCGCCGGGTACACCGACGTCGAGTTCGACCTTGCCTCCGGCAGCCGGGCACGCCGTGGCCGCGGCGTGCGCGAGGCGCTGATGGCGGCCGTGCCCGAGGCGGGTGACGTGCACGTGGTGAACAACAATGCCGCCGCGCTGGCGCTTGCCGCCGTCACCCTCGCCGGGGGGCGGGAGATCGTGATCAGCAGAGGCGAACTGGTCGCGATCGGCGATGGCTTCCGGCTGCCCGAGCTGATGGAGAGCACGGGCGCCCGGCTGCGCGAGGTCGGTACGACGAACCGAACCACCCTGGACGACTACCTCTCGGCGGTCGGTCGGGACACCGCGTTCGTGCTGAAGGTGCATCCGTCCAATTTCGTGGTGACCGGTTTCGTGCAGTCGGTCGGCGTCGCCGCTCTGTCCGCACTCGACGTTCCGGTTGTGGTCGACGTCGGATCCGGACTGCTGCGGCGGGACTCCGTACTGCCCGAGGAACCCGACGTGCAGAGCGCATTGCGGGCCGGCGCGGCGCTGGTGACCGCGAGTGGGGACAAACTGCTGGGTGGTCCGCAGGCCGGCCTGATCTTCGGCGAGGCCGGCATGGTCCGGCAGTTGGCCCGGCATCCACTGGCTCGCGCGCTGCGGACCGACAAGCTGACGCTGGCCGCGCTGGAGGCGACCGTGCGCGGCCCGCGCCCACCGGTCGTGCAGGCGCTGCACGCCGAGCCGGCCGGACTGCGGGCGCGCGCCCAGCGGATGGCGGCTCAGCTGTCCGGTGTGGACGCGCGCATCGTGGCCTCGACGGCCATGGTGGGTGGCGGCGGCGCGCCGGACGTGGTGCTTCCCAGCGTGGCGCTCAGCCTGCCCGAGCGGTACGGCGCAGCGCTGCGTGCCGGCACGCCGCCGGTCGTGGGCCGGGTGATGGACGGTCGTTGCCTGCTCGACCTGCGCACGATCGATCTGCACCAGGACGACCAGGTCGTCGACGCCATGCGCACCGCGTCGTGATCGTCGTAGCCACGGCCGGGCATGTCGACCACGGCAAGACAGCCCTGGTCCGCGCACTCACCGGCCGTGACCCGGACCGGCTCGCCGAGGAGCGACGCCGTGGGCTCACCCTGGATCTCGGGTTCGCGTGGTGCGACCTGCCGAGCGGGCGGCGGGCTGCCTTCGTCGACGTGCCGGGACACGAGCGGTACCTGCACACCATGCTGGCCGGACTCGGCCCCGTCCGTGCCGCGCTGCTGGCGGTGGCCGCGGACCAGGGCTGGGCCGCACAGACCGCCGAACACACCGACGCCCTGGCCGCCTTCGCCGTGCCGCAGCTGATTCTCGTGATCACCCGCTGCGACCTGGCCGATCCCGGACCCACGGCGGCCGTCGCCCGTCGTGAGCTGCTCATGCGCGGCCTCCCGGCTCCGGCTCCGGTGGCGACGAGCGCGCACACCGGCCAGGGTCTCGATGCGCTGCGCTCCGCGCTCGACCGGCTCTCTCCGGCGTGCCCGCCCGGTCCGGGACCGGTACGGCTGTGGGTGGACCGGGCCTTCACCGTCTCCGGCGCGGGCACCGTGGTGACCGGCACGCTGCTCGGCGGAACGCTGCGCGTCGGGGATCGGGTCGAGCTCTGCCCATCCGGTACGGAGGGCCCGATCGCGACCGTCCGGGGACTTCAGGTGTGCGAACGATCCGTGACGGAGGCCTCCGGGCCCACCCGCCTCGCGGTCAACCTCCGGCGCGTTCCGCTCGACGCGGTGCCCCGCGGCAGCGCCCTGCTCACTCCGGACGCATGGGTCGCCGGCACGCTGGTCGAAGTCCGGCTGCACGCCGTCGGCGCGAGCGCGAATCCACCGGCGCTGCCGGCCGAGGTCATGTGCCACCTCGGCACGGCCCGTCGCCCCGCCCGGCTGCGCCGGCTCGCCGACGACCTCGGCCGGCTCCGGCTGTCCGCACCGCTGCCGCTCCATGTGGGAGACCGGCTCGCGGTGCGCGACCCCGCCACTCGTGCGGTGCTGGGCGCAACCGTGCTGGACCCGATGCCCCCGCACATGGCCGGTCGTGGCGCCGCGGGGCGGCGCAGGGCGGCACTGGAATCCGCGACCGAAGACCGCTGCTCGCCGACGAGCTCACCCGCCGCGGCTTGGTCCGCAGCGCCGACGTGCGCCGTCTCGGCATCCCCTTGCCCGCCGGCTGGCCGGAGCAGGAATGGCTGATCGACCCCGAACGCCGGCGGCAGCTCGCCGAACGCCTGCTGATCCTGGTGCGGACCCACCACGAACAGCAGTCCGCCACGGCACCGGAACTCACCAGGGAACAGATACGGGACGCACTGGGACTCCCCGGCACCCGCGTCATCGACCTCATCATGTCGCCCCAGCTCAGGGAAGACCACGGCCGCGTCGGCCTGGCCGAAGCCCCCTTGCCGGCCGCATTGCACAGAGTCGCCGAGATCGCCCACCGGGAACTCGCCGCAGCGGGCCCGCGAGCGCCGACCGCCCACCGGTGGCGCGAGCTCGGGGTCAGCGCCGCCGAACTCCGCGCGCTGACCCGGCACGGTGTGCTCGTGCGACTGGCACCGGACGTCTACCTCATCCCGGACGCGATAGAGCAGGCCATCGCCGTACTCCAGCGGCTGCCCGCACCCTTCCGCGTAAGCCACGCACGAACCGCCCTGGCCGCACCACGACGCGTCGTCGTCCCCCTGCTGGAACACCTCGATCGCCAAGGCATCACCGAGAAAGTCACCGACGACGGCCACCGACGACTGCGCCGGCCAACGCACCGTGCAACGACCTGACGCGGACGGCTCAGTGCTGCGCCACCAGCTTGACGCCCACGACCGTCAAGCCGATGACCGTGTCCAGCGCGCCTGCCACCAGGGCCGCGACCGGATGGCCCGTGCTCATCCGGCGGGAGCGGAGTCCGGGGAGCCCGCAGAGCCCTTGGCCTCCTCCGGCTCCGTCAGTTCCCAGCCGCTGAACTCGACCGTCCCGCGCGCGCCGTTCCCGCCGTTCGCCGCCGACATGAACAACCCCACGTCCTGCCGGCCGGCCGCGCCCGGCACGGAAACCGTCCCCACCGTGCGCCAGCCGGCGCCGCCGTCCGCCGAGAACTCCCCGGTGTACGCGCCCGAGTCCGCGTCGCGCGAGAGCCGGAGCAGAACCGGGGCCCGTACGCCCGTGACGCGCTGGTAGGCGTCCAGCGTTCCGTCGCCGTTCGTGTCGTACGACAGGACCACCCCGTTGGCCGGGGTCACCGACAGGTTGAGGAAGCCGGGGGAGCCGGCCGTCGCGAGGCTGTTGCGGGCGATGAGCCCGGAGCGCGCCCAGGGTCCCGTGACGGCCTGCGCGTCGACCCGTACGGTCACGGCCGTGCCGCCCGCCAGCGCGCCCTCGCGGTAGACGGCGCCGAACTCCGCCGTCGCGCGCCACAGATCCGCGCCCGCCCCGTCGATGCCGATGCGGTCGTCGAGCTGCCCGAAGACGGCCTCGTTGTTCGTGACGGTCCTCCAGCCGTCCGCCAGCGGGCCCGCCACCCACAGCGCGCCGGGGTGGACGACCCGCACCCGGTCCTCGCCCTCCGGGCCGTACTCCGTGCTCAGGTCGTACGGCAGCGGTTTCAGCGGCCGGTCCAGGGGCTCGTCGGGGGCGGTCGCGCGCCAGCGGACCGTGCCGCTGCCGCCCGGCTCCACGCGCGGCAGCGACGGGGAGCCCTCGGGCTCGGCGTCGACGCCGGACAGGGTGAAGTCGATGCGGCCGGTTGCGGACAGGCCGTTGACGTTGCGGAAGGCGGCGGCGACCTGCGCGGCGCCGCCCGGCGGCAGCGTGGACGGCTCGGCGGTGACCGTAACCCGGCCCTGGTACGGGGCCGTGGCCAGCACGTCGCGCACCCGCCGCGCCGTGCGGTACGCGTCGCTCACCGGCCGCAGCGGATAGCCCTTGCGCTCGCGCGTCCACGGTTCCTCGACCGCGTACCAGTCGAAGGACTTCGGCGCGCGGTTCTCGGCGAGGGCGTCCTCCAGCTCCTCGAGGAAGGCCCGCCACTGGGGGAGGTGGAAGTCGCCGATGAGGCCGTTCCAGTCGCGGTTGGCGTAATTGGCGAGCCGCCCGCCGTCCGCCGTGGCCCGGTCCGCCCAGGTGGTCACGAGCACCCGCGCCGTCCGCTCCAGCCGCGCCGACTCGGTCTCACCCGTGGCCATCCGCCTGGCGTCCTCCAGCCACGGCCCGAGCAGGAAGAGGCGGTGCGCCCCGGTCACGTCCTCGCTCAGCGCCATCAGCTTCAGCCACAGCCGGGCCAGGGCGCGGAAGGTGCCCAGGTGCTTGCGCTCGTAGGCGATCCGCAGCTGGGGCAGCAGCTGCCAGGAGCGGTTCGCGAGGGCCTGGCGCGCGGCGTCGGCGAGGTCGTAGCGGTACGCGTCCGAGCCGCGCAGCCCCTCCCGTACGCCGAGCAGCGCGGCGAAGGCGGCGTCGAACCCGGCCGGGTCGAAGGCGGGGGTGTGGGTGGCGTAGTGCGTGCCGGAGGCGGCGGCGAGGCTGGGGCGGGAGGCGAAGATGGAGTCGTGCGGGCGGCCGTCCCGGCTGCTGATCTCGTACGCGGTGTCGCGCAGGGCGGCGAAGGCATCGCGCGCGTGCCCGTCGCGTCCGCCGTACCGCAGGTCCGCATAGCCGTCGAACCAGGCGGCGCGCTCGACCGGCTCGCTCCGCCAGGCCAGCTCGCTGAAGAGCTCCAGGGCCGCCGGGTCGCGCTCGACGGCCTCGGGCATGTAGGCGACGCCGGTGAGCCTGCTGCCCGGCTTGTCGCGCCAGGCGGTGAAACGCTCCGCCCACATATGGGTCTTGGCGCCGATCGTCGTGCGCCCGCCGAAGTTGGGGATGGTGCCGAAGGCGTACGGCGTGCCGCCCCAGTCGTCCTCGCGGTCGGTCACCGTCTCCAGGTCGGAGAGCCCGTCCACGACCAGCATCCGGTCCTTGTCGACGGCGTCGAGGAGGTCGCGGCGCGGGTTGTCCTGCCAGCCGAGGATGACCCAGGTGGCGCCGGGCCGGGCGGTCTGCAGGGCCCGCTCGACGGCGCGCGCCGCGTCCGGCACGGGCACGTCCCCCGCGCTGCCGCCCTCGTGCAGCAGGTCCATCTTGAAATGGGATGCGGGGCCGAAGAGTTCTTCCTGGTGGCGGTAGAAGGCGGCGGCCACGTCGCGGAAGGCCTCGGTCCGCGGGTCGAGCCAGTCCGGGCGCTTCAGGCCCGCCCAGGTGCCCTGCGGGACGGTACGGGCCCCGGGGTTGCGCTCCGCGAAGCCGTCGGGGACGGTGCCGAAGTAGCCGGGGAGCACCGGCGCCATGCCGAGCTCGCGCATCCGGCCGGTGATCCTGCGGCCCAAGTCGGTCCGCCTGGCGAGGAGTTCGGGGCTGACCGGGCCGCCGTACGCGCTCATGTTCTGCAGTAGCCACCACGGCTGGTGGGAGGGGGCGGGGAGCCAGGCCCGCGCCTCCTCGTCCGAGTAGCCGAAGTCCCGGAGGAGGCGGTGGTAGACGGCTTCCTGGCCCGGGGTGACGAGGATCTGGTTGAAGCCGTGCAGCGCCATGACGTCGATGAGCCGCTCCCAGCGCGGCCAGTCGGCGTACGGGCCCGTGTAGCCGTCGTGTGTGTCGTTGAACGCGAAGCGGCTCTGCACGGTCGCGGACCGCTCGAGGGGGCGGGCGGGCGCGGGCAGCCGGCGCGGGAGGTTCGCTTGCGTGCCCGCCCAGGAGATGAGCGCCCCGCAGACGTACTTGAGGTACCAGTGGACGCCGGTGAGCAGCACCGCGGGGCTGGTGCCCGACACCTCGATACGGCCGGTGGAGCCGGAGACGCGGAAGCGCTCGCGCCGTTCGTTCCCCCCGGCGAGCATCTTCAGCCGGAACTGGTCGGCGTGGCGGGGCAGCAGACGCCCCAGCGCGGCCAGCGCCGGGGCGGTGATGAGGGTCTTCGGTTCTGCGGCGGCCGCGGGCGGGCCGCTGCCGAGGGCCGCGGCGGCGCCGAGCGCTCCCGCGGTCCCGAGTAGAGTCCGTCTGGCCATCCGGCGGCTGAGCGGATCGGTCACGTGCGCTCCCCACTGTGCGTGACGATGCGGTGGTGCGGCGTCATGTGTGTGCGGGGTGCACGTTAATGAGGGGGCCAAGGGGGAGCAATGGGGCGCGCGACAGGGGCGCCCGGAGGGAGAACTGAGTGATCCGTCCGCGGTTCCCGTAGGGGGAAGTGGCGGCGTGTGCCGTCATCCCTTGAGTTGAGTCCCGTCAGGAGGTCATCGATGCGAGCACTGAGGCGTATTCCGAGCCGTGCCGCCGTCCTGTCCGCCGTGCTGCTGCTCGCGGCCGGGTGCGGCGGGGAGGACGACGGCGAGAAGGTGCCGAAGACGGCGACGGGGACCGTGGAGCAGCTGGCCGAGAAGGCCAAGTGCAAGCCCGATATGCAGATCGACGCGACGGAGATCCGGCAGGGCATCTGCAAGACGCGGGGCGGGAAGTACGTGCTGGCGACGTTCAAGACGAACATCGGCCAGCAGAACTGGCTGAGCAGTGCGCAGGCCTACGGCGGCTCGTATCTGGTGGGCCGCAAGTGGGTCGCGGTGGGCGACCCGAAGGTGATCGGATCGCTGCGCGGCCGGCTCGGCGGGGAGGTCGAGACCGCGCCTGATCACGGTCACTCCTCTGGCGGAGGTCCTTCGCACAAGGAGCACAGCGGGCATCAGGGGTAACGACCGGGCTCCCCCAGCTTCCGCTGGGGGAGCCCGAGAACCGCTATCCGGTCAGGGTCTGCCGGACGGCTCTACTGGCACTGCCGTCCCTCGTTGATGCAGTCCACAGCCTCCTGCATCAGTTCTTCGGAGAAGACGTTGATGAAGTCACCGTGGTCGGTGATCGGCTTGTGCAACTGGTCCGGGAAGGAGTCGACCGCGAAGTTGGGCTCCGGCTGGACGTCGTAGACGAGCCGCTGCACGAGCTGCGGGATCGCCTGGAAGCCGTTGTCGCAGGAGCCGTCCTCATTGGCGAAGTCGACGTGCGTACGGTGGTTGGCGCTGTCGATGTTCTGACCGTCCCAGCAGCTCTGGAACTTGGACGTGCGCACCACCTGCTCGCCCTCCGGGCAGAGCGGGTACTTGTCCTTCAGCTGCACCTGGTCCTCGAATCCGGTGCAGCTCCACGAGGCATTGGCGTTGGCGTCACCGTTGGTGAATGCCTTGGCGTCACCGGTGATGATGCGCAGGAGCCGCGGCATCGCCACGACGTCGCCGGCCGGGTTGCCCTTGAATTCAAGGGTCACCTCCGACGGCGTCTGGATCGTGCCGATATTGCCGTCCTGACCACCGCCGGGAGCATTCGCGTCCTGCTCGTCCTGGCCGTCCTGCACACGCAGCACCGGCCAGAAGTAGGTGGACTGGTCTCCCTGGTTCTGGCAGCTGGTATCACCGTTGACGAGGTCGTCGTCACTCACGAAGGCGCCGGTTTCCTGGTTGCCCACGTAGTCGTGCATGTGCTGGGCACCATTGCTCACGCCAGGCGCGACGATGACGTTGTCCGAGTTGCGCGGGGCGCTCTCGACGCCGCAGTCGGTGGTGAAGGTGCCGGTCGAGGCGCCCTGCTGCTCCTGCGGCTCCTGGACGTTCGGCTCGACCTGGGTGATGTCTACGAAGTCCTCGGGGGAGGGTCCGCCGGCCTGCACTTCGCCGCCCTGGTCCTGTCCGGCCTGGTCCTGGCCTCCGTCCTGTCCGGCCTGGTCCTCGCCGCCCTGGTCCTGGCCGCCGTCCTGGGCCTGGTCGTCACCGGCCTGGTTCTGGCCGTCGTCCGCGACGGCGCCGCCCTCCTTGAGCTGGCACTCGGCCATCTGGTCGAGGCCCTGGGGGGCGTCGTTGCCAATGGACGAGGAGATGTCGTCGATGGTGGTCCTGCGCTGTTCCGCGAGCGGATCGAGAACCGAGTTCTGCACGAAGTTCGGATCGCTTTCCGCGGCATCCCGGTTCTGGACCATCTTCTCGTACGCATCGCCGACCTGCGTGTCGAGCTCCGCGAGCTTGTTGTCCACCTCCGACTGCGCATCTTGCGGTACTTCGGTTACCTGATCTCGCACCTCCGGACAGTCGATGGTGGAGGCATTCTGTACCTCGGCCGGCTGTTCCTGGGAGGAGTCGCCCCCCTGACCGGCGGAGGCGGAGACGTTGATGGCTATCAACCCACCGCCTCCCAGCAGGAGGGCGGCCGCCGCGGCGATCGCCCTGCCTGCCACAGTGGAGCGTTTGTGCGATTTGAGTTTCATGGAACCCCTCTACGTCGTTCCGGAAGATGGGGGGCCTCCCGGTTCGGAGAAGCTCCGTTTCATACGGCGAGGGGTGCGGCCGTGTTCAGGAGCGGATGCGGGTTCGTGGGATTCGCCAACGGCATTTGGTCCCAGGGCCGGTCATATCGGGCCGGTCCGCCTAAGCGGTCCTGGCGGCGACGGCCCCGCCCCAGCGGCGCACTTCAGCGCAAAGTGAGTAATCCTGGCGCTAATTTACATATTCATACTTGGCGCTTTTGCTCTTTTGCGCCCTGATTGCGCCCTTTTGGTGTCTATCTCATATTCGGTTCTCTGGGAAGTGGCGGTGTGTCAGGGCGGCGCCGCGGGCCCACGCAGTGGCAAGGCCTATCGGCATGGCGCGCCCCCCTGTTTCTGCGCACTCCTCCACATAGGGCATCTCATGTCCGGAATCCGGGCCGGGGCAACCGGCGTCCCCCGAGCTGGGTGTGGCATGCACGCGATCAACAACGAAAGGCGAAACGATGCCGACCATCATTCTCATAGACCCGAGCGTGGGCCCGGCCGCGGGTGGCAACGCGGTCACCCTCCTCGGTTTCGGCTTCACGGGGGCTACCGCGGTCACGTTCGGGGCGACCAACGCCGCGAGTTTCACCGTGTGGACGGACAACGTGATCACCGCTGTGGCTCCGCCCGGTACCGGCACCGTCGGGGTGACGGTGTCCACACGCGCCGGAACCAGCAACTCCGTCCGATACACCTACACCCCGGCGCCGGTGCCGGTGCCGGTGATCACCTCGGTATCGCCCACCTCGGGGCCGGCTGCCGGTGGAAACACCGTTACCGTCACCGGTTCCGGCTTCACCGGCGCGACAGCGGTCAAGTTCGGCACGGCCAACGCCACCAGCTTCACGGGGACGGGAGACAACACCATCACCGCTGTGGCCCCGCCCGGCACCGGCACGGTGGGCATCACCGTCATCACCCCGGCCGGAGCGAGTAAATCCGTGTCGTACACCTATGTCCCGGCCGCGCCGGCGCCACCGGTTCTCACGGCCCTCAGCCCGACTTCGGGCCCAGCCGGCGGGGGCAACCCGGTCTCGCTCACCGGCTCCGGGTTCACGGGTGCCACGAGCGTGACGTTCGGAGGCGTCCCGGCGACCAGCTTCAGCGTGCTCTCCGACAGCTCCATCACCGCGATCACTCCCCCCGGGACCGGTACGGTCCAGGTCAGCGTCACCACTCCGCACGGCACCAGCAACACCCAGGCGTACACCTACACGCCTGCGACACCCACGCTCACCAGCCTGGTTCCGGAGACCGGGCCGGCCGCGGGCGGCACCCTCGTCGTGCTCAACGGCTCCGGGCTCAGCGGCGCCACGAGCGTGAACTTCGGCACCACCCCGGCGACCGAATTCACCGTGGTGTCGGACAGCGCGATTGCTGCCATCGCGCCCGCGGGGACCGGGACTGTCCCTGTCACCGTGGACACACCCCTGGGCACCAGCAACACGCTGCCCTTCGTCTACGCTCCGGCCCCTCCGCCGAGCATCAACAGCCTGATTCCGGATACCGGTCCGGCGGCCGGCAGCAATCTGGTCTTCATCGACGGCTCCGGGTTCACCGGCGCCACCGCCGTGGACTTCGGCACCACACCGGCCGACGGCTTCGTGGTGGTGGGGGACGGCGTGATCGCGGCCACCGCACCGGCGGGCACCGGCACTGTTCAGGTCCAGGTCACCACGCCCAGCGGCACCAGTAACGCCGTAGCGTACGTGTATACCTGATCCGCTGGATCCGCTCAGTGGAGGGGCCTCGGCGCCGAGGCTCCTCCGCGATTCCGGCCGTGCGCCGGCCGGGCCGTCGGCCTGCCTCGCACGAGCAGGTACGGGACTGCCCTCAGAGCCGATCGTCAGTCCCGGCTCGCCGGCCACCGGTGAAGGCTCGGCAGGCGGCGAAGTCGGGGAGGATTCCGGACGCACGGGCCTCGATGAGTGACGGTGCGGCCTCGTCTGCGGGTGAAAGCTCCGTTGTCTCGAGGCGCCAGTCGATGGCCAGTTGGGGATCGTGCGGGTGCACGCGACGCTCGCTGCGGGGGTTGTAGGTGTCGGAGCAGAGGTAGCACACCATCGCACCCTCGGTCAGTGCGCAAAATCCGTGGCCCAGCCCTTCGGAGACATACAGGGCCCTGCGGGCGTGGTCGTCGAGGCGGACGCTCTCCCAGACCCCATATGTGGGAGACCCGACCCGCAGGTCGACAACCACGTCCAGGACCGCTCCTCGCACGCATGTCACGTATTTCGCCTGGCCCGGCGGCACATCGGCGAAGTGAATGCCCCGTACCACACCCCGTTTGGAGACCGACAGGTTCGCCTGAGCAAGGCGCAGCGGGTGGCCGACCTCCCCTGCGATCCGGTCGAAGCGGTACCACTCCAGGAACGTGCCTCGGGCGTCGTCGTGCTGGCGTGGTGTGACTTCCCATGCGCCATCGATACTGAGCTGACGCAGCCTCATCGCACGGCTCCTTGAGAGTCTTCGAGCAGGTCGAGCAGGTACAGGCCGTAGCCGCTCTTCATCAGCGGCCGGCTCAGTTCGCGCAGCTGGTCGTCCCCGATGAAGCCGACCCGCCAGGCCACCTCCTCAACACAGCCGATCTTGAAGCCCTGACGCTCCTCGATCACCCGGACATACTCCGATGCCTGTACGAGGGAGGCGAAGGTGCCTGTGTCGAGCCAGGCGGTACCGCGGTCCAGTCTGGTCACGTGGAGTTGCCCCCATCGCAGATACATCTCGTTGACCGCGGTGATCTCCAGTTCGCCGCGCTTGCTGGGAACCAGGCGGCTGGCGACCTCGACGACCCGGTTGTCGTAGAAGTACAGCCCTGGGACGGCGTACCGGGATCTGGGCGCGGTCGGCTTCTCCTCGATACGCACCGCCAGTCCGTTCTCGTCGAACTCCACCACGCCATAGGCGGCGGGATCGGCGACGGGATAGGCGAAGACATGCCCCCCGTCCGGATCGGTGCACGTGCGGAGGCGCGTCCCCAGGGATGTCCCGTGGAAAATGTTGTCGCCCAGGATGAGGGCCACCGATTCGTCGCCGATGAAGTCCGCGCCGACCACGAATGCCTGAGCGATACCTTCGGGCCGCTCCTGCGCGGCGTATTTCAGTTGCAGACCGAGATGTGAGCCGTCCCCGAGCAGCCGTTGGAACTGACGCTGGTCCTCGGACGTGGTGATCACGAGAATCTCGCGGATTCCGGCGAGCATCAGCGTGGCGAGCGGGTAGTAGACCATCGGTTTGTCGAAGACGGGCATGAGCTGCTTGGACATCGCTCGGGTCACGGGCCACAGCCTGGATCCCGTCCCACCGGCAAGGAGTATCCCGCGCATATTTTCCCACCAGCCCTCCGCATGCTCTGGAATTCCTCAGGATGCGGACCACCCCAGCCGGCCCGACCACAAGACATGAGGATGCATCAACCTCCGTCCAGCCACTGCGGATTCCCTGTTTTTTGCTCCACGGTGGATCCTTCTCGCTTACCGTTAACAGGTATGCGTCTGTTTGTGACCGGCGGGGCCGGGTTCATCGGCTCAGCGTTTGTCAGGTCCCTGCTCTCGGCTCCCGATGCCACGGAACATCCCCACATCACGGTTTTCGATAAGCTGACTTATTGCGGTGTCGCTGCCAACCTGGCCCCGATTGCAGCGCACCCCGGATACACATTCGTCCGAGGCGACATCTGCGACGCGAACACGATTGACGACGTGATAGCCGGCCACGACGCCGTGGTGCATTTCGCAGCCGAGTCGCATGTCGACCGGTCCATCAAGGGGGCCCGCCCTTTCGTGGTGACCAATGTGGTGGGGACCCAAGTCCTGCTGAATGCCGCCATGAGGCACCGCATCGGCCGCTTCCTGCACGTGTCGACGGACGAGGTGTACGGCTCGATCGCCACTGGCTCGTGGACCGAGGACAGCCCACTGGCGCCGAACTCGCCGTACGCCGCCTCCAAAGCGGGCTCTGACCTGCTCGCCCTCGCCTACCACCGGACCCATGGCATGGACGTGGTCGTCACCCGCTGCTCCAACAATTACGGGCCGTACCAGTTCCCGGAGAAGGTCATCCCGCTGTTCACCACGCATCTGCTGGAGGGTAAGCGCGTGCCGCTCTACGGTGACGGGCGCAACGCCCGCGACTGGTTGCATGTCTCGGACCACTGCCGGGGCATCGAGCTCGTCCTGCGCGGCGGCCGGGCCGGCGAGGTTTACCACATCGGCGGTGGCACCGAGCTCACCAACGCGGAGCTGACCGGGCTGCTGCTGGAGGCGACCGGCACGGGGTGGGAGATGGTGGACCGGGTGCCCGACCGCAAAGGCCACGACCTGCGGTACTCGCTGGACATCACCAAGATCGCCGAAGAACTGGGGTACACCCCGCAGGTGGGCTTCGCGCAGGGCTTGGCCGACACCGTGGCCTGGTACAGGAACAACCGGCACTGGTGGGAGCCGCTCAAAGCGAAGGCGGTGCCGGCGTGATGACCTCGCGGGACTCCGGCGCGCGCTCGCCGGAACGGGTGCGGTGGCTGGTCACCGGTGCGGGCGGCATGCTCGGACGTGACCTGGTCGCGGTGCTTTCCGCGGACCCGAGGGCCCGGGTGACCGCGCTGCGCAGAGCCGAGTTGGACATCACCGACGCAGACGCGGTGGCTGCGGCCGTGGCCGGGCACCACATGGTCGCCAACGCCGCCGCGTGGACCGACGTGGATGGCGCGGAAGCGGCCGAGGCGACGGCCACCGCCGTCAACGGTACGGGGGTGTGGCACCTGGCCGGCGCGTGCGCGCGAGCCGGTGCGCGGTTGTTGCATGTGTCCACCGATTATGTCTTCTGCGGGCAGGCTGCCGTGCCTTACCCGGAGGACGCCCCGACCTCGCCGCTGAACGCGTACGGGCGGAGCAAGTTGGCCGGCGAGCGGGCGATTGCCGAGCTGCTCCCGGAACTCGGGTACACCGTCCGCACCGCATGGCTGTACGGCGAGCACGGCGGCGGCTTCGTCGGCACGGTGCTGGACCTGGCCCGCCGACGGGAGAGGCTCGACGTGGTCGACGACCAGCACGGCCAGCCCACATGGTCGTATGTGCTGGCTCAGCGACTCGTCCAGCTGGGGTATGCCGCACTGGCGGGGAGCGCCCCGGCCGGTGTGTACCACGGCACCGCTTCGGGCTGGACGACCTGGTTCGCTCTCGCCCGCGCGGTCTTCGAGCTCACCGGCCTCGACCCCGAGCGGATCCGCCCGACCACCTCGGCCGCTTTCGTACGGCCCGCCGCCCGGCCCGCGTTCAGTGTGCTGGGGCATGACCGGTGGGCTGCGGCCGGATTCACTCCGCTCCCTCACTGGCGTACGTCACTCGCCCAGGCCCTGCGGCGCCCCGCTTTCGCCTCCGGGCCCGAGGTGCTGCCCGACTGAGAAGCGGGTACGACTCCTGCTCGGCTCACCGGCCCTCTGGCGACGCGCGGTTGATCCGGCAAGGTGCCGTGGACACCGTGGTGCTCTGGGGATGTGCCAGGGGTTGCGTGGGCGTGAGCGGGGGTGCTCCGGAAGCCGGTTCGCGGAGTTGCAGGTCGAGGGTGCGTGTTCGGCCGGGGCGAATCTCAACGGTGGCCGAGAAGACGGGGTGGTTCCTTTCCTGGTGGACGGACATCAGCAGGGTCCGGCCGTCGATGGATGCCTTGATCAACTGAGCGCCACGGGTGGCGTACAGAGAGGCCCAGGCGAGATTCGAGCCGCGGATGTGGGTGCGGTGCGGGGCGTCGCCTCGGTAGACGACGTAGTCCGGCAGTCCCCTGGCCGGCGCGGTGTTGGTGAGGCGGATGCGTACGCTGGTGTGGCGGGTGGCGCCCTGGCAGCGGCCGAGCCGGTAGTCCAGCGAGCGCCCAAGGTAGTAGTCGAGTTTGCTGGCGGCAGCGTTGTTCACGACCAAGTGCGCGAAGGGAGCGGCGGTGTCCGGGAGCACACCCCCGAGGGGGGTGGTGGCGAGCTGCCGTTGCTCCGGCACATGGCGGCTCCAGACGCGCAAGCGGCCGTCGGAGGCCATGGTCGTCAGTGCGCGCACTGTGGCGCTGGTGTTCAGCCGTCGGTGGAGCAGTGCTTCGCCCACGGATTTCGCGACCCGTGTGAGGGCCTTCTTGCGGGTGACCTTGTCGGGATAGTCGCTGTAGAGCTGTCGTTCGGTCAGGTCAAGGGCGTTCGCGGCCGTCAGCTGCCGCCCGTCCGGGAGGGAGACGGGGCCGGTGGCGGTGAGCAGGGTGGCGAGCCCGACGGGATCGGTGGCAATGGCACCGTCGGCTTGCCGGCCGGTGTGGTGATGCCAGAGCTCGGTCCAGATGCGCGCGGCGTAGGGGTAGTGGGGGGACAGGTTGGAGTTGGCCAGGAGCTGCGTGCTCGTGGCGTCCGAGTAGCGGAGGTCGAATTCGCGCCCGAGGCCGGCGACGGGCTCACGGACGCGGGGCAGGGCGTCGTTGGAAGCGAAGTCCTCGAATCGCAGGCGGCCGTTGTCGGCGGTGAGGATGGCGAAGGCTCCGACGAGACCGCCGGTGCCTCGTGCTTCGGCGTTGGTCTGAAGGGCGACGAAGTAGCGGCGGGGACGCTCCGCCCCCAGCATCCGCGGCAGCAGCCGGGAGACGTCGGCCGCGGTGGCCAGGGGCTCGTCGAGCCGGCTGATGTGCTGTGCCAGCTCCGTACGAGCCCGGTTGAGCCCGGCTATACCGGTGTGGGCCGGGGCGGCACTGAGCCCTTCCCGGATGGCCTTCACATGGTGAGCCGCGTCCGCAAGCCGGCCGGACGCGGCGCGCACGTCGGTGAGGCCGACCGTGGCGCCGCGCCCGGGAGAAGCCGCGCGGTGCAGTCCTCGGGCAGCCTCGGTGAGGGCAGGCAACACGTCGTAGGCGAACCTGTCCGCGGCCGAGGCCAGCTCCCGCGCCGTACGGGTGGGGCGGTCGACGAACGGCAGCCGTGTCGCGATGGCCCAGACAGGCCCTGAGGTGTTGCGCCGGGCGGAAGCCGCCCGGCGCTGGGCGATGGCCAGTTCGCGGTTGGCCCGCTCGAGGTTGCCGGAGACCAGATCGGCCCGGAACCGGCCGACCGCGGCACGCGCGACCGTCAAGTCGGTTCTGGCCTCGAGCCCGCTCATCACGAGCCAGCCGGCAAGGGCGGCGATGAACAGGCCGGCCGCTACGAGCCCGGCCAGCAGTCGGCGACGGCGCCGTCGGTTCGGGTGGGTGTGCTCGCTCTGCTCGGTCGACATCGGCTCGGTGTCTCAGTCACGGGTGGCCGGCCAGCGCCACGGAGCGAGAGCGCTGAGGTCCATCAGGGGCGGCACCGGGGCTGGTGCACCGGCCGCCGGCAGCGACACAGAGGCGCGCGGTCCCGCGGAGGCCAGGGCGGCGGAGGCCGGCGGCGTGACGAGGATCGACGCCGACTCGGTCAGCGGGGCACCATTGGCGTCCACGCCGCTCATGCTGATCCGGTGCACACCCGACGAGGTGGTCCGCGGGATGGTGACCGTAGCGGTGGCCACTCCGCTGCCGTTGGCGACGTCCTGGGCCAGCAGCACGGAATCGAGGCGGACGCTGACCAGTGAGAAGGGCCTGAAGCACCGGCCCGAGACGGTGAGGCTCCCACCGGCGCGCACCACGGTGGAGCTGAGGGTCAGAGCGCATGCCGGCGGGGGGTAGTCAGCGGTTGGCGCCGCAGCGGTGACCGACGGGTTCGCCGCCGTAGCGTGGGCGGGTGTGACGGCGGAGAGCAGGGCGGCGAGCGCGATACCGACCGAAGCGGCGGCCGTGGTCCAGCGGCGCCGCCTTGCTCGCCGTGCGTCGTCGGCGGCTATGCGTGCGCGGGTGATGACGCCTTCCGCGAGCGCGTGGGGAACGGGGCGGTTGCTCATGACAGAGTTCCTTCCGGTGAGTGCGGTGAGAGGGGTCCGGCGCCATTGCGGGTAGCCGGATCGTCGCTCCGCTCCGTGGCGTGGGCGCCGTGGAACGCCGGGCGCAGTAGGCGCGAGGGGAGGTGGCCGGGAGCCGTTGCCAGCGGCCCGGCGGCGCCACCCTTGGCGTGGGCTTCACCTGAGGTGGAGTCGAGGATGAGGATGCCCGCGATGGGCGTGCCGATCTTTCGCAGCAGGTGCAGGGCACGGTGTGCGTGCCGGGCTCGTGTGGCGCCGGCTCGTACGACGAGAATGACGGCGTCGGTGTGGCGGGCGAGGGCGGCGGCGTCCGCATTGCCGAGGAGCGGTGGTGCGTGAACCAGCATCACGTCGTTGCGGTCGGCGATGTGGGCGAGGACCTTTTCGAACGCTTTGCTGCGGAACAGGGCCGCGCTGCACTGGGGGTCGGTCGGCTCGGCGGGGACCACGCACAGCCTGTCGGACGTGATCACCGGCTGAGGTGAGAGGGCACCGTCCGCATCCAGCAGCTCTTGCAGAGTCTGCCGGTGTGCTTCCGGGAAGTGGCGGGCCACCGTCGGACGGTGCAGTTCCCCTTCAACCAGGGTGACCCGCTCATGCTGTTCGGTCATCCCGAGGGCGAGCAGGACGGCGGGCACGGCGTCGCCGTCGTCGCTGGACACGCCGGTGACCAGGAGGCGTTGGCAGGTTTGGGCGGGGGGTACCGCGGCGAGCGTGGCCACGGCGGTACGGATGGAGTCCGCGATGTCGGCGCGCTGGTAGGCCATGCGTGCTCCACGGCGCCTCAGCCGGTGGGAGAGTCGTGGGACCACCGCGAGGCTGAGTGCTCCGAGCTCGGACTCGATCTCCACCGTCGAGTACATCCGGTCATCGAGGCGGTCGCGCAGCGACACCACGCCCATACCGGTGAGCAGGCCGAGCAGGCTGCCCAGCGCCCCGTTCAGCAGGGGATCGGGAGTGACCGGCCGCCGCGGCGGCGCAGCCTCGTCCAGCGGCTGGGCCTTGATGGAGCCATCCGCGCTCAGCGGCCTGCGCTCCAGGTGGGCGCTGACCGCCCGTGCGGCCGCGTTCGCGATGGTGGCAGACCTGGCCCCCGTTCCCGCTGAGGCCGTCAGGGTGACGATCTGCACGTCAGGCTGGGCGTCCGCGTCGATGTGGCCGCTGACGAGTTCGGCGGGGAGGCGGGTGGCGGCGGCGGTGGCACGGGCGACGGTGTCCGATTCGCCGAGGCGGACCACGGTGGGGACCAGGGTCTGCGTGGTGCCCGGGTAGGGCATCGGGGTGCGCTCCTTGCTTGCGGAGACGTTGCTGATGAGCAGGATCGATGCCTTCGACTCGTAGGTGGGCGGGGTGAGTTCGGTCACCGCGTGGGCGCCGCCGGCCCCGGCGCAGAGCATCAGCAGCGGGATGCCCGCTCGGCGCGCGACCTGGTACAGGGTCATGACAGGAATCGACAGCGTCACTCGGGGCTCCTTTCGATGCGGTCCTGCCGGTGGTAGGCCGGGGCTGGGGGGCAGTCGGGGGGCCGGCCGGGACGAAGCCGGCCGGCGGGGGTGGCGAGTCGCTGCCATGCGCAGTGGAGTGCTTCAGCGATGCGGCGCCAGCTGAACTCCTCGCGTGCACGGCTGAGTCCACTGGCAGCCAGTCGCCGGGCGAGGGCCGGGTCATCGCGGATCTGTCCGAGCCGGTCGGCGAGTGCGTCCGCGTCACCCGCGGGGAAGACCAGGCCGCTTGGCCCGATGACATGGGGGATGTCTCCGGTGTCGCTGCCGACCACGGGGATTTCGCAGGCCATGGCCTCGACGAGGACACGGCCGAATTGCTCCCGCAAGGGGATGCCGATCCACGGGACGAGGTTGCGCTGGACGATTTCGACCGACGGAAGCGCGAGCACGTTCATGCGGTTCATCAGGGCGGGGAGCTCGGCATGGTCGGCCCACGGGCGAAGCTCGACGCGTCCGGGGCGATCGGACGCCGCTCGTTCGACTTCGCCGCGCAGGCTGCCGTCTCCGACGACCAGCAGATCGCAATCCACACGCTCCGCTGCGCGCAGCAGATCACCGATTCCCTTGTGCGGTTCCAGCCTGCCGACGAACCCGACGGTGAAGGGGTGCGTCCGAGGTGCCTCGCGAGGCGTGAAACGGTCGGTGTCGACACCCAGCGGGACGATGGTGGCCGGTCCCCGGTAGCCCTTCGTTCTCAGGACCCGCAGGGCCGAGGGAGTGATGGGAAAGGCGTGATCGACGGCCCGGTACGTGCGTCGTTCCAGGATGGGGAACGGGAACGGAAGCCGCATGACGACGTTTTGAGCGGCGTACAACGTGACCGGCACACCGGGCCAGTACCGGTTGCGCAGCCTGATGGCCTGCCGGGTGGACAGGTACGCGGCCTCGCCGATGATGTGGACGACGTCGGGTCGCCGCGAGAGCAGCCTCCGCGCGCTGCCCGGGTGGAACATCACGGAGGCCATGTGGCCGGTGCGGTCCTCGCCGAGCAGGTGGGGGACGACGTGGTAGCGGAAGTGCTTCTGGTCTGACGCCAGGTCGTGGAGTGCCCGGGCGGTGAGCGCGGACACGTCGGCGGCGTAGACGGTGAGCTCGGTGCCGGGCTGGTCGGCCAGCGCGGCGAAGAGGCTGATCCAGTGCTCGGTTCGCTTGCCGACCGCGATGATCAGGATGCGCATGGCTGCTGTCTTTCCAGGGGGGATGGACGGGCGGTGACGGCGAGTCGGCCCACCTGTCTCCAGGCGCGGGCGCGGCCCCGCGCGGTTCGCGGTTGCGCGGGCAGGCGCACCAGGGCGGTGCCGACGCCCAGCAGTGCGCGCAGCAGCACGGTGGCTCGTACCAGGGGATAGCTGCGGCGGTGGTGGCGGGCGAAGAAGCGCAGCAGGCTGCGGTACAGGTGCGGCCACACCTGGGTCGGGTCGTCGCTGCTGCTGGCGCCGCCGACGTGCATGGCCTCGATCGCAGGCACGTACAGCACGCGGAAACCATGCCGCGATGCCTGGAGGCACAGTTCCTCGTCCTCGTAATACATGAAGTAGCCCTCGTCGAGGCCCCCGAGCTTGTGGAGCAACGTGGTCCGCACAGCGAGGCAGGCTCCGGAGAGCCAGTCCACGGGGACGGGCGGGCCGGGTGCCCGGCAGGCGTCGTAGGCGCGCCGCCGCCGGCTCCCGCACAACAGCCAGCGCACGCCCACCGGGAGCAGGCCGGCTCCGAACCGGCTGGCCAGCACGGTGGTCCAGGTCTCGAATGGGTGGGCGCTGATGAGCACCCTGCCGTCCGGGTGCAGAAGGCGGGGCCCGGCGATACCGACGTGCGGCTGTGTGCGTATGGTGCGGACCAAGCCTCGGGCGGTGGTTTCCGGAAGTACGCAGTCGGGGTTCACCAGCAAGGTGACGTCGGTGGTGATCCCGGTCAGGGCCTGGTTGACGGCCGCCGCGAAGCCGACGTTCACCGGGTTCGTGACGAGCTTCCTCTCGGGGAAACATCTGGTGATCAGCTTCACGGTGTCGTCCGATGACGCGTTGTCGATGACCCGCACAGCGGCGCCCGTCCGACGCAGAGCTGCCAGGCAGTCGACGATATGGACGGCGGAGTTGTGGGTCACGACGATCGCCGTGGCGTGCAGTTCGTTCATGACGGCTTCTCTCGTGCGGGGGCCGGAGGCCTGAGGGCTGTCTGGCTGGTCAGTAGGGCGACGGCTGGCAGCAGCCCGAGTTCCCAGTGACCGTCTGTGGGGCCGGCGAAGGCCACGGCCGCGAGGAAGCCGCAGGTCAGGGCAGCGAACGCCACGGCGTAGTCGTCAGGTGCCGCCAGGCTGGTCCGGATGGCCCGCAGCAGGGGCCAGAGCACGAGCAGGCCCACCAGTCCAAGGTTGGCGAGGACCATGACGTAGAAGACGTGGTAGACCGGTCCCACCGTGGTGACCGTGTAATCCGGCAGATACACCGGCGGAGTGACGTGTCCGAGCCCGCCCCCGATCAGTGGCTGGGCCATGAACACGTCCATCCCGACGGCCGCTTCGGGCAGTCGGTGGCCGGCGGACTGGTGCACCTGGTCGACGGCCAGCGACGCCCGGGCCTGGAGCCCGGGACTGACGGCCACGGCCAGTGGGACCAGCACGGCTCCAGCCATGGCGGCCGTCAGGATGCCTCGCCTGACCTGCCAGCTTCCCTTGACCAGAAGGACCAGCAGAGCCAGTCCTGTTGCCAGCCAGACCGCGCGGTACCCCGCCATAACGGCATCCACGCCCAGTAGGGCGATGAGCACGGCCAAGCCGGCGCGCTTCCAGCCGCGGGCGTGGCTTGCCGCTACGAGCAGGGGCGGAAGCGCAAGCGCCGACAGCAATCCGCCGTGCCGGGTGGGCATGGTGAGCTCCGCGGCGGCAAGCGCGGCGGCCCCGACGAGATAGCACACCGCCGCTTTCTTCATCGCCAGGCGATTCGGCAGGGTGTAGGTGGTGAGAAAGAAGTAGCCGGGGATGACGGCGAATTCGTAGGTCGCCACCATCACCTCGTGCGAGGGGTTGCCGCGGGCCAGGCCGTGCGCGGCCGCGAGTGGCAAGAGCCCCGCCACGGCCAGCATGGGCACGTCGGCGGCGGTGCGCGTCGGCCGGTCGTCGGTGCGCAGCAGGGTGCGGCGGGCGAGCAGCGCGAGGCAGCCGATGGCCAGGATGCCTGCGTGTACGGCTACGACGAGGCTGACCCGGGTGTCGCCCAGCGCGCCGACGGCCACAGTGCCGCCGACGATTCCGGCCGGAAGGATGGCATACGGCCATCGGGAGAAGGCCAGGAAGCACACCTCGGCGCCGACACCGAGGATGCCGAGGCGGCCGGGCAGCAGCTCTTTGGTCGCAGCGCCGGCGGCACCGATTGCGCCGGCGACACCGAAGGCACCGGCGGCGGCCCCGGCCGGCAGCACGCGGGGGTAGGGCTTCATGGTGGGTCGGCCTCCAGCAGGTCGGCCAGCAGTCGGCGCACCGTCTCGCCCCGCGCCGTCCAGCTGTGCGGCACCGCTGCGGCCCGCCGGAGCGACTGCGTCTCAGGGCATGGGGCGGTCTCGAGGGCCTGCTCGATTGCGCTGGTGAACGCGTGCGGGCCGGCGGCGAGACGGACCAGACCGTCCGGCAGCTCGGTGAGCGCGGGCAGGGGCGTGGCCACGACCGGCTTGCCCAGGGCCAGGTACTCGTACAGCTTCTTCGGGTGGACGTAGTCGATGAGTCCGCCGAGACGGTAGGGCAGCAGACATACGTCGCATCCACGCAGGATCGCCGGGACGTCCTCGAGAGGGATCTGCCCCCGTCGGTGCACGTTGGGCAGGCCGCGCAGCGCGGCTCGACCAGGCCGGGTGGAGGCCCCCACCACCACGAAGGTCCAGTCGGGGTGGCGGCGGGCCACCGCTGCGAGCAGTTCGCCGTCGAAGGCGCGGGTGTCGACCGCGCCGACGTAGCCGAGCCGTGGGCGGGGCAGGCGGGCGACCCAGTCGGCGACCGGGCCCTCGACGGTGAACAGGTCGGGGTCGCAGCCGTTCGGCACGACCGCCGGCCGGCGCCGTGCACCGGGAAGGCGGGCCGGCAGCGCTGAAGAGGAGGCGACGACCAGGTCGGCGATGCGGGACGCGGCCCGGGAGGCCCGCCGCAGATGCCATCGGTTCCAGCGGCGGGTGAAGGTCCAGTCGAGGTCCGCCACGTCGTACACCACGGCGCGTTCGCCGCATTGGCCGACGGTCGGGACGGCGAGGTCCTCATCGATCCACAGGACGCGGGCAGCGGGGCGCCGGTCCAGCCAACGGCGGACCAGGCACGCGGCGACCCGGCGGTTGAGGCGGTTGACCAGCGGCAGTTGGCGGCCGAAGGGCAGCACACCCGGCACGGTCGCCTGCCAGAGCGAGGGGCCGACCGGCTGGACCGTGAACCGCCAGCGCGGATGCCACCCCGGTGGCTCGACGAACATCACGCGGTGGGCGTAGGCGAGCTGCCGGGCGAGGGCGTGCTGGCGCTGGCAGCCGACCGACCATCCAACACCACTGAACATGACGACCCACGGGCGCCGGTCGCCGTCGGGCAGAGGGCCTGGATCCCCGCGCAGCGCCGCGCACACCTCCCGCAGTCCCAGGTGGCCGTGGAACCGCAGCATCCGGCGCGCGGCACGGTCCCAGAAGACCAGCGCCCGGAACAACGCAAGCCGCCGACCGGGCTGGGTGCACTGCAGATAGCGGGTGAGGCCGCTGAGGTGGTGGCGGGACCGGGAGGCAGCGCTCAGCAGGCGTGTGGAGGCACCGAGGGTGTGCGTGACCGCGGCGTTCGGCGTCATCCACAGCTCGTGGCCGGCGTCGGCCAGGGCGCGGGCCAGCAGGACATCGTTGAAGTAGATCGGCAGGCGCTCGTCGAGGATTCTGTGCGGGCCGAGGACACTGCGCCGCAGCAGCAGACAGCTCGCCGAAGGCTGCTCGACCGGCCGAGGGCGAGAGAACGCCTCCCCGGCCATGAGGTACCTGCGCATCGCACCACGGAAGCCGGGCAGCTTCCGCAGCACGGTGGCCAGTGCGAGCGCGCTGGTGAAGGTCGGCAGCCGGAGGTAGTGCTGCTGGATGGTGCCGTCGGGGTTCAGATACAGCGGGGCGACTCCGGCTGCCTCGCGCCGGTCGTGCAGGAACCGGACGAGTGCCGCGAGTGTTGCCGGGCGCAGCCGCACATCGCTGTTGAGCAACAGGATCAGCTCGCCTGACGCACCCGCGTACGCCTGGTTGACCGCGGCCGCGAAGCCTCGGTTCTCGGGATTGCGGATGAGGAACACGTCGTCGCGGGCGGCCAGCATCTCGGCGGACCCGTCCAGCGAACCGTTGTCGACGACGATCACCTCATGGTCCACCCCCACGGACGAGGCCAGCGCGTCCAGGCAGCGCCGTGTCTCGGTGAGGGTGTTCCAGCTCACCACGAGCACCGACACCTCGGGAGATGTCATGGCTGCCGCCCATCTGCCGGGCGTTGGGCGAGGACGCGCAGGTAATCGCCCAGCCGCGGGTGGGTCGTACCGAGTGAGCCGCAGATGGCCCAGTCGGTGACGAGCCTGGACACCGTCGAGCGACGCGGCCAGTGACGGCGCCTGGTGTAGTGGCGGGGCAGCACGGTATCCCAGCGCCGGACCTCGAAGCCGCAGCTGTCGAGCAGGGACTGCAGCGTCCGCGGGTCGAAGTGCCAGTTGTGGTACTCCGGCTGCAGATCCGCCCAGGACAGGCCCTGGCGCTGTGCCGCCGCGGAGGCGAAGTTCGGCACCTCCAGGGCCAGCCAGCCACCAGGGGTGAGCGCCGACCATGCCTTTTTCAGGAACTGTCGGGGGTCGTCGACATGCTCGAGAACGTGAAAGGCGCACACCGCTTCCACGGGATCGTCGAGGGGGGCGGTCTCGAAAGTGCCGTGCCAGATCGTCAGCGCCAAGTGGTCCCGGGCGAACTTGGCGCAGTTCTCGGTCGGTTCCACGCCTCTGACCACGATGCGGGCCTCGCGGGCCGCCTCCAGGAAGAAGCCGCCTGCGGATCCGGCCTCCAGCAACGTCGCGGGCCGCGTGGCCGTGAGCAGCCAGCGCAGCCGCCGACGCGCCTCGTGGCGCCACTGCGCCTTGTGGCTGAAGTAGCTGCGGTAGCCGCCGGATTCGAAGTAGTCGGCCGTGTAGATCCGCGCGGACTCCCGGTTGCCTCCCGTGCGTGCGGTCCAGGTGAAGCCGCAGCCGCGGCACTGGTGCAGCCAGCCGTCCAGGAGCGTCTGTGCGGACGACCCGTCCCCGCACAACAGGCAGTTCTCCGCTGTCGAAACAGTGCTCACCATGTCCTCCGATTCGTTGCCGCCTCCACGTTGCGATGCCGCGCCAGCCGGGCAAGGACCGTCCGCAGACGGTCACGGTCGGCGCGGGTGAAGAAGCCCAGCGCGACCAGCGCCCCGATGACGATCACCAAGCTCGTCCCCGTGCGCGATACGACGGCCAGCGCGGCGCCGAGCCTGCCCGCCCCGTCGGGGAGGGCAGGTGCTACTGCCCAGGTCAGGCCTGCTGCGGTGACAGCGGCGGCAGCCGGTGGCCACAACGCCTGGAGCAGCGGAACAAACGGCCGTCCGGAATCCCGGTGGAAGTGCACGAAGAAGTAGACGGTGGCTGCCGTTGCCGCCAGTGCTGTCGACACCGGCGCCCCCACGGGCCCGAGCAGCCCTATCAGCGGGATCGTCATGAGGATGTTGAGACCGGCGGCCAGCAGCGCATAGCAGGTCTCGCGTCCCGGCCGTCCCTCCGCCCGTGTCACCACGGCAGCGGCGCCGCTGGTGAGGTTGACAGCGCACCCCAGGGCGACGATGACGAGGGTGGTGGCGCCCAGCGGCACCGGGTGGCCGAGGAACAGCCGTACCAGTGGCTCCGCGGAGACTGCGAGTGCCGCGGTTCCCGCCGCCACGTAGACGGCCAGGTACCGGGTCGTCACGATGTACATCCGGTCCAGCCGGTCCGGCGATGCCTCGCACGCGGCGGTCGCAGCCGCAGGGAACAGGATCGTGAACATGGCCGCTGCCGGAAGACGCAACAGGTTCGCCAACCGGCTCCCCACATCGAACGCGGCCACCGCCGACGGCGAGAAGAAGCCGGCGATCACCAACCGGTCCGTCTCGGCGTTGACTGCGGCGGCCGCATTCGACACCTGCACCGGAATCCCGTAGCCGGTCACCGCGGCAACATCGGATGCGCGAATCCCCCGCAGCTGCGGGCCCACGCCCGGAACCCGTCGGCGAGCAGCCGAAACGAGCACCAGCGTGCGCAGCGCGCTGATGGCCGCCGACCCGGCACCGAGCGCGACCAGCCCGCCGCCCCGAGCGGCGATGAACACCCCCAGTCCCGCCCCCAGCACAGCGGTGCCGCCGGTGATCCGCGCCACCGAGCCGTATCGCTGGGTTCCCTCCAGTACCGCTTGCCACGGCCTGCCGAGGCCGTCGAGGGTGAAGCCCACCAGCAGAAGCAGTGCGGCGTCTCGTATCTGTCCCGCTGAGCCGTCCAGGTGGAAGGCGCGGCTCAGCCACGGCCAGCACACGATCGTCCCGCCGGCCAGCAACGTCCCCGAGCCGATTCCCCAGATGGTGCCCAGGCCCAGTACGGCTGCGGCGCGGTGTGGGCACCCATCACCCGACGCCTGGGCCACTTCCCGGATCTGGGCGGAACCGAGCCCCAGATCCAGGAGGTTGAGGATCGCCACGGCACCGGTCAGGAGCACCCACACACCGAACCGGTGTGCTCCGAGGCTGCTGTAGAGAAAGGGCAACGACACCATGCTGGCGACCGCGGCGACGACCCGCGCCGTCAGCAGGCTGGCGCCGTTGCGGGCGACTCGGTCGGCCGAGCCGGTCGCCGTGCTGCTAGCCACGGGGAAATCCCCGTACCAGGTCACCGAGCGTCAGCAGCAGAAGCCGCAGATCCAGACGCACGGACCGGCTGTTCACATACAGCAGGTCGCAGCGGAGCTTCTCCTTCACGGAGGCGGTGTAGCCGTCGGTGAGCTGTGCGATCCCGGTGATACCCGGCCTGATCAGGTGTCGCAGGTCGTAGTGGGGCAGTCGGCGGAACTCCGCGATGAATTCGGGTCGTTCTGGGCGTGGCCCCACCAAGCTCATGTCACCGCGGAGCACGTTCCACAACTGCGGCAGCTCATCCAGCCGGATACGACGCAGCGCCCGTCCCAACGTGGTCACACGCGGGTCGTCGGTCCTGGCCAGTACCGGGCCGGTCTCGTACTCCGCATTCACCTTCATGGTACGGAACTTGACGAGCCGGAAGATACGGCCTCCTTCACCGACCCGTTCCTGGAAGAACAGGGGAGGGCCGTCCCAGCACAACACTGCGCTGATCAGCAGCATCACCGGTATCGATATCGGCGCGGTCAGTGCGATCAGCAGGAGATCCATCGCGCGCTTCGAGAACGAATGCGCGGGGCGCCGGACCCGCCAGCGCAGTCGAAGCCACGGAAGTCCACCGACGCGTTGCAGCCGCATCGACCCAAGCAGTCCGTATGCGGGGCGCGCGAGAAGAAGGAGATCGACACTATGGGCCAGGCAGAGGTTCATCAGCCGCCCATCAAGGTATTCCAGAGAGGACTTCAGAAAGAGGGCCCTGGGGCGGTACACGGTCATCAGCACGTCCAGTTGGACGAAATTCGCCGGGGCCGGCAGGCGGGCCACGACGGTCAGCTCTTCGTCGAGCCGGTCATCATCGGAATCCGGCCATACGCCGCCGCCGAGGACAATCGCACAGGACCGACCGGCCGAAGAACCCACATCTGTGCAGCGGCTTCTCACACCGCGCCAGGAAACGAGATTTCCCAGCACATCCCGGAGTCGGCGCCGTCCTGCCTGGACGCGCGGCCACGTCGGCCCGTCCCCCCGCTCGACGTCGACCGCTTCGCCTCGCTTCCACATCGGGGCGTCCGGCGCAGCGGTTCGACGCCACGCGTATTCCCAGTTCAGTTCCGAGCGCACGGCCTCTCCTCTCTCAACCACCAACCTCTGCGATGTCATACGATTTCGGGTCGATGTCTTCAGGATTGCGCGAGAACGGCACCGGGCGACAGGGGGGTTACGAAAAAGAAGAAGCTCATATGAAGCACCGAAGGGCGTGTGTTCTTCACATCAATCCACACCTTCCCGCCGGTGCACCAGGGTGGCGATTCACTACAATCAGATGATGCGGAACCTGCGAGGTCGAGCTCCGAGCCCTGCATTCGGGTGGTCGCGGTATTCCGCAATGGAGTGCCAACTGCCCTATAAAATAAGGCAAATTGGGCCGAGGGATCTCCGCCCTACCCCTGGTCGAGATACGCGAGTACGGCAAGTACCCGGCAGTTGTCGTCATCCGAGGGCGGCAGCCGCAGCGTCCCGAAGATGTTGGCAGATACCCCACCCCGCCGTCGCCGTCCGCCAGCAACTTTCGCGCGGAGAGCTGCTCGACGTGCTGCGAGAGCACCAGCACCGGCTGCCCGGGGGTCGCCCGCCGCGCGGCGAGCGCGCACCGGGCCCTGAGCGGCCCGGTTTACCAGGACAATCTGCCGTCGTAACCATCCCGGCATCGACGGGGTGGCAGCATGTGCGCACCATGACGGACGACACCCGGTGCTCGCTGCTGCGACACGTACGGGCCGCGGTTTTCGCGGCGGTGTGCGTGGTCCTGGCAGGTGCCGGGCACGCTGTGGCGTCGGGCGAACACATACCGTGGCAGGCGCTGCTGGCGGCTTTCGGCGTCACAACCGCCGCCGCCTGGCTCGGAGCGGGGCGGCGGCGGGGTGTCCTGTCCATCGGCGCCGGACTGATGGCGGTGCAGGGAGGCCTGCACCTCATCTTCGCCGGAGGGCACAACGGCCCGCGGCCCAGTGCGACGCAGTTCTCGGACGGCATGGGTGACATGGACGGCACGGGCGCGGGTGCCATGCCGGCCGCGGCCGCGGCGGCCGACGCCGTCGGTGGATCCGGTGCCGTGGCCGCGGACGGGGAAGTTCTGGATCACCTGAGCCACCTGTTCCACCTCGGCTCCGCGGCCGACGGGTCCAGGGCGATGCTCGCCGTGCACCTCCTGGCGGGCCTGGCCTGCGCGATGTGGCTGTGGCGCGGCGAGTCCGCCTTCTTCCGGCTGTTGCGCTGCCTGGACGCACGCGCCTTCACCCCGCTGCGGCTGCTGCTGTCGGCGGGAGCATGGCGTACGGCCGTACTCCGGCCCGTACGCCACACGCTGCGCGCGGCCGCCGTCGCCGGGCGGCTGCGCAGCGCACTCCTTGCACATGTCCTCTCGCGGCGCGGGCCGCCGTACGGCACGGTGTTCGGTAGCACCGCGCCCGCTGACGCCCTGCCCCCCCGCCCGTGATCTGACCGGTCGTGACCTGACCGGATCCGACGCCCCTTCGGGACAGGCCCTCGATGGGCGTGGCACCGCCCCGGTGGGCACTCACCCCCGGGCGCGATCCGGCACACCCCGGCCCAGGCCGGGGCGGTCGGCCCCATCTGCCAACGCCGCGTAACGGCATGCCCGTGCCCGTACGGCCCATGCCCGTATGCGGCCGCCGAAAGCGAAGGATTTCCATGTCCGTTGAGGACCCCGCAAAGGGGAACGAGAAAACCCGGCCGGCCCCGCCCGGCCCGGAGACGACTGCCGACGACGAGGTAACGACCGCCGAGCGCACGCCCGACGACCGGGCGGCGTCCGGACCGAGCCCAGCCGCCGGTGGCCGCACGAGCGCGCGGGCGGCTCTGCGCCCGCTCGTGCTGCGCCTGCACTTCTACGCAGGGCTCCTCGTCGCCCCCTTCCTGCTCGTCGCGGCCGCGACCGGACTGCTCTACGCCGCCTCCTTCCAGATCGAGAAGGCCGTCTACGCCCACGAACTCCGCGTCCCCGTGGGCGAGACGACCGTCCCCCTCGCGCGCCAGGTAGAGGCCGCACTCGACGCCCACCCCGACGGCACGCTCACCGCCGTCTGGCCCTCCGCGGAAACCGGCGCCACGACGCGCGTCCTGCTCAGCGACCCCAGCGTGGACGAGGACAAGTCACTCGCCGTCTTCGTCAACCCGTACACCGGCGAGGTGCGCGGCGCTCTCGAGAGCTACGGAGGGTCGGGCGCCCTGCCCTTCCGCGCCTGGGTCTCCGGACTCCACAGCAACCTCAACCTCGGCGAACCCGGCCGCCTCTACAGCGAGATCGCCGCCAGCTGGCTGTGGGTCGTCGCCCTCGGCGGCCTGCTCCTGTGGATCGGGCGCAGGCGCACCGCGCGCGGCTCCGGCGGCGTCCGCGGCCTGCTGCTGCCCGAGCGCGGTGCGACCGGGCGGCGGCGCACCATGTCCTGGCACGGCGCGGTGGGCATCTGGGCCGTACTGGGCCTGGTGTTCCTCTCCGCGACCGGCCTGACCTGGTCGACGTACGCGGGCGAGAACATCGACGTGCTGCGCACGGAGCTGCGCGGCGCCACCCCGGCGGTCACGGCCACGCTGGACGGCAGCGACGCGGGCGGCGGACACGGCGACGACCACTCCGGGCACGGCGACGCCGGCGGCCACGAGCACGCCGGCGGCCAGGGCAAGGACATCGGCATCGACCGGGTCTACGAGATCGCCGAGGAGCGGAAGCTGACCGGCGGTCCCATCGAGATCGCCGCGCCCAGCGAGGAGGGCACCGCGTACGTCGTCAAGCAGACCGACAAGCACTGGCCGGTGCACCTGGACGCGGTGGCCGTGCACCCGGCCACCGGCGAGGTCACCGACGAACTGCGCTTCGCGGACCACCCGCTGCTCGCCAAGCTCACCCGCTGGGGCATCGACGCCCACCAGGGCCTGGCCTTCGGCCTGGTCAACCAGCTCCTGCTGATGGGGCTCGCCCTCGGGCTCATCCTGCTGATCGTGTGGGGCTACGTGATGTGGTGGCAGCGCAGGCCCACGCAGGACCGCCGTCTCCGTTTCGGCAGGCCCATGCCGCGCGGCGCGTGGCGACGGGTGCCCCTGCCGGTGCTGCTCCCGCTGCTCGTCGCGGCGGCCGTGGCAGGCTGGCTGATCCCGCTGCTCGGAATCCCACTGGCGGCCTTCCTGGCAGCCGACACTCTGATCGGAGCCACAGCCCGCCGCCGCGCAGCAGGGGGCTGATTCCCGCGGTCCTCCCATCCACCTCATGACCTTGACCCCGAGCGGGCAAGGTCATGCTGGGGAATCGGGTCCGCCGAGGGCCCGGCGTCCGGGCTCGGCCGCGTCGCCCGAGGCCATGGCGACCGGGCGCCGGAGCCCTGCGGACGTACCGCCCGTGGTCTTCTAGACCGCGGGCGGCGCGTACTTGTAGCCCACGCGCCGCACCGTCACGATCGAGTCCCGGTGCGCGGGCCCCAACTTGCGCCGCAGCCGGGCGATGTGGACGTCGACGGTCCTGCCGTCGCCCACATGCCCGTAGCCCCACACCGTCGTGACCAGGTGGTCACGGCTGTGCACCCGGTGCGGGTGGGCGACGAGGTGCGCCAGCAGCTCGAACTCGAGGTACGTCAGGTCCAGCGGGCTGCCGTCGACCTGCGCGGTGCGCCGCGCCGTGTCGATTCGCACCGGGCCGGTGCCCTCCTGCTCCGCCACCGGCGAGACGGCGGCGGTACCGGCTGCCGCAGCGGCGGCCACGGCGAGCCCGGCCGGGGGCTCATCGGCCGGTACGAGCACCAGGTAGCCCACCATCGGCGGCTGCCCCGGAAGGGTGGGCACGGTGTGCTGCGGCGCCGGCAGCCAGGTGGCCCCCGGCGGCAGGAAGTCCGACACGTGCACCACCTCGTCCCGGTCGACGGCCCGGAGGCGGTGACGGCCGAGCGTCGCCGACGGGCTGACCGAAGGCGAGTTGATGGCAGACGAGTTGACGGGAGCGGCGGCGGACAGCGAACGGGTGTCGGTCATGAAGCTCAGCTCTTTCGCGCGAGAAGTCGTCGGTGGACGTCGTGCGCGCGGGCCTTGGCCGGTTCCGTTGACCGGCGGCCGGCTTTCGCCGGGTGCGGCGTCAGCGGTGCGAGAGGGCCTGCGCGGAGAACGCGCGGCAACACACCCGGTCGAAGTCGTGATTCTGCCGGGAAGGCCAGAACGGCTCGAGGTCACGGCGACCCGGCGAAGAGTTCTGGAAGCTGGCCATGGCCCTATTGAAGCAGAAGGGCCGGCGGGAGTGCTCTGCCCGGTCACCTGTTGATACGGAATTCCGGCGCCCTGCTCCTCTTGATACGGAACGCGCGGCGCCCGCCGCCCCTTGCGGGGACGGCGGGCGCCGGGAGCTCGTGGAGAAGGCAGCTCGTGGCGTAACAGCTCTTGAGAAAAGAGCGCGGATCAGACCTGGCCGGCCTTCTCCAGGGCCGTGCAGCAGGTGTCCACGATGAGGCGCGTCACCACGTACGGGTCGACGTTCGCGTTCGGACGCCGGTCCTCGATGTAGCCCTTCCGGTCGACCTCGACCTGCCACGGGATGCGGACCGAGGCGCCGCGGTTGGAGACGCCGTAGCTGAACTCGTTCCACGGGGCGGTCTCGTGCTGGCCGGTGAGCCGGGACTCGATGCCGACGCCGTAGTTCTCGACGTGCAGCAGCGGCTTGTCGCCGTCGCCCAGCGCCTCGCAGGCGGTGATGATCGGCTCGTAGCCCTCGCGCATCGCCTTGGTGGAGAAGTTGGTGTGCGCGCCCGCGCCGTTCCAGTCGCCCTTCGCCGGCTTGGCGTCGAGCGTCGCCGAGACGCCGAACTCCTCGGCCGTGCGGTAGAGCAGCCAGCGCGCCACCCACAGGTGGTCGGAGACCTCCAGCGGGGACAGCGGGCCGACCTGGAACTCCCACTGGCCCGGCATGACCTCGGCATTGATGCCGGAGAGGCCGAGCCCCGCCTTCAGGCAGTTGTCGAGGTGCTTCTCGACGATCTCGCGGCCGAAGATCTCGTCGGCGCCGACACCGCAGTAGTAGCCGCCCTGCGGGGCCGGGAAGCCGTTCTCGGGGAAGCCGAGCGGACGGCTGCCCTTGAAGAAGGTGTACTCCTGCTCGATGCCGAAGATCGGCTCCTGGGAGCCGAACTTCCCGGCGACCTCGCGGAGCGCGGCGCGGCTGTTGGAGGCGTGCGGCGTCATGTCCGTGTTGAGGACCTCGCACAGGACGAGGACGTCGTCGCCGCCGCGGATCGGGTCGGGACACGAGAAGACCGGCTTGAGCACGCAGTCGGAGGCGTGGCCCTCCGCCTGATTGGTGCTGGACCCGTCGAAGCCCCAGATCGGCAGCTCCACGCCGGCGGCGAGAATCTTCGTCTTGGAGCGGAGCTTGGCGGTCGGCTGGGTGCCGTCGATCCAGATGTATTCGGCCTTGTAGGTCACGGGCGGTCCTTATTCTCGGCGCAGGCGGTGCGGGACTGCGGTCAGTACCGGGGCAGCTTGGCAATACGCGATTTCCCGTCCATTGCTCGAATGTGAACCACGTGTTACCCGGTGCTCCGATAGAGGAGGCGGGAACAGGGAGGCCGCGGGCAGGCCGCCCCCGGGTACGCTGCCGCTGGTCAGCGGGGCGGCAGCGGCGAGGAAGGCGGGACAGCCCATGCGCATCGGACTGCTCGGTACGGGCCCCTGGGCGGACGCCGTGCACGCGCCCGCGCTCGCCGCGCACCCCGAGGTGGAGCTCACCGGGGTGTGGGGCCGCAGGCCTGAGGCGGCGGGGGCGATAGCGGAGCGGCACGGCGCGCGCGCGTACTCCGATCCCGCCGCGCTCTTCGCCGACTGCGAGGCCGTCGCCATCGCGCTCCCCCCGGACGTGCAGGCCGGCTTCGCGGTCCAGGCGGCGGACGCCGGCTGCCACCTCCTCCTGGACAAGCCCGTCGCGACGGTCGCCGAGGACGCCCGGCGGGTCGCCGAAGCCGCCGAGCGCTCCGGCGTCGCCTCCGTCGTCTTCTTCACGCTGCGCTTCGACCCGGCGGTCGCGGCCTGGATCGAGGAGCAGGCCGCGGCGGGCGGCTGGTTCACGGGCCGGGTGGACTGGCTCAGCACGGTGTTCTCCGGCGACGGCAGCAACCCGTACGCGGCCTCGCCGTGGCGCCGCGAGAAGGGCGCCCTGTGGGACGTCGGCCCGCACGCGCTGTCCATCCTGCTGCCCGCGCTCGGCGACGCCGCCTGCCTGTCCGGCCCGGCCGGGGTCACGGCCGCCCGGGGCCCCGGCGACACCGTTCACGTGGTGCTGCGGCACGCGGGCGGCGCATCCAGCACGGCGACGCTCAGCCTGACCGCCCCGCCCGCCGCGGCCGGGGCGTACGTCGAGCTGCGCGGCGAGCACGGGACGGCTTCGCTCCCGCAGACCGGCGGCGATGCCGTCGCCACCTTCCAGCGCGCCGTCGACGCCCTCCTCACCGCCGCCCGCACGAGCGCACCGCACCCGTGCGACGTCCGCTTCGGCCTCCGCGTAACGGAGATCCTCGCCGCGGCCGAAGAGGTCCTCCTTGCGGCGCGGGCAGGGCCACGATCACGGGCACGGACCTAAGGCTCAGCCGGTGGAGCGCGTGGCGGCTCCCCCGGGCTCCCGGGGACAATGGCGTCCATGCGTGACGCCGCCTGGGACACCGTCGACCGACTCACCGCCTGGCTCAACCGCGAGAGCCGCCTGTCTCCCGAGCAGGAGAGGCTGCTGAGAGTGCTGAAGCTCTCCGAGGAAGTCGGCGAGGCCGCCCAGGCCGTGATCGGCGCCATGGGCCAGAACCCCAGAAAGGGCGACAGCCACACGTGGGAAGACGTGCAGAGCGAGCTGTGCGACGTCATCGTGACGGCCATGGTGGCGCTGACGACGCTGACGCCGGAGGCGCGGAAGGTGTTCGCTGAACAGCTGGACCGGGTCGCCAGGCGGTCACTGGCCGAGTGACTGAGGTCGAGACAGGTGCGCCGCCTCGGCACAGTGTGACGTGTCACAGACAACTTGCGCGGCGATATGGAAGCTTCAACTGCGTTACCGCTCAGTTCTGTTGCTGAAGAGCCGAAGGTGAGGACCGGACGGCATGCAAACCGCGTAAGTCGCCCCTAAGGGGGCGTCGGAGGCGGGACTGCAGGCCGGCGGGGGGCATCCGGCTCGGGACGGTCTGCCCGCACGTGGAGAGGATCGAATGAGCACTTTGGAAGCCATTACCCTTGACCAGGTGGTCGACACGGCTCGGTATCCCCTGTCGGAACTCGAGAGCGCCGAGGGACAGGCCGTGGTTTCCCGTGCCCGGCGCGAGCTGCAGACACTCGGCTGCACCGTGCTGCGGGACTTCATCCGTCCGTCGCTCCGCGACCTCCTGCGGCAGGAGTGCGCGGCCATCGCCCCCCTGGCGCACTTCGACGTCGAAACCGTCAACGTCTACAACATCGCCGTGGACTCGGCTCTGCCGGAGGACCACCCCGGCCGGCGGACCTTCCAGCGGGGCAACGCATTCGTCGCGCGGGACCGCGTCCCCGCAGGCTCCCTCATCAGCCGGCTCTACTCCCACCAGGTGTTCCAGGGCTTCATCGCCCGCTGCTTCGGACTGCCCCAGCTGCACGAGCTCGCGGACCCGCTCTCCGGGCTGGTTCTCAACGTCGTCGAGCCGGGCATGGAGCACCCGTGGCACTTCGACACCAACGAGTTCACCGTGAGCATGCTCACCCAGGAGGCGCAGGCCGGCGGCGCCTTCGAGTACTGCCCGAACATCAGGTCCGCGCGCGACGAGAACTTCGACGACGTCCGGGACGTCCTGGACGGCCGAGGTGAGCGGATGATCCGGCGCCTCCCCCTGCGACCCGGTGACCTGCAGCTGTTCAAGGGCCGCTACTCGCTGCACCGGGTCAGCCCCGTCCGGGGCGAGGCCGCGCGCCACTCCGCGATCTTCGCCTACAGCGAGCGCCCCGGCGTCATCGGGAGCGTGGCACGGACCCGGCAGCTCTTCGGCCGGGTACTGCCCGAGCATCTGGTGGCCGAGGGCCGGGCCGTCCGGGGCGACCGACTGCTGGATTAGCGGTCGGCGAGGACGTGAGGATGTGAGGACGTGATGTCGTCGTAGGCCGTTGTTCCCCACTCTGCGATCCACGGAGGGTAAGCCCTGTGCGTTTCGACGCGAACGGAAAAGTCTCGCTCGACCACATCTACACCCAGCCCGATCCGCGTACGTATTTCAGCGTGCTGCGCCCGCTCGGCTACTGCATTCCGCAACAGGCCAAGCCTTACTTCGCGAAGCTCATCAAGGAGTTCCGGGAGTCCCGGCACGTCGCGGCGCCGAAGGTGCTGGACATCGGGTGCTCGTACGGAATCAACGCCGCCCTGCTGAAGTACGACGCGACCATGGACGAGCTGTACGCGCGCTACTGCGGCGAGGACGGCGGCGCCGACGCGCAGGCCGACGCGCAGGCCGACGCCGAGTCCAACGCCGAGTCCCACCCAGAGTCCGACGCGTGGACTCGCGAGGCCATGCTGGCCCGGGATCGCGAACTGTCGCGGTCGCGCCAACCCGCAAACGCCCCTCGCTTCGTCGGCCTGGACACCTCCGGCAGTGCGTTGTCCTACGCGCTCGAGGCCGGGTTCCTCGACGACGCGGTCCACGCCGACCTGGAGGAGCGCGAGCTCACACCGGAGCAGCGTGCCCAGTTCGCCGGAACGGACCTGGTGATCTCGACGGGCTGCCTCGGCTACGTCACCGAGCGGACCCTCACACGCGTCGTCCGAGCGCAGGGCGGCCACCGGCCCTGGATGGCGCACTTCGTGCTGCGGATGTTCCCGTTCGATCCCATCGAGCGGGCGCTCGCCGGCCTGGGGTACCGGACCGTCCGCATCGAAGAGGTGTTCAAACAGCGGCGGTTCGCCTCCCCGGAGGAACAGGCGCTCGTACTGGACAGGATGTCGGCCGTCGGGGTGGATGCTCGGGGCCTGGAGGCGGAAGGCTGGCTCTACGCACAGCTCTACCTCTCCCGGCCGTACGACACTTCAGATCCTCCGGCCGGTGGGCTCGACGCCCGCGAGGAAACAACAGGTCCCCACGATCTGAATCGAGAACGGAATTGAACATCAGTCAGGGTGAAGCACCCGTCCCTACCTTCGCCCAGGAAGACAGCCTGCCGCGCGTTCCGCTGCCTACGCTGGAGGCGAGCTGCGAGAGGTTCCTCGCCTGGTGCGCCCCGCTGCTGGGCCCCGAAGAGCAGGCGGTGACCGAGGAGGAGGTGGCCGCCTTCCTCCGGCCCGGCGGCTCCGGCCGGGTGCTGCACGCGGCGCTTGAGGAGTACGACGCCCAGGAGGGCGTGCACAGCTGGCTCGACACCTTCTGGCCGTACCGCTACCTGGGCCGCCGGGACCGGATCGCGCTCAACGCCAACTTCTTCTTCCTGTTCCAGGACTCCGGCAGTCCGCAGGTGGAGCGGGCGGCCGGGCTCATCGCCGGTGCCCTCAACTACAAGGGGAAGCTCGACCAGGGGCTCATCCCGCCGGTGGTCCAGCGCGGTGTGCCTCAGTCGATGGTGCAGAACGCCTACCTGTTCTCCACCACCCGGATCCCCGGCGCGCAGCAGGACACCGTACGCGCTCCCTACTCCGAGGAGTCGCCCGGCCCGTCCAAGGCCCGGCACATCGTGGTGTTCTTCCGGGGCAGCATGTTCCGGCTGGACGTGCTCGGCGCGGACGGCGTCCCGCACAGCCTCGACGACATCGAGGCGGGGCTGCACGCCGTCATGAAGGCGGGCGCCGAGCCGGCTGCCGCGGACACCTCGGTGGGCCACCTCACCACCATGGCCCGCGCGGAGTGGGCGGCCGCCCGGGAGTCCCTGCTCGCCTGCCACCCCCGCAACGCGGACGCGCTGGACGACGTCGAGACCGCGCTGTTCTGCGTCTGTCTTGAGGACTTCGCGCCCGCGGACACCCAGGGGACCTGCGACGAGCTGCTGTACGGCGACCGCGGCAACCGCTGGTTCGACAAGGCCGTGTCCTTCATCGTCTTCGCCGACGGCCGGGCGGGCATCAACGTCGAGCACTGCGAGCTGGACGGGACCACCATCCTCAGCTTCACCGACGCCTTGCTCAGCACCCCGGCCGAGGAGCACTCCCGGCAGTCCGGGGCCCGCTCCCAGGGGCTCCCGGCGCTGGAGCCGATCGTGTTCGAGCTGGACGACGCCCTGCGGGCTCAGGTGCGCTCGGCGGCCGACGCCTTCGCGGCGTACGGGGAGAGCACCGCGACCGCCACGGTCTCGTTCGAGGACTTCGGCGCCACCGCCGCCAAGGCCCTCCGGGTCTCACCGGACGCGTTCGTCCAGGTCGCCTACCAGCTCGCCCACCAGCGCGCCAAGGGGCACTTGGGCGCCACGTACGAGTCGATCGCCACTCGGCAGTACCGGTACGGGCGGACCGAGGCGATGCGCGTCGTCACCCCGGAGATGCTCGAGTTCGTGGCGGCGATGGACGACCCGGCGGCGGACGCGGACACCCGGCGCGCTGCCTTCCGGGCGGCCGCCGAGGCGCATGTGACCCGGGCCAAGGAGTGCCAGGCCGGTCAGGTGCCCGAGCAGCACCTGTGGGAGCTGGAGCTGATCCAGCGGCGGCGCGGGGCGGAGCTCGGCGTGCTCGAGCAGCCCGCGCTGTACCGGACGCCGGGCTGGGTGACGATGCGGGACGACTACCTGAGCACCAGTTCCGCGCCGTCCGCCAACATCCAGTACTTCGGCTTCGGATCGACCAGCAGCCGGTGCATCGGCGTCGCCTATGTGCTGCTGCCCGAGCGGTTCAACGTCTACCTGAGCACGCCGATTGCAGTGGCGGACGAGATGCGGGTATTCGCCGACCGGCTCCGGGAGGCGGTGGGCGAACTGCGGGAACTGCTGGCCTCCGAGCAGTAGGACCGAAGGGGCCGGAAGGGCCGAAGGGGCCGGGAAAACCGAAAGGGCCGCCACCCCGCATCGGGGTGGCGGCCCTTTTCAAGACCGGCGTCGGACCGTGGTCTTCAGACGTCGGCGTCATCTCGCAACGTCCCGTCGATGGGTCTGCTGGAAGCGAAGGAGTCGGCGGCTCCCCGTGTGGCCCGGCTCACTGGCGGGCCGCGCGTGGACGCGACCCACAGAAGAGGAAGGCTCGGCCGGATCGGCCGACTACGCTAAGCGAGTTCGAGCAGTGGTCCGGACACCGGCCCGAAGTTCGTCATCAGGATCGGCCGTATGGCGAACCGGCGGAACGTGTGCGGGATGGTCGACTTGAGCTGAATGACGAACCGGTCAACCTCGCCGGGGGCGATCTGCTGCGCGATGTCGCAGCTGACCGAGGCACCAGGTGCCTGCAGGGGCGTGATGTCGACGTCGTACACGGCAGACACCTCCTGTACGCCCAGGACGAGGAGGTCGAGCTCCACTGCGACGGACTCGAACTCGACGGCGTGAATGGACACCGTCGAACCGCCGGTGTTGGTCACCCGGAAGTCAGCCCGTATGAGGCCGACCGCCACCCGTTCCAGCTTGACGTCGTTGACCTCGAGCTTCCCCGGGGCTCGCTCGCCGCTCGTCGTCGATGAGCCGTCGTCGGCCCGAGCCGCTCGCACGGTGGCGATCAGCGTGGCCACTCCGGTGAACACGATCAGGACCACGACGGCCCAGACGGGGGCGCTGGCTTTGTCGGTGATCTGCAGAATCGTGCCGAGCACGACAGGGATCACCGCGACACCGACGGCGATCGACGCCTGCCGGGCCCGGTAATTGGCTGGGGCAGTCACCGGCTGGACTTCGGCGCTCGCGGGCTCCGCAGCGGGTGGCAGTGGTTCGGCCGGCACCACGACGACGTTGTGGTCGAGCGAGACCACGGTGGTGTCGACCGCAAGCTCGACCTCGTCGACATCCTCGCGTCGTTCGTTGGTCGCCGGATCGAACGCATGCATGCGGAGCTCGCTGACGTCAGCGACGCCGGTAACGTTGGACAGAGCTTCACGCACTACGGCGCGGTCAACGGTTCGGCCGAGTGGCCATCCCGCCCCGTCGCGCCCGTCGGCGATCGGGTTGAGGAGCTCGTAGAGGGCACGCTGTGTACGGGACTGCAGAAAGCCCTCGTCGGCGCCGGGTGCGGCCTCGACGGTCGCGTTCACCCCGACACCGGCGAATCGCGCGGCCTCGAACCGCGGGACGAACCGCAGGCCATCCGGCTGTGGACCCAGGTCTCGCGCCAGCTCTTCGGCCAGCATCTCGCTCTTGCGGGACAGGAAGTCGTACACGGGGCGACCGTTGTCTGCGCGGACCTTGGCGACGACCACGTAGACGGTGAAGGGCACGTCATCGTGCATCGTGGTGTACCAGTCCACCTGGGCAATGTGCGACGACAGTCGCCGCAGTAGCGGCACGCCGTCGTCGCCGTACGATAACGCCGCCCAGCGCGGGCCGGTGACCGTGGTGAAGTCGCCGGGCGCGAGCCGGAACTCGGAGTCGCTGCCCGGGTTGATCACGATCCCGGACAGCGTCGGCCAATCCCGCATCAGGTGCGTAAAGCGCTCGGCCGACACGTAGTTGGGTGCTGCGTTCGCGGAGTGGCTGGCCAGAAACTCGGTCGCGCGCTGCTTGGAGGTATACGTGCGCAGGAAGCGGTGGTCGCCGTCCCGCCAGACGACCGCGTCGTGCTGGACCTGATCGGGTCCGCGCATCACGATGGGCTGGTAGACCCACATGTCGGGAAGGAGCTGGTGCACTCCCGCGATGTCGTCGGCCTGCGCAGACCGGATGAACGCCTGCTCGACATCGTTGACATCCTGTGCCGTCACCAGTACCTCCTCATCCAAGCCGCGCTGAGCCATCACTGGAAGACCGCCGTAGTGGGTCGCACAAGGGCCTTGAGTCATTGCATCACCACGACCGGTCTGGCCCCAACCGCCGGGCGTCGCCGTCTGCCTCCCGTCAGCGGAGCGAATTGTCCAAGGCCGTCCCGCGACCACCACACCCCCGCTACACTGCTCGCCACCAAGTCGTTGACCAGGACAAATACCGAAGTCCGGCTGGAGTACTAGGCACATCGGCCCCCTTCGGCGCGCGCTTCGGGCACTCCCGTGAGAAAATATTTGTGACGGGACTTCCCCGCTGAAAACCCCTATAGGGCACCTTGACGAAGCGGTCTGTCCGATCGCCGTCGCCAAGTCTCCCCGTTTATCGGCGGGAGCGAGTCAGCCAGCATTGATTCACCTTGAGGGGACGCGATGACCATCAGTAAGCGGCCTGGAGACATAAATCAGGGACAAATTGTGGCGAGACTTCAGAACGCGCTGACCAAAAGAGGCTTCGAGTGTCCTGCCAGCGGTCGCTTTGACGCCCACACGGAGAACGCGGTCATGCAGTTCCAGAGGAAGCACGGGCTCGTCCCCGATGGGATCGTCGGGCCCATCACTTGGGCGGCGATCGGATTCAAGGGTGCCGTGCCCGGCCCGGTTACCATCGATTGAGCACGGCCATGGATTGAAGACCGATTGCGCCTCGATAGCGAGGGCGAGGCCGTACGGCTCGTCCAGCAAGCGCTGAGCGACCTGGGGTTCGACAGAGGCATCAATCAGCCGTCCCACGCTTCATCACTCCAGAGATCTGCGGGTGGTCGACCACCGGCCGCTGTGGTGAGAGCCACGAGATCGATGCCCTGGTAACGTCACGGCGTCGGAGACTGCGCCAACCGACCGCCTGCGCTTACTCCATCTGCCTACTATGGCGAGTCTTTGGGCCTGACGGGCCCCGGAGTTCCAGGTGTCGGGCCGCCGCCCGTGCATGTACAGCCTGTGAGAAGGGCGGTTGGTCGGCAGGCGAACTCTGGACTGTTGGCCGACAACGTCAGGGAACCGGGTCTCGCGTTCGCCGTGGCCAGCCGGGCAAGGCATAGACCCCCGATCCCGCTGCTGCACGGCCGGCCAGTGCTCCAGACTCGCGCGGTAGGTCTCAACGTCCCGCTCTGGCTGCTCCAGTCGTTCCCGGTGTCCTGATATCGCAGTAGCGGGCCCCGGCACCATCCGGACGTACACGGACCTGATGCCGAACAGCCAGGACCGCGCTCGGAAGGCCGTAGACGCCGCGTTCGGCGCGGACATGCAGGACAACGGCGACGGAGCAGCGTCGGTCGCACTCTGAGCTTGTTCTTCAACCTCTGGTGCCCTTCTAACGGGGAACTCGGTCAGTGCACCCGTCGGGCCATGAAGAGTGCTTGTTCACCAGTCGACTCTGTGCCGTCGTAGAGCGAGGTGTCCAGCCCGCAGAAGACGAAGCCCATCCGGAGGTAGGCGCGAATGGCGGGAGCGTTGATGTTGCTGACCTCAAGCCACACATGCACGGCCCCGTACTCCCTCGCGAAGTCGAAGGCGTGATTCATCAGGGTTCGCCCAACCCCCTTGCCCCTCCACGTTGGTGCGACCTCAATGTCACAGATGGTCAGGCGCGCGTTCCACGGGTCGAAAGAGGTCTCCACAGCACCGCACAACTCGTCTCCGTCGAAGGCGACCACCGTCCGGTTCAGCTCGGGATCGCCGTCGTCGTCCTCACTGCCGTCCTCAGCGGGGAAGACCTTGTGGATGGAAGGTTCCACCGGAGTCTGACGGATTCTGAAACCCTCGTCGGTCGCGGCAACTTCGAATACAGAATCCGTCGTGAACGACCCGTCGAGCTCCGCAAAGGCCTCGCCGTCCTCGGGCCGCGCCAGCCGGTAGACGATGGTCCCCACCACGCCAAGCACCGTCTCATTGTCTGCAGTCGTCTTCATGACGCGACCGTACGTCCGCCCTCATGAGGGCGATCGAGTTCCGGCCGGCGGTGAGGAGCCCCAGTCACCCTAGGTCTGACCCGTGCTCCGAAACCGGAAACCCGTCCCCACCAAGGCATTCAGTGTCGGCCGAATTCGGCCTCCGACAACACCAACCTCGAACAAAGCTCGCACGCCGCTGCTCGGATGGGTGATTGCCGCATGTCGGATCGGCCTTCGATTGATCCTGGGCTCTGGATCAAGGAGCCATCGAACCAACCGAAGGCCGTGGACATGGGTGTGCTGCCCCTGAGTGCCGAGCGCGATCCGCTCGCGGTGGCGTCGCGCTTCCGGGACGGGCTCTAGGCTGGACCCGCCCGAAGATCCGCACCCCCGAAGCCGGTGACCGCTGGACGTGGCTGGTCATCGCCGCCCACACACAGCTGAGGCTCGTCCGCGAAGTCGCCGCAGACCTGCGGCGCCCGTGGGAGAAACCGGCCGAGTCCGGTCGGCTCACCCCCGCACGGGTCCGCCGCGGGTTTCGACACCTCCGCCCGCACCTGACCTGCCCGGCCCGAGAGCCCAAACCGTCCCGGCCCGGGCCGGGACGGCCACTCGGCTCGAAGAACCGGCGGCCCGCCACCCGCTTCGACGTGGGCAAAACCGTCAAACGCCCGGAGAGCATCGCCGAACGCAACCGGCTCAAACCTCAAAGAACAAGCTGAGAACCTGTTTCTGAACCCGAAGGGGTGACTTGCTCCACCGCGGGCGCCCGACAGCTCGGCTGTGACAGAAGCATGGGCGGTCGTGAGGGAGACCGTCGCCGTGGCACTGATCACCGCCTGTTCAACTCTGCTGGGCGGAGGACTGGCTGCCTTCGCGGCAGCATGGTCCAGCAGCAGGCAGTTGAACAGCCAGGAGAAACTGGCGGGACAAAGCCGAGACGAGCAGAGGGAAGCGTGTCGACGGCAGTTGCGACGCGATGCCTATGTCGGCTTCCTCAATCAGCTCGATGCCACCAACCGGGCTATGTGGGAGGTCTGGACTCATCCCCTACCTTCTGATCACCAGCCGGTCATTGATTCCCTCTATTCAATGATGTGGCAACTGGGCGAGGCATCCAACATCATCATGCTCGAAGGCCCTGAGGACGTGGCGGCTGCTGCAGAAGATGCCATCAGGTGTTGTTGGGAAAGAATGGGCGACTTGGCTAGGGCTAGCGCCTCCGCAGTTGAGCGGGACCGGTCTACGGATCTCTCTGCGCTTTTCCCATACGAATGGGAGAGATTCGCGCGCCAGGGTCGGGAGGTTCACACGCGTTTCCTGGCTCAAGCAAGCGCCGTTATAGGGGCTGCGATGCAGGCCGTCATTGAGAGACGCATGGCCGATGGAGGCGAACCCCGGCACTGACTCGTCCTGGTACAAGCTGTCTTGGGGGAGGCCCCCTTCGGTGGGGCAGCCGTCCACGCGCCGGCCCGGAAGCACGGCGGAACCGACTGATCAGGGACTGGTCAAGGGCTGCCCACAGAAACGGCCGTCGGCCGCGCCTTCCGGCGAGGGAAGGACACGGCCGACGGCCTACAGACGGCCCAGGAGAGCGGAAACTGCTCTGACCTGCGACGTTCTTAGACGTCGAAGTAGAGCTCGAACTCGTGCGGGTGCGGCCGGAGCTGCAGCGGCGCGATCTCGTTCGTGCGCTTGTAGTCGATCCAGGTCTCGATCAGGTCGGGGGTGAAGACGCCGCCCTGGAGCAGGAACTCGTGGTCCTCCTCGAGGGAGTCGAGCACCGCCGGGAGGGAGGTCGGGACCTGCGGGACGCCCGCGTGCTCCTCGGGGGCGAGCTCGTAGAGGTCCTTGTCGATCGGCTCGGCCGGCTCGATCTTGTTCTTGATGCCGTCCAGGCCGGCCAGCATCAGGGCCGAGAAGGACAGGTACGGGTTGCCGGAGGAGTCCGGGGCCCGGAACTCGACGCGCTTGGCCTTCGGGTTGGAGCCCGTGATCGGGATACGCATCGCAGCCGAGCGGTTACGCTGCGAGTACACCAGGTTGACCGGGGCCTCGAAGCCGGGGACCAGGCGGTGGTACGAGTTCACCGTCGGGTTCGTGAAGGCCAGCAGCGACGGGGCGTGCTTGAGGATGCCGCCGATGTAGTAGCGGGCGGTGTCCGAGAGGCCCGCGTAGCCCTGCTCGTCGTAGAAGAGCGGGTCGCCGCCCAGCCACAGCGACTGGTGGACGTGCATGCCCGAGCCGTTGTCACCGAAGATCGGCTTCGGCATGAAGGTCGCCGTCTTGCCGTTCTTCCAGGCGACGTTCTTGACGATGTATTTGAAGAGCTGCAGGTCGTCGGCCGCGGCGAGCAGCGTGTTGAACTTGTAGTTGATCTCGGCCTGACCGGCGGTGCCGACCTCGTGGTGCTGGCGCTCGACCTGCAGGCCGGCCTTGTTCAGCTCCAGGGTGATCTCGGCGCGCAGGTCGGCGAAGTGGTCGACCGGCGGGGTGGGGAAGTAGCCGCCCTTGTAGCGGACCTTGTAACCCCGGTTGTCCTCGATCGCGCCGGTGTTCCAGGCGCCCGCCTCGGAGTCGATGTGGTAGAAGGCCTCGTTCGACTTGGTCTCGAAGCGCACGCTGTCGAAGACGTAGAACTCGGCCTCGGGGCCGAAGTACGCGGTGTCCGCGATGCCGGTGGAGGCGAGGTAGGCCTCGGCCTTCTTGGCGATGTTCCGCGGGTCACGGCTGTACTGCTCGCCCGTGATCGGGTCGTGGATGAAGAAGTTGATGTTGAGAGTCTTGTCCCGGCGGAACGGGTCGACGCGCGCCGTCGAGAGGTCCGCGCGGAGCGCCATGTCGGACTCGTGGATGGCCTGGAACCCGCGGATCGACGAGCCGTCGAACATCAGCTGCTCGGCCGGGTCGAACGCCTCCACCGGCACCGTGAAGTGCTGCATGATGCCGGGCAGGTCGCAGAACCGGACGTCTACGAACTTGACGTCCTCGTCCGCGATGAACTTCTTCGCGTCGTCGGCGTTCTGGAACATCCAACTCCTCCTAGCCCGCCGCCGGAGGGCGGGATTGTCTCAGTCGAGTGGCCAGTGCGGTGGCACACTGGCCCCGACCATAGGTTTCCGGGATTTCCCGAGCATGACCCATTTGTTTCGCCGAGGTTAACCGGCCGCCTGCTCGGCACCCATCCGTACCCCCCATAAAACACCCAGCAGGCCGGTTTGGGGTGATGCCCCGCGCGCGGGCGACCGTATGCGGTCCCAGTACCGTGGTCGGGTGGACAACAGGCAAGCAATCGGATCGTGGCTCTCCGGGCCCCGCGCGGCCGCCGAGGACATGGGCGTCGACTTCGGGTACCGGGGCAAGCGGCTCGGGCTGCCGGAGGAGGGGCCGGGCTCGATCGCGCCCCTCGGACGGCGCTTCGGAGCCCTCTTCATCGACTGGGCGCTGTGCGGCGTCATCGCGTACGGGCTCCTCGCCCGCGGCGACACCCAGGCCGCGGGCAACTGGGCACTGCTGATCTTCCTCGTGCTGAGCGTGCTCACCGTGGGCAGCATCGGGAGCACGCCGGGCAAGCGGCTCCTCGGCCTCCGGGTGATCTCCGTGAGCGGTGCGCGGCTCCCGCTGCCGTACGTCCTGATCCGCTCGGTGCTGCTGGCCCTCGGCGTCCCGGCCCTGATCTGGGACCGCGACGGCCGCGGCCTGCACGACCGGCTGGCCCGCGCCGTGCAGGTGCGGGTGTAAGGACACCCAGTCCCCAAACTCGTCCACTCACCAAAACTCGCCAGGGCGGCCCGGAACCAAGTTCCGGGCCGCCCTGGCGAGTTTTTCGCGATCTCGCTCAGCGCAGCGTCACCGCATCCGGCCGCCGCGGGGCATCCGCATGCCCTTCGGCATCGGCCCCTTCGGCAGCGGCATGTTGCTCATCAGGTCGCCCAGGGCGCGCAGCCGGTCGTTGACCGTGGTCACCTGGGGGCCGGGGAGCACCCGCGGCAGCTTCAGCAGCGTGGTGCGCAGCTTCTTCAGCTCCACCTGGCCCTCGCCGTTGCCCACGACCACATCGTGCACCGGCACGTCCACGACGACGCGCGCCATCTTCTTCTTCTCGGACGCCAGCAGGCCCTTCAGCCGGTTCGGGTTGCCCTCGGCCACGAGCACGATGCCCGCCTTGCCCACGGCGCGGTGGACGACGTCCTGGTTGCGGTTCATCGCCACCGCCGGGGTGACGGTCCAGCCGCGCTTCATGTTCTCCAGCACCGCGGCCGCCGCGCCCGGCTGGCCCTCCATCTGACCGAAAGCCGCCCGCTCGGCCCGGCGGCCGAAGACGATCGCCATCGCGAGGAAGGCCAGCAGGAAGCCCAGGATGGCCAGATAGACCGGGTGCCCGATCAGAAAGCCGATCGCGAGGAGAACACCGAAGGTGACGATTCCCACAGCCGCGACGACAAGGCCGACCTTGGAGTCGACCCGCTTGGTCATCTGGTAGGTCAGGGCAATCTGCTTGAGCCGCCCCGGGTTTTCGGAAGTTTCCTGCCTCGCCATGCCCCAGAGTCTACGTGGCCTGCGGAGCCCGGGTGGCCACGGCCTCCAGTACGTGCTGCGCCTCCCGCCGGTCCTTCGCGCGGCGCCGGTCCTCCAGCACCGCGGTCCAGGCGTTCTGGCGTGCAGTGCGCTGGCCGCCGCGCATCAGCACGGACTCGACGGCGCGGAGCGTGTCGGTGAAGGACGGGATGGCGGTGGCGCGTACGGGCGCGGCCTGCATGGCGTCAGTCCCCCTCGTAAGCGGTGGGGTGGGAAGCGGCTCCCACCAGATTCACTGATGGGTGTTACCAGTGCGTGACCGGTCGGTCAAACACCAATGAAACCCATACGGGAGCGGGCCACACCTTGGCGCCGTCCGTACGAGCGACGCCGCGCTTCCGCTCCGCCCGGGACCGCGGTCAGACCGACCGTGCGGCGACCGTGGCGTCGCGGCGCTCCATCGCCTGCTGGAACAGGCGGCCCGCCCGGTACGAGGAGCGGACCAGCGGCCCGGACATCACACCCGAGAAGCCGATCTCCTCGGCCTCCTCCTTCAGCTCCACGAACTCCTGCGGCTTCACCCAGCGCTCGACCGGGTGGTGCCGGACGGAAGGACGCAGGTACTGGGTGATGGTGATCAGCTCGCAGCCCGCGTCGTACAGGTCCTGCAGCGCCTGGCTGATCTCCTCGCGCTCCTCGCCCATGCCCAGGATCAGGTTGGACTTGGTGACCAGACCGTCCTCGCGGGCCTTGGTGATCACCTCGAGCGAGCGCTCATAGCGGAAGGCGGGGCGGATCCGCTTGAAGATCCGCGGCACGGTCTCGACGTTGTGCGCGAGCACCTCGGGGCGGGCGGAGAAGACCTCGGCCAGCTGCTCAGGGACGGCGTTGAAGTCCGGAATCAGCAACTCGACCTTCGTACGGCCCGCTTCGCGCTGCGCCGTCATCGCGTGGATCTGCCGCACGGTCTCCGCGTACAGCCAGGCGCCGCCGTCCTCCAGGTCGTCGCGCGCGACGCCGGTGATCGTGGCGTAGTTCAGGTCCATCGTGACCACGGACTCGCCCACGCGGCGCGGCTCGTCCCGGTCGAGCGCCTGCGGCTTGCCGGTGTCGATCTGGCAGAAGTCGCAGCGCCGGGTGCACTGGTCGCCGCCGATGAGGAAGGTGGCCTCGCGGTCCTCCCAGCATTCGTAGATGTTGGGGCAGCCCGCCTCCTGACAGACGGTGTGCAGGCCCTCACGCTTCACCAGGCTGTGCAGCTCGGTGTACTCGGGGCCCATCTTCGCCCGGGTCTTGATCCACTCGGGCTTGCGCTCGATGGGGGTCTGGCTGTTCCGGACCTCCAGGCGCAGCATCTTGCGTCCGTCGGGTGCGACAGCGGACACGTCCGGCTCCCTACGACTTTTGATTCTTCGGGCGGACACCAGGGTACGCCCGCTATTCGTACGTCTTTACGCCCCTGGCAACCCGCGGCTGAAGGGCCGCATTCCCGGCCGGGCCGCTAGACGGCGCGGGGCAGCGGCTCCGCCGCCTCCAGGACGCCCCGGAGGTGCTTCTCGGCCACCGGCAGGACCTCGTCCACCGGGACCCGGCGGCCGAGCTCATTGGAGAGCGAGGTCACCCCGGCGTCGCGGATGCCGCACGGCACGATCCGGTCGAACCAGGTGTTGTCGGGGTCGCAGTTCAGTGCGAAGCCGTGCATGGTCACGCCCTTGGCGACGCGGATGCCGATGGCGGCCAGCTTGCGGTCCTCGCGACGCTGCCCGGCGTTGGACGGCGCGTACTCGGGGCCGTTCAGCCGGGCGTCGAACTCCTCGTCCTCCAGCCGCGGGTCGAAGTCCAGCGACAGGCCCGCCCGTCGCCCGCCACCACCCTCAGCGGAAGCTCCCCCAGACTCCGTCCGGGGGTACCCCCACCGCGCAGCCTCTCCATGCGCCGACCGCTGCTCGACCGGGTCGCCGAGCACCCAGACCCCGCTGCGCCCCTCGATCCGGGTGCTCTCCAGGCCGAACTCGGCGCAGGTGAGGATCAGCGCCTCCTCCAGGCGGCGGACGTGCGCCACGACGTCCACCGGGCGCGGCAGCTTCAGGATCGGGTAGCCGACGAGCTGGCCGGGGCCGTGCCAGGTGATCTTCCCGCCGCGGTCCACGTCGATGACCGGCGTCCCGTCCAGCGGGCGCTCGCTGTCCGCCGTACGACGGCCCGCCGTGTAGACCGGGGGGTGCTCGAGCAGCAGGCAGGTGTCGGGAATCTCGTCCGCGAACCGGGCCGCGTGCACCCGGCGCTGCTCCTGCCACGCCTCCTGGTATTCGACGGCGTCCGCCCCGAAGCCCAGGTGGACAAAGCGCAGCTCGCGCGGCTCACTCACGGCAGCTCCTCTTCCGGCCTCTCCCGGGCGCCGAACGCGCCCATGCCACTGTACGACCGCCCCCGCGCGGGGCCCCAGGCGGCTGCGGCACGGGACCCGCGCAGAGCCCGGGCTCGCGGACCCCGTGCGGGCCTCGCGGAAAGCCTCGGTCCGCCGCTCAAACGCCTGCTCACACGATCGGATGAATGAACGACATGGGGCGCTGCAGCAGGTCCGGGGGCCGCTACATTCGCGCCGTTCCACGAGGGCGCCCGGGCCCGGAAGTCAGGAGACCGCACAGCCGATGACGGATCGACCCCAGCAGCGCACCCCCAACCGTCAGCTCGCCGCGCTCATTGCAGAAGCCGGGTTCTCCAACGCCGGGCTCGCCCGCAGAGTCGACCAGCTCGGCCTCGAGCACGGACTCGACCTGCGCTACGACAAGACCTCGGTGACCCGCTGGCTGCGCGGGCAGCAGCCGCGCGGCACGACGCCCGCGCTGATCGCCGAGGTGTTCTCGCGGCGCCTGGGGCGCCGGCTGTCCGCGCAGGACCTCGGGCTCGACGCCTGCGGCCCCGTCTACGCGGGGCTCGAGTTCGCCGCCTCGCCCGCCGAGGCGGTGGACATCGTCAGCGGTCTGTGGCGCAAGGACTCCGGCAGCCACTCCGAGCTGCGCAAGATCGCGTTCACCCCGGCCGGTCTCGTGGTGCCCAGCCGGGACTGGCTGATCGGCCGCCCCGACGACCGGGTCGCCCGGGCTCCGGAGCCCCTGCCGCCCGCGCCCGGCGCCCCGGCAGCCGCCGGGCGTCCCGGCCGGGGGCCCGCGCCGATGCGGGCGGCGGTCCCCAGGCAGCGGCAGTCCGCCGCCGAGCCCGGCCGGCCGGGCCAGCGGGTCACGGCCGGCGACATCGCGGCCCTGCGCTCGGTCGGGGAGCTGTTCCGCACGCTCGACCACGCATACGGCGGTGGGCACGCCCGGCAGGCCCTGGTGCGGTACCTGGAGCACGAGGCCGAGCCGATGCTGCGCGGGTCGTACGGGGAGACCACCGGGCGGCGGCTGTTCGGCGCGGTCGCGGACCTGACCCGGCTGGCGGGATGGACCTCCTACGACATCGCGGCGCACGGGCTCGCGCAGCGCTACTTCGTCCAGGCCCTGCGGCTCTCGCAGGCGGCGGGCGACCGGCCGTACGGCAGCTATGTGCTGGTGACCATGGCCCGGCAGGCGGTGTATCTCGGGCACGGGCGGGAGGCGGTACAGCTCGCGCGCGTCGCTCAGCAGGGCGTCGGCGGCGGGGGAGCGCCGGCTGTGCAGGCGCTGCTGCACGCCGTGGAGGCGCGCGCGCACGGCGTACTGGGCGAGGTGCGCGCCTGCACGGCGTCGCTGGCGCGGGCCGAGCGCTTCTTGGAGGCGGCCAGGCCGGGCGACGATGTGCCGTACTGGGCGCGCTTCTTCGACGAGGCGCAGCTCGCCGACGAGTTCGGCCACTGCTACCGCGATCTCCAGCAGTACCGGGCCGCCGCCCAGCACGCGGAGCGCTCGCTGCAGCTGCGCGGCGCGGGCTACGCCAGGAGCCGGCTGTTCTGCCGCGTGGTGCTCGCCTCGGCCCGGCTCGGGCTCGGCGAGCTGGACCAGGCGTGCGCGGTGGGGGCCGAGGCGGCGGTGCAGGCGGCGGAGATGCGGTCGGCCCGGGCCGTTGAGTACGTGCGCGACTTCGAGCGGCGGCTCGAGCCGTACAAGGACGCGGCGCCGGTGCGGGCGTTCCGGGAACGGCTGGCCGCGCTCAACTGACCAAGCGGCCTGGCCGTCAGGCCGCCGCGGCGCGGAGTTCCGCCGGGGCGCCGGCGGCTCCGAGGCCGAAGTCGCGGAGGGCCGCTTCGGCCGCGCGGCGGCCGGACACGAGCGCGCCCTGCACCGTGCTCGTGTCGCGGTGGTCCCCGCACACGTACAGGCCCCCCACCACCCGTACAGGACGCTGCAGGTCGTGCGGCGCCCGCATCGCGGGGACCGCCTCCGGATCGTGGTGGGCGGCCAGCAGCTGCCAGCCGTCCGCCTGCGTGCCGTACAGCTCGCCGAGCTGCGTGCGGGCCGCCTTGTCGAGGGCGTGCAACGGCTCGCGGGCGGCCGCGCCGAGGACCACCGAGGTGATGAGGACCCGGCCGGGCGGGGTCCGGGACGGGTCGGCCTCGCTGATGACGGCCGTATACGAGACCGGCCCACGGCGGTCCGCGTCCAGCACGAGCACCGGCTCGGCCAGCGGCGCCGCGTCAGCGGTGTGGTGCAGCACGGTCACCGGGTGGAAGCGCGGCAGCCGCAGCCCCGGCAGGAGCCCGGCAGCCTTCCGCGCGCCCGTGGCCACCACCACGGCGCGGCACGGGAGTTGGCCGTGCTCGGCGGTCTCCACGGAGGTGGTGGAGGCCGACACCGCGCGGACCCCGGTCCGTACGGTGCCCGGCGGCAGAGCGGCTGCCAGCAGCTCGGGCACGGCCGAGGCGCCGCCCGCGGGGATACAGAGCCGGCCGCGGGCGAAGGTGCGCAGCGCCAGGTCGGCGCAGCGGCTGGACGTGGTGAGTTCCGGGTCGCTGAGCAGCGCCGTGAGCAGCGGCCGCAGGAAGCCGTCGACCGTACGGGACGGCAGGCCGCGCGCGGCGAGCGCGTCCGCGGTGGGCAGCTCGGCGCGGGCGAGCAGGCGGTCGGCGGGCATTGCGGCCAGCCGGTTGAGCAGGGCCGAGGCGCGCGCCTGGTCGAGCGCCCCGCCCAGGGGAGACCGGGCGGCCGAGGCGAGGACGCGCGCGGCGGTCAGCGGGCCCCTGGCGGTACGCGCCTCGGCGTACCGCTGACTGCGCCCGCCCAGGTGCACCAACACCCCCTGGGAGAGCGGCCGCAGGTCCAGGCCGTCCAGGCCGTCCAGGCCGTCCAGGCCGTCCAGGCCGTCCAGGCCGGGTGTACGGCGCAGCTCCGGATACGAGGTGAGCAGCTGCGCGGCCCGGTCGAGGCGGAAGCCGTCCACCCTGTCGGTGGCCATCCGCCCCCCGATGTAAGGGGCCGCCTCCAGGACGCTGACGCTTACTCCGGCGTCGGCCAGCCGGCGGGCCGCGGCGAGCCCCGCCACCCCCGCGCCGACGACGATGACGTCCGTCCGGTCTGTCTCGTGCCGTGCAGGGCTGCTGAGCACGTCCCCTCCCGAGGTCGGCTGTGTCCCGCGCAGGGCGCTCCGCGGGTTGCTGGGAACGTCATGCCCGGGGCAGCCGTGGGGAATGCCCGCGTTCCGGACTGGCGTGCGAGGAATCCGGTCGAACCCGGGTGTCCGTAAGGCCCTCAGCGCAGCGCGGCCCGCAGCGCGCTCTCGACCGTCGGATAGGCGAAGGAGAAGCCGGTCTTCAGCAGCTTCGCGGGCACCACCCGCTTGCTGGCGAGGATGTCCTCGGCGAACTCGCGCAAGGTGAACCGCAGTACGGGCGCCGGCACGGCGAACGCGGTCGGCCGGTGCAGCACCCGCCCCATCGCCGCCGTCACTTCGCGGTTGGTGAGCTGTTCCGGAATGGTGCAGTTGACCGGCCCCGACAGCTCCTCGGTGTCCAGGATGTGCCGGATCGCAGCGACTTCGTCGTCCAGCGCGATGAGGCTCCAGTACTGGCGCCCGTCGCCGAGCCGGCCGCCCAGGCCGAACTTGAAGATCGGGAAGAGCCGCCGACCCCAGGCCCCGCCCTTGCGGGCGATGACGGGCGCGCTGCGGGTGAACACGGTCCGGATGCCCGCCTCTTGGGCCGGTGCCGCCGCCTCCTCCCACGCCTGGCAGAGATCCGCCATGAAGCCCTCGCCGGGTGGCGCGCTCTCGTCGGTCAGCCGGTCACCTGTGTCGCCGTAGAACCCGACCCCGCTGGCGCTGACCAGCACCCTGGGCGGGGTGTCCAGCGAGGCGACGGCCTCGGCGATCGCGGCCGTACCCAGCACCCGGCTGTCCCAGACCTCCTTGCGGTAGGCCGGGGTCCAGTAACGGTCGCCGACGCCGGCGGCCGCCAGGTGCACCACCGCCTCGCAGCCCGCGATCCCCGCCGCGTCGACGTGCTGCCGCACCGGATCCCACGCGACCTCGTCCGCCGCCCGCGGCTGCCGCCGCACCAGACGGACCACCTCATGCCCTCCCCCAGAGCCTTCGGCCCGGGAGGGGCCCCCATCGCGCAGGGACCGTACGAGAGCTGTGCCGATGAGCCCGGCCGAGCCGGTGATCGCAATTCGCATGGCAGACATCCTGCCCGGATCCCGTCCGGCCAGGCTCCGCAATCCCGCCGAAGCACGGCCGGGTGGCAGAGTGTCACCCATGTCTGCCTCGCACATACGTCCCGTCATACGCGGTGCCGTGCGCGCCGACGACGCCGCGCTCGCCGAGCTGGACCACCGCACCTGGTCGACCCTGCACGCCGTACTGCCGGGCCCGCCCCCGGAGGGCGACCCGTTCTTCGAGGCGGCGCACCCGCCGTCCCAGTACCTGGTCGCCGAGTACGCCGAGTACGAGGCGGGGGCTTCTCCCGGCGGGAGCCGGCGGATCGCGGGCTACGTCCGGCTCGTGACCCCCACCACGCTGCCCGCCAACGCGCACGTCCGGCAGATCCAGGGACTCGCGGTGGACACCTGGGCGCGCGGGCGCGGCATCGCGAGGGCCCTGCTCGACGCGGCGTGCGAGGAGGCCAGGCGGCAGGGCGCGAGCCGGATCACGCTGCGGGTGCTCGGGCACAACACCCCGGCCCGGCGGCTGTACGAGTCGGCGGGCTTCGCGGTGGAGGGCGTGCTGCCGGGGGAGTTCCTGCTCGAGGGGAAGTACGTGGACGACGTGCTCATGGGCCGCAGCCTGTCGGGCTGACCTTCCCCGCATCCGCGGGTGTGGTCGCCTGCGCAGGCCCGCTCCGGCCGCCGCGGCCGTCGGCACACCAGCGGCGGCGTATCGGTGGCTGGGGCCGGCCGCGTCTGCGGTGGTGTGGGGACCGTGCTCCGCGTCCGCGTGTGTGTGGGCGCCCTGTGCCCGAGGTGATGTGGGGTCCGCCGCGTCTGCGATGGTGTGGAGGCCCTGTCCCGCGCCCGGTGATGTGGGGCCTGTCCCACATCCGCGGGGGGGGTGTGGGGGCCCCGCCCCCACACCCGGGCCCCCCGGGTTCCGCGGAGCGGCCGAGCGGCGAGCTGCCCGCTCAGGGCCGGAACGCGTCCCACAGCTTGGGGAACCGTTCGGCCAGCGCCCGGTCGTCCTCGAAGTCCAGCGCCGTGCCCTCCGGCTCGCGCGGCGGCCGCGGCAGCCCCAGATCCGGTGTCTCGAGCCCGGTGAGCTGCTCGTACGCCTCGTCCGCCGCGTACCCCAGCTCCTCAGCGTCCCCGTCGACCTCCTCGTCGAAGTCGTCGAGCAGGTCGGCCAGTGCGTCGGGATCGTGCACCGCGCCCTCGTAGACCTCCCGGCCCTGACCGATCAGCCAGCAGCGGAAGTTGTCGAAGGCATCGTCGCTCGCGCCGCCCAGAAGCACCCAGGCCGCGCCCCATACGTCCCAGTGGTAGGCGCGGTTGAAGCGGGCCTCGAAGTGACGGGCGAAGTCGAGCACGGCGTCCGGGTCGAGTTGCACCAGGCGGTCCACGACCAGGTCCGCCTGCTCCTCCGGGTCGCCCTCGGCCGCCTCGCGGGTGCTGTCGATGATCTCCCAGAACTCCGTCTCGTCCATCACCCGACCAGCATCGGCCCTGCCATGCCGCCCCGCACCCGGAGCGGCCCGGATGCGGCTGTGTCGTTATCCGGCACCACACGCCGCATCCGGCACCACACGCCGCCGCCCGCCCGCAAACACGACAGAAGGTGTCCGGTTTGGGTGGCAGGGTCGGAACGCAACCACACCTCGGCACAGCGAGAGGACTCACACGTGAGCGAACAGCGCGCACTGGCAGGCAAGGTCGCACTCGTCGCGGGAGCCACCAGGGGAGCGGGCCGGGCGATGGCCGTGGAGCTCGGACGGGCAGGGGCCGCGGTCTACGCCACCGGCCGTACGACCCGCGACCGCGTCAGCGAGGTCGGCCGCACGACGGAGACCATCGAGGAGACCGCCGAGCTGATCACGGCCGCGGGCGGCGAGGGCATCGCGGTGCCGACCGACCACCTCGAGCGGGACCAGGTACGGGCCCTGGTCGAGCGCATCGACCGCGACCACGGGCGGCTCGACGTCCTCGTCAACGACATCTGGGGCGGCGAGCACCTGCTGGAGTTCGGCGAGAACACCAAGGTCTGGCAGTACGACCTGGACAAGGGTCTGCGGATGCTGGAGCTCGGCGTGAAGACCCACGTCATCACCAGCCACTACGCGCTGCCGCTGCTCATCAGGCGGCCCGGCGGGCTGGTCATCGAGGTGACCGACGGCACAGCCGACTACAACGGCACCTACTACCGCGAGAACCTCTTCTACGACCTCACCAAGAACGCCCCGATCCGGATGGCCTTCGGGCTCGGCAAGGAGCTGGAGGGGTCCGGCTGCACCGCGGTGTCCCTCACGCCCGGTTTCCTGCGCTCGGAGCAGATGCTCGACGGCATGGGCATCACCGAGGAGAACTGGCGCGAGGGCGTGAAGCACATCCGCAGCTTCTGCATCGCGGAGTCCCCGACCTACGTGGGCCGCGCCGTCGCCGCGCTCGCCTCGGACCCGGACGTGGCGCGCTGGAACGGCCAGTCGCTCTCCAGCGGGCAGCTCGCCCAGGTCTACGGGTTCACCGACACCGACGGCACCCGACCCGACGCCTGGCGGTACATCAAGGAGGTCGAGATCGAGGGCAGGGACGCCGACGACACCGACTACCGCTGACGCTTGTCCGAGGGCGGTTGCGGCGGTTCCGGCACCGCAGGTCCGCGTCGTCGGGATTCTCGCCGCCGCGGCGGGAGCATTTCTACTGCTGATACAGCGCCGCCGCGCGGGCGGCTGCCTCCGCGAACCGCTCGCGCAGCGCCGCCGGCTCCAGCACTTCCGCCTCCGGCCCGAGCGTCAGCAGCTGGCTGAACGCCACCTCCAGCGACTCGACGGGCAGGGTGACCCGCACCCACCCCGCCGCGTCGGGCTCGCCCGCGGCCGCCACCGCCTCCCGCCCCGCCGTACGGTCCGTCACATACGGCAGCCTCCGCGCCCCGGACTCCGAGAGCCGCAGCACGACCTTCTCCCGCAGGATGGAGCGCGCGAACTGCTCCGCGCGCTCCGCCCAGAAGCCCGGCAGATCGAAGGACTCGTCCCGGACGAACCGCTCCGGGCCGGCCGTGCTCGCCGCGCCCGCCGGGACCTCCGCGCCTTCCATGCCCTCCGCGGCGGGTGCGACCGCCGCGAACCGGTCCACGCGGTAGACGCGGTAGTCCCCGGAGCCGGCGAACTCCCCGGGCACCCGCGCCGCCAGATACCAGACCCCGGCCTTCAGCACGAGCCCGTACGGCTCCAGTTCCCGCTCCACCTCCGCGTCGCCGCGCACATACCGGACCGTGAGCGGACGGTCGTCCCACACCGCCGCCGCGATCTCCGGCAGCAGCTCCGGGGTCTCCGGCTCCTGCCACCAGCCCGGCGCGTCCAGATGGAAGCGCTGCGCAGCACTGGTCGGTGCGTCGCTCAACTCCGGCAGCAGGGCGGCCGCCACCTTCAGCCGCGCCGCCGAGCCCGCGTCCGCCAGGCCCATCTCGCGCAGCGCCGACGGCACGCCCGACAGGAAGAGCGCCTCCGCCTCCGTACGCCCGAGGCCCGTCAGCCGGGTGCGGTAACCGCCGATCAGCCGGTAGCCGCCCGCCCGCCCCCGGTCCGCGTACACCGGAACCCCAGCCTCCGACAGCGCGAGCACATCCCGCGCCACCGTGCGCTCCGAGACCTCCAGCTGCCGCGCCAGTTCGGCCGCCGTCATGGACGGCCGGGACTGGAGCAGCAGCACCAACCTGATCAGCCGCGCCGCCCGCATGAAGCCATCATGACGGGCGGGTACGACGGCGGCCGCCCGTACGACAACGGCCGCGCCCCCGACCCGGGATCCGGGCGGGGGCGCGGCCGTGTGTACCGAAGGCGCCTCAGAGGCCGAGGTCGACCTCGAACTCACCGGCCTCGAGGATCTCCTTGACGGCCACCAGGTAGCGGGCGGCGTCGGCGCCGTCCACCAGGCGGTGGTCGTAGGAGAGCGACAGGTACGTCATGTCGCGGACGGCGATGGTCTCGCCGAGCTCCGGGTGGGCGATGACCACCGGGCGCTTGACGGTCGCACCGATGCCCAGAAGGGCCGCCTGGTTCGGGGGCACGATGACCGTGTCGAACAGCGCACCGCGCGAGCCGGTGTTGCTGATCGTGAAGGTCGCGCCGGACAGCTCGTCCGGGGTGATCTTGTTGCCCCGGACCTTGCCGGCCAGCTCCGCAGTCTTCTTGGCGATACCGGCGATGTTGAGGTCGCCCGCGCCCTTGATGACCGGGGTCATCAGACCCTTCTCGGAGTCCACCGCGATACCGATGTTCTCGGTGTCGAAGTAGGTGATGGTGCCCTCGGCCTCGTTGATCCGGGCGTTGATGACCGGGTGGGCCTTCAGCGCCTGGGCGGCGGCCTTGACGAAGAACGGCATCGGCGAGAGCTTGACGCCCTCGCGCTGCGCGAAGCTCTCCTTCGCCTTGGCGCGCAGCCGCATGATCTTGGTGACGTCCACCTCGAGCACGGAGGTCAGCTGGGCCTGCTCGTGCAGCGCCTTCATCATGTTGTCGCCGATGACCTTGCGCATGCGGGTCATCTTGACCGTCTGGCCGCGCAGCGGGGACGGCTCGACGGCAGCGGCCTTCGGGGCTGCGGCAGGCGCGGCCGGGGCGGCAGCGGCGGCCTTGAGCGCCTCGGCGGCGGCGAGGACGTCCTGCTTGCGGATGCGGCCACCGACGCCGGTGCCCTTGACCGTCGCCAGGTCCACACCGCTCTCCGCGGCCAGCTTGCGCACCAGCGGGGTCACGTACGCGCCCTCGCCCTCGCCGACCGGAGCGGCCGGGGCCGGAACGGACGGAGCGGCAGCCGGGGCCGGGGCGGGAGCCGGGGCCGGGGCGGCCGGAGCCTGCGGCGCCGGAGCGGGCGCAGGCGTGGGAGCCGGGGCGGCCGGTGCCGGGGCAGGCTCCGGAGCCGGGGCGGGGGCCTCGGCCTGCGGGGCCTCCGGAGCAGGCGCGGGCGCCGGAGCGGCGGGGGCCGGGGCCTCGGCCGGAGCCGCACCGGCGGCACCGATCACGGCCAGCTTGGCGCCGACCTCAGCGGTCTCGTCCTCACCCACCAGGATCTCGAGCAGGGTGCCCGCGGCCGGAGCCGGGATCTCGGTGTCGACCTTGTCGGTGGAGACCTCGAGCAGCGGCTCATCGGCCTCGACCGACTCGCCGACCTGCTTCAGCCAGCGGGTCACGGTGCCCTCGGTCACCGACTCGCCCAGCGCGGGCAGGACGACATCGGTGCCCTGGGCCGCACCGGCCGGAGCCGCCGCCGGGGCGGCAGCGGGGGCGGGGGCCTCGGCCTGCGGGGCGGCCGGAGCCGGCTCGGGCTGGGCGGCCGGGGCCGGAGCGGCCTCGGCGGCCGGTGCCGGAGCCTCGGCCGGGGCGCCCGTACCGTCGTCGATGATGGCCAGTTCGGCGCCGACCTCGACGGTCTCGTCCTCGGCCACCTTGATGGAGGAGAGTACGCCGGACGCGGGGGCCGGGATCTCGGTGTCGACCTTGTCGGTGGAGACCTCGAGCAGCGGCTCGTCGGCCTCGACCCGCTCGCCCTCGGCTTTCAGCCAGCGGGTGACGGTGCCCTCGGTCACGCTCTCACCGAGCGCCGGCAGGGTTACGGAAACCGCCATGGTTTCTGTTGCTCCTAACGATCTGTGCGGATGGGTCGCGCCCGGGGATTAGTCGTGGGAGTGCAGCGGCTTGCCGGCGAGCGCCAGGTGGGCCTCGCCGAGCGCCTCGTTCTGCGTCGGGTGCGCGTGGATGAGCTGCGCGACCTCGGCGGGCAGCGCCTCCCAGTTGTAGACCAGCTGCGCCTCGCCGACCTGCTCGCCCATACGGTCACCGACCATGTGGACGCCCACTACGGCGCCGTCCCGCACCTGGACGAGCTTGATCTCGCCCGCGGTCTTGAGGATCTTGCTCTTGCCGTTGCCCGCGAGGCTGTACTTCAGGGCGACGACCTTGTCCGCGCCGTACAGCTCCTTGGCCTTGGCCTCGGTGATGCCGACGGAGGCGACCTCGGGGTGGCAGTACGTCACCCGGGGCACGCCGTCGTAGTCGATGGGCACGGTCTTCAGACCGGCGAGACGCTCCGCCACGAGGATGCCCTCGGCGAAGCCGACGTGCGCGAGCTGAAGGGTCGGCACCAGGTCACCGACGGCCGAGATGGACGGCACGTTGGTCTGCATGTACTCGTCGACGAGGACGTAGCCGCGGTCCATGGCGACCCCGGCCTCCTCGTAACCCAGGCCCTGCGACACCGGGCCGCGGCCGACGGCGACGAGCAGCAGCTCGGCCTCGAAGGTCTTGCCGTTCTCCAGCGAGACCTTCACACCGTCGGCGGTGTACTCGACACCCGAGAAGCGGGAGCCGAGGGAGAACTTGATACCGCGCTTGCGGAAGGCGCGCTCCAGCTGCTTGGAGCTGTCCTCGTCCTCGACCGGGACGAGGTGCGGAAGCGCCTCGACGATGGTGACGTCGGCCCCGAAGGACTTCCAGGCGGAGGCGAACTCGACGCCGATGACACCGCCGCCGAGCACGATGGCGGACTGCGGCACGCGGTCGAGCACCAGCGCGTGGTTGGAGGAGATGACGCGGTTGCCGTCGATCTCCAGGCCCGGCAGCGACTTCGGCACGGAGCCGGTCGCCAGCAGGATGTGGCGGCCCTCGTAGCGCTGGCCGTTCACATCGACCGAGGTGGGCGAGGAGAGCCGGCCCTCACCGGTCACGTAGGTGATCTTGCGAGAGGCGACCAGGCCCTGCAGGCCCTTGTACAGGCCGGAGATCACGCCGTCCTTGTACTTGTGCACACCCTCGATGTCGATGCCGTCGAACGAGGTCTTCACACCGAATTCGGCGCCCTCGCGGGCCTGGTCGGCGATCTCACCGGCGTGGAGCAGAGCCTTCGTGGGGATGCATCCGTAGTGCAGGCAGGTGCCGCCCAGCTTGTCCTTCTCGATCAGTGCGACGTCCAGGCCCAGCTGTGCCCCGCGCAGGGCAGCGGCGTAACCACCGCTACCGCCTCCGAGGATCACTAGGTCGAAAACGGTGCTGGCGTCGTTCGCCACGTCACGTCCTCCATGCATGGTGCGCCGGAGCCGGTCTACGGCGACCGGGCGGCGGCTGTTGTTCGGCCGCTTTTCTGTCGGCCCTCGGTGTGGCTCGCCGGGTAAGCGAGCCGGGGGCCCTGTCCTGCCGAGACCCCATCTTCGCACTTGTTCCGGGGAGCCGGGACGCGGGGCCACGGTCTGAGACACCGGTATGTGCCTCGGCTTCGGTTACCCGAGCGTACGCCCGTACGGATTTCGTCGAAGGCGAACGGATCTTCCGGCAGGGGTACGGGTACGGCCCCGGGCGCGGTGCCCGGGGCCGTACGAGCTGCCGGTGCGGGCCGCGGCCCGGGTCAGGCCAGGTCGTCGGCGGCCGTGCGCTCCACCAGCCGGACCAGGGTGCGGACCGCCGCGCCCGTGCCGCCCTTGGGGGTGTAGCCGTACGGCGCTCCCTCGTGGAAGGCCGGGCCCGCGATGTCCAGGTGCGCCCAGGTGATGCCGTCGCCCACGAACTCCTTGAGGAACAGGCCCGCGACCAGGCCGCCGCCCATCCGCTCGCCCATGTTGGAGATGTCGGCGACCGGCGAGTCCATGCCCTTGCGCAGCTCGGTGGGCATCGGCATCGGCCAGGACTGCTCGCCGACCTCCTCGGCGATCTCGTGGATCGCGGTGCGGAAGGCGTCGTCGTTCGCCATGATCCCGAAGGTGCGGTTGCCCAGCGCCAGGACCATCGCGCCGGTCAGGGTGGCCACGTCGACGATCGCGTCGGGCTTCTCCTCGGAGGCGCGGGTGAGCGCGTCGGCGAGGACGAGCCGGCCCTCGGCGTCGGTGTTCAGCACCTCGACGGTCTTGCCGCTGTACATGGTGAGGACGTCGCCGGGGCGGGTCGCCGTGCCCGACGGCATGTTCTCGGCGAGCGCCAGCCAGCCGGTGACATTGACCGGCAGGCCCAGCTTGGCCGTGGCCACGACGGCGGCGAAAACGGCGGCGGCGCCGCTCATGTCGCACTTCATCGTCTCGTTGTGGCCGGCCGGCTTGAGGGAGATGCCGCCCGAGTCGTACGTGATGCCCTTGCCGACGAGGGCGATGGACTTCTTCGCCTTGGGGTGGGTGTAGGCGAGCTTCACCAGGCGGGGCGGGCTGGCCGAGCCCTGGCCGACGCCCATCAGGCCGCCGTAGCCGCCCTTGGCGAGCGCCTTCTCGTCCAGGACCTCGATCTTGAGGCCGTGCTCCTTGGCGGCGTCCTGCGCGGCGGCGGCGAACGACGTGGGGTTGAGGTCGTTGGAGGGGGTGTTGACGAGGTCGCGGGCGCGGTTGACCTCGGCGGTGAGGGCGGTGGCGCGCTCCGCGGCCGCCTTGAAGGCCTTGTCACGGGGCTTGCCGCCGAGCAGCACCACCTCGGCGAGCGGCTCCTTCTTGTCGTCCTTCTTCTTGCCGTTGGCGTTGCCGCCGGCGTTGCTGTTGCCGTTGTTGCGGTAGGTGTTGAAGGCGTACGCGCCGAGCAGCGCGCCCTCGGCGATCGCCGCGGCGTCCCCGCTGTCCTGGACGGGGAGCGCGAACGCGCCCTTCTTCGAGCCCGCGAGCGCCCGTGCGGCGGCACCGGCGGCGCGCCGCAGCGCCTCCGTACCGAAGCCCTCGCCCTTGGCGGGGGTGTCTCCGAGACCGACCGCCAGCACGACCGGGGCCTTGAGACCGGACGGGGCGGGGAGCTTGGTCACCTCGCCCTCACCGCCGGAGGCGCCGAGGGTCTCGAGGACGGTGGCCAGCTTCCCGTCGAACGCCTTGTCCACGGCCTCGGCGCCGGGCGCGACGACCGGGCTCTTGTCGCCCTTGGCCACGCCGATGACGACGGCGTCCGCGCGGAGCGTCGCCGCAGAGGAGGTGCTGATAGTCAGTGCAGTCACGGGTTGGGGTTCCTCTTCCATGTGCGTTCCTCGGCCAGTCGGTGGGCCGGCCGCCGCGAGCCCACGGGGGCCGTACCGTGCTGCGCACGGCCCCGGGCGCTGTGTGCATCGTATGCCGCCCGCCTCCCGCTTTCGTCGGGCGAACTCCGACATCTCGCCTGCCCACGGGCCCAGGGGCGGGGCCCGCCCGTTGAACCCTCGGCTCGAGGCCCCCGGTACCGCGTCTGCGACGCGGTCTCTTCCTACCCGCCCGCCCTTCAAAGGACGGGCGGGTGGGAAACCGCCCCGCAAGGCGCAGGCGTCCGCGCAGGCCGGGGTATGGCAGTCGGCGTCAGCCGAGGGCGAGAACCAGGAGGGCGGCCGTCGCCGCCGTTTCCGCGAGGGCGCCGAAGACGTCGCCCGTGACGCCGCCGAAACGGCGCCGGCAGTGGCGGAGGAGGAGTTCGGCCGAGGCGACGCCGGCCAGCGCGGCCAGCGCGTGGTGCGCGGCGCCGTAGGCCCCGAAGCCGCCCCCAGAGGCCCCGCAGGCAGCGACGGCGACGACACCCGCGACTGCCGCGGCCCGTACCGGCACGGTGCCCGCCACCGCCGCGCCGAGACCGCCGGGCCGCGCGGCCGGCACCCCCGCGCGGGAGGCGAGTGTGAGGGCCAGCCGAGCCGCCACGCCCGCGACGGCCGCCGCGACCGCACCGCGTGCGGGGCCCTCCGCGTACAGCTCGTGCAGGGCGGCGACCTGGGCCAGCAGCACCAGCACCAGCGTGATGACGCCGAAAGGACCGATGTCCGACTGCTTCATGATGCGCAGGGCGTCCTCGGCCGGCCTGCCGCTGCCCAGCCCGTCGGCGGTGTCGGCGAGACCGTCCAGGTGCAGCCCGCGGGTGAGCACCGCCGGTACGGCCGCCGCCGCCACCGCGGCGAGCAACGGCCCGCCGCCCAGGGCCTGCAGAAGCCAGCCCGCGGCGGCCGCGCACAGCCCGACGGCCGCGCCGGCGAGCGGAGCCCACAGCATCCCGGCCCGCGCCGCCGCCCGGTCCCACCGGGTGACCCGCACCCGGAAGACGGTCAGCGTGCCGAAGGCGAAGCGCAGTCCGTCAGCGGGGGAGGCGGAAGGCGCTGCGGAACCGGCCGGGCCGGGTGTCGTGTCGGTCATCGCGCGCAGGCTATCCCGCCCTCCGGCACGCATGTCCCGTACGGGTCTCCCGTACGCATCTCCCACGAACCGGGCCCCACCGCACCAGGGCGGTGAATTGCTGTAAGGACAAAAGGGGCATAAGGGTATAGCGCTGAAGAGCGGGATCACATCGGAAGCGAGGAAACAGGTGCCATGGGCGGCTGGTGGGAGCGGAACATCGTCGAACCCGGCAAACTCCCCCTCTTCCTCGCCCTCTCCGCCTTCATCCTCACCTTCCTGATCACCCGCTCCATCACACGCATGATCCGCGCCGGGAAGGGGCCGTTCCGCAACGTCAGCCCTGGCGGTATGCACATCCACCACGTCGTCCCCGGCATCGTGCTCACCGTCTTCGGCGGATTCGGGGTGATCGCCGGTTACGGGCACGGCTTCGGCAGCGGGTTCGCGGCGGTCGTCTTCGGCATGGGCGTGGGTCTGGTGCTCGACGAGTTCGCGCTCGTCCTGCACCTCCACGACGTCTACTGGACCGAGCAGGGCCGGCAGAGCGTCGAGGTCGTCGTACTCACCGCGGCACTGGTCGGCCTCATGCTCCTCGGCTTCGTGCCGTTCGGCGTGAACGGCATGACCGAGGAGGAACAGCAGGACCGCGCCACCCTCATCGGGAACATCGCCCTCAACTTCCTCATCGCCCTGATCGCCCTGGTGAAGGGCAAACTCAGGCTCGCCGTGATCGGGGCCTTCGTACCGTTCGTCGCACTCTTCGGCGCCGTACGTCTCGCCAGGCCCGGCTCGCCCTGGGCCAAGCGCTTCTACCGGAAGCGGCCGCGGGCCAGAGCGCGGGCGCACGTGCGCGCGTACCGGCACGACCAGCGCTGGAGCAAGCTGCGCCGCCGGTTCCAGGACTTGGTCGCCGGTGCCCCCAGCCGCTGACGGACCCGGCGGTGCTCCCGGCGCCTCCGCCAGGCCGCGTATGCCGTCTGTGCGGTGCACAGCACCAGGACCGCGGCGATGGCGGCCAGGTGCTCCTTGCCCGCCAGATTGGGCTTGACGATCACCTCGACGACCATCGCGGCCACGACCAGTCCGGCCGTGAACCACGCCCGGTGGCGCCAGGACACGTACACCGCGAGGCCGACGACTGCGGCGGAGGGCCCGGTGTCGTGGACCAGCGCGTCCTCGGCGGGCAGGCCGAGAAATCCGCCGGGTCCGACTGCCGTGCCGTAGCGCGCGTACAGCGTCCCGGCGAGCGTCGCCAGATACCCGACCAGCAGGGTGCGCAGCCGCCCCAGGCAGATCTCGCAGATGCCGAAGACGACGAGGATCTGGGCGAGCGCGCCCCAGACGGGCAGGTCGAGGGCGGGGACGAAGACCGACAGGGGGGTGCGGAGGACGGCCGGCCACCAGGGCTGCGCGGCCTGTACGCAGCCGATGTCCTGGACCGGCCTGTAGCCCCACGGCTGGTTCTGCACCAGCTGGAACAGCGCGGTCAGGCACACGGCGGCGACGGTCATGGGGATCGCACCGAGTACGGCGGGCCGCTTGCGTACGAGTGTGTCCCGCACGGCCTCGTACACCGCCCCCCACTCGGCGCGGGCGGCGCGCCCGAGCGTCGCGGCGGCTCCGGACTGCGCTGCGCAGTGGGGGTGCACCTGGACTTCTCCCGTGAAAGTCGATCAACTGGCCCATGAGAGCGGCGATTCGGGAGAAGCCGGGTGGCTTACGGCACCGCGGCCCAGCAGCGGTGTCGTCGACACCGGCCCGCGGTGCGGGTCGGTCAGTCGCGCTCGGACTCCTCCGGCGGCTCGCCCTCGCCCGTCCCCGGCGCCGACCCCGTAACCGTCCCTGTCTCCGGCTCCAGTTCCGGTTCTGGTTCCGGCTCCGGCTCAGGGCGCTCGGGCAGTTCCGCCGCCAGGGCGGCCGCCGCCTGCACCAGCGGCAGAGCGAGCAGAGCCCCCGTTCCCTCGCCCACAGTGACGCCGTGGTCGAGCAGCGGGTTGAGTGCCATCCGGTCAAGTGCCTTCGCCTGCGCGGGCTCGCCGCTCGCCTGGCCCGCCAGCCACCAGTCCGGCGCCCGGAACGCCACCCGCTGCGCCACCAGCGCACACGCGGCGGACACGACCCCGTCGAGGATCACGGGCGTACGGCGCACCGCGCACTGCAGCAGGAACCCGGTGATCGCGGCGAGGTCGGCGCCGCCGGTCGCGGCGAGCAGCTCGAGCTGGTCGCCCAGGACGGGGCGGGCGCGGCGCAGCGCGTCGCGGATCGCGGCGCACTTGCGCATCCACGCGAGGTCGTCGATACCGGCGCCGCCGCGGCCGGTGACCACGGACGCGTCGGTGCCGCAGAGCGCGGCGATCAGCGCGCCCGCGGCCGTGGTGCCGCCCACGCTCAGATCGCCGAGGACGACCAGGTCCGTGCCGGAGTCCGCCTCCTCGTCCGCCACCGCCATTCCGGCGCGGAACGCCTGCTCCGCCTCGTCGGCGGTGAGCGCGTCCTCGATGTCGATACGGCCGGAGCCGCGGCGGACGCGATGCCGTACGACCTCCTCGGGCAGCTCGCCCGGGTCGCAGTCCACGGCCATGTCCACGACGCGTACGGGGACGCCGAAGCGGCGGGCGAGCACGGCGACGGGGCTCTCGCCGTCGAGGACGGCGCGTACGAGGTCCCGGGTGGTGCCGGGACGGCGGGCGGAGACGCCGAGCCCGGCCACGCCGTGGTCACCGGCGAACAGCACGACGCGCGGGTGCTCGACCGGCTTCACCGGGACCGCGCTCTGCGCGGCGGACAGCCACTCGCCGAGTTCATCGAGGCGCCCGAGCGCGCCGGGGCGTACGACGAGGCGCTCCCGCCGCTCTTCGGCGTCGCGTCGGACGCCGCCGTCGGGACGCTCGATCAGATTGCCGAGGTCGTCGAGATTCAGGCCGCTCACGCGCGGAACCTTACCGTCGCCGCGACGGCCGCCGCCGCCCCGGGCGGCGCCCCGCGCTCACCCCTCACCCCGCCGCCAGGACGGCGCGGGCGAGGGCGGCAACTCCCCTGCGGATGTGCTGCCGTGACGTCCCGCTTGCCGTGAGGTGCTCGATCAGGTCGCTGCGTACGGCGGCCAGCAGGGCATGGGCGAGAAAGTCGGTGTCCTGCTCGCCGCGGACCTCGGCCAGGAGCGAGGCGAGCTGCGTGTGCCACAGGGCGTAGGTGTCGTTCCGGTACGGACTTCCGCTGCCCGCGCTCTCCAGGGCGAGCATCAGGGGGTGGATCTCCAGCTTCAGCCGCAGCAGTGCGTCGAGCAGGGCGAGGACGCGCTCGTCCGCCGGGGCGCCGGGGCCGAGGGGTGGTGGACCCGCGACGGCATCGGCCCTCAGCTGTTCGGTGCGCTGCTCGACGAGGGCCCTGACGAGGCCGACGCGGTCGCCGAACCGGCGGAAGAGCGTGCCCTTGCCGACCCCGGCGGCCGCGGCGATGTCGTCCATGGATACGCGGTCCGGGCTGCCGCGCTCGGCGAACAGACGCGCCGCGGCGGCCAGTACCGCCTCCCGGTTGCGAACGGCGTCGGCTCGCTCCTTGCGTGCGGGCGGCACGGTTCCTCCTCGGGGTGGACTGGAAAAGTGGACCGTTGGTCCGTATAGTCGAATGCGGACCGACGGTCCGCATGCTATCGCGGACGTCATCGACCGAGAGAAAGGACCGCACCATGGCGGACACCACGCCGGCCGGCGTCTTCCGGCACGGAATGGACCTGCTGCTGGCCAAGGACATCGCGGGATGGGTGGATCTGTGGGCCGAGGACGGCGTCATCGAGTTCCCCTTCGCCCCGCCCGGCGCCCCGCGCCGCCTGGAGGGCAGGGCCGCAGTGCAGGCGTACATGGCGCACTACCCGGACCACATCGACCTCGCCGCCCTCCCGCACCTGGAGGTGCACCGGACCGAGGACCCCGAGGTCGTCATCGTCGAGATGCGCGCGGAGGGGCGCGCGGTGGCCACCGGCAAGCCGTTCGCGTCGTCGTACATCGCGGTCGTCACCATCAAGGACGGCCTGTTCACGCACTACCGGGACTACTGGGACCCGCTGGTCGCCCTGGAGATCGCGGGCGGAACCGACGCCCCCTTCGCCGGTTCCCAGCGGTGACCGGCGACATGGCCGGGCGTGGGACGGTCCTGGTGACCGGCGGCACCGGCAAGACCGGCAGCCGGATCGCGGCCCGGCTGGCCGCTGCCGGCTTCCAGGTCCGCGCGGCCGGCAGGCGGCCCGCCCCTGCCCGCGAAGTGGAGCGGGTGCGCTTCGACTGGGACGACCCGTCAACCCACAATCCGGCGCTCGACGGCGCACACCGCCTCTACCTCGTGGCGCCCGCCGGCGCCCACGACCCCGCCGCCCCGATGCTCCCGTTCCTGCGCCGGGCGCGGAAGGCCGGAGTCCGCCGCGTGGTCCTGCTCAGCTCGTCCGCCATCTCCGAGACGGACGGCGGGCTCGGCGAGGTGCACCGGGCCGTCCGCGAACAGTTCCCCGAGTGGGCCGTGCTCCAGCCGTCCTGGTTCATGCAGAACTTCACCGGCGACCATCTCCACGCCCACAGCATCCGCGCCCATGACGAGATCGTGACGGCCACCGGTGACGGCCGGGTCGCCTTCGTCGACGTCGAGGACATCGCCGAGGTCGGCGTACGGGCGCTGGCGGACGAGCGCCCGCACAACACCGCCCACCTCATCACCGGTCCCGAGGCGCTCAGTTACGGCGATGTCGCCGCCACCGTCTCCCGCGTGGCCGGCAGGCCGGTCCGCCACCGCTGCGTCGCATTCGCCGCCATGCGCGACCGGTTGACCGCCGGCGGTATTCCGGAGCGGTTCTCCGAACTCCTCGCGGGCATGGACCGGGCCATTGCCGGAGGGAGCGAGGACCGCACCAGTCCTGTCGTGGAGCGCGTCACGGGCCGGCCGCCCCGCTCCTTCGCCGACTTCGCCGCAGCCCACGCACCCACCTGGCAGCGGTGACGGAGGGGTGGCCCGTCGCAGGGCCCCTCAGGAGCGCGGGCGGAGCGGGAGGGGCCGGCCCGCCACGACCAGGAGGACGTCTTCGCACTCGGCCGCGAACGCGGCGTTCAGACGCCCCAGTTCGTCGCGGAAGCGGCGCCCCGCGGACGTCGCCGGGTGCACCCCGGACCCCACCTCGTTCGACACGGCGACGACCGTTCGCCGTGTCGCCCGTACCGCCGCCACCAGCGCATCCGTCCGGTCGTGCAGCTCCCGCCGCGCCCCGCCCGAAGCCCACCGCCCGTCGTCCCACGCCCCCGCCGAGTCCATCGCGTCCGTCAGCCACAGCGCGAGGCAGTCGATGAGCAGCGGCGGACCGTCCTCCGCCAGCAGCGGGACCAGGTCGCAGGTCTCGACCGTGCGCCAGGAGCCGGGCCGCCGCTCCCGGTGCCGGGCGACCCGGTCCGCCCAGTCGCTGTCGCCCTCCCGCGCGCCGCTCGTCGCCACGTACACCACGTCGGGGAAGGACTCCAACCGCCGCTCCGCCTCGACCGACTTCCCCGAGCGCGCCCCGCCGAGGACGAGCGTGCGCCGCGGCACGTCGGGGATCGCGTGGTACTCGCCGGCCACCAGCGTCCGACCGTCGGGGACCGCCCGCGCGCCCGCCGCCGCCAGCCTGCGGTGCAACTCGGCCCCCGGGGGCACGTCGTGGTCGATGTGGACGGCCACCACGTCCGTGGTCGCCGCGACCGCGCCCGCGGCGCGCAGCCTGGCGAGCGCGTCGGGCCGCCCGGTCACGTCGAGCACCGCCATGTCGTACGGCTCGTGTCCTTCGGACAGGCCCGCGGGCGCAGCCTCCGGCGGCAGATACAGCAGCCGGTCCCCTTCGGGGCCCGTCACCGCGTAGCCCGTCCCGGGCACGTCCACCGCGATGGCCCGCACCCGGTGGCCGCTGATCAGCGCGAGCTCGCGCCCGTCGGGCACCCGGGCCGGCGCCGGAAGCCCGGCCGGGACCTCGACAGCGGGCCCGTTGTGCGGGTGGGACAGCAGCACCTGACGTACGCCGGTCAGCGTCTGGCCCGCGCGGGCCGCGGCCAGCGCGGCGCCCGGCGTGAGGTCCAGCAGCAGCGCCCCGTCGGCGAGCAGTGCGGTCGCGGCCCGAGCCTCGTCGCCGACGGCGGTCGCGCAGGCGGCGCAGGGGCAGTCGGGGCGGGGCAGCCCGCCGGGGGTTCCGGTGCCGAGCAGAGTGATTTCCACGCCCTGATCGTCTCGCGTCGCCGCGCGACGGGCGCGCGGGGTCCACCCGGACGGCCCGTTAGGCTGCGGGACTGCGGGAAGTATCCGCTCGGAGTGGTTCAGAGGGACTCGGGAGGCGCATATGGCATGGACGTGGCGGTTCGAGAAGGCCGACGGTACGGAGACGGTGCCGGCCATCGAGCCCGAGGAGTTCAGCACCCAGGGCGACGCCGAGTCCTGGATCGGCGAGACATGGAAGGACCTGCTGGACGGGGGCGCGGACCAGGTGACGCTCTTCGAGGACGGCACCAAGGTCTACGGACCGATGAGCCTGAACGCCGACTGAAGCCGACGGCACGCCGGCTGACGCCGACGGAAGGCCGGCTGAAGGCGCCCGTACTCAGCCGCGTACGCCGCACAGGTGCAGCAGCGCCGCCACCGCGCGATACGGGTCGGTGCGCCCGGCCCGCTCCTCCGCGGCGAGCAACCGCTCCAGCTCCTCGGTGCTCCGCGGCTGCTCGTCGTCACCGGCCAGGTCGGTGAAGACCCGTACCCCGTACCAGGCGTGCAGCGGGGCGCCGATCCCGGCGAGGGTGGCCGTGAGCGCGCTGAGCCGGTCGGCCCGCACCTCCAGGCCGATGCGGTTCGTGTAGACCGGGCAGTCGAACGCGGACAGCGCGCTCTCCCAGTCGCCCGCGAGACCGGGCCGCATCGCCAGCGCGTCGGCGTTCCGAACGAGCAGTGAGAGCAGCCCGCCCGGGGCCAGCACCCGGGCGAGGCCCGCCAGCATCGCGTCGGGCTCGGCCAGGTACATCAGTACCCCGTGGCACAGCACCACGTCGAAGCTGCCCGGCAGGAAGTGGACGCCGGTGTCGCGGCCGTCGCCCTCGATGAGGCGGACTCGTTCGCGTATGCCCTCCGGCTCGGCGGCCAGTGCGGTGCGGACCGCGGACAGCATCTGCGCGTCCGACTCCAGGCCTGTGATCATGTGGCCCGCGCGGGCCAGCCGCAGCGCCTGCGTCCCTTGGCCGAGGCCGACGTCGAGGACGCGGAGCCGCTGTCCCACCGGGAAACGGCCGGTTATCTGCTCCTCGAGCTGCCGGGCCACCAGCTCCTGGCGGACGGTATTCCGCACACCTCCGAGCTTGCCGAGCCAGCCTGCCGCGCCCCCGGTGAAGCCACGCGGAGCGCTCAGGGCCGCTCTCCGCGCTTGACCTGCGGCTTCGGCAGCCGCAGCCGGCGCATCTGGAGGGTGCGCATCAGGGCGTACGGCACGGCCCCGCGGAGGTTCTCGTTCGGGAAGCGGGTGCGCAGCTGCTTCTTCAGGCGGAAGGAGATGCCGAACGAGTCGATCACGATCATCACGATGACGCCCAGCCACAGCAGCAGCGAGATGTTCTTGATCGCGGGCGACGGCAGCATGCTCAGCACCAGGATGAGCACCGCGAGCGGCAGGAAGAACTCCGCGACGGCGAAGCGCGAATCGACGAAGTCGCGAGCGAAGCGCCTGACCGGGCCCTTGTCGCGGGCCGGGAGATAGCGCTCGTCGCCGCTCGCCAGCGCCTCGCGCTGCCGGGCCAGGGCCTCACGGCGGGCCTCCCGCTGGCGCTTGGCGCCGTCCTTGCGGTTGGTCGGCGTGGAGGCCAGGCTGCGACGGCCCGACTGGGCCTCGCTGCGCTTGGGGGTGGGGCGGCCCTTGGGGGCCTGCGGGTCACGGGGCTGCGGCTGGTCCGCGGTCATCTTGGCGACCGTGGCCTGCTCGTCCTTGGAACGGCTTCGGAACACAAAGCCCAAGGGTACGGGGTCCGGGGGTGTGGACCCCAGCCCCGAGGGGAACGATCCGGCAACGGCACGTACGACCGCCGCGGCACAACCGCCACAGGACGCGACGGCACAACCGCCGCAGGACACGGCTGAACGGAGGCGGGCCCCGCCCCCCACCTACTCCTTGCGCCGGATACGGCGGTGCCGTGATCGTCCTGCAGGAGGAGCGCATCGGGGCCCGATCAGTGCGGTAATAGAGGCAGGACCCGTACTGTTGGGTCATAGAGACGGCTTTAGTCCGAGCCCGGAAGAAGGGGGCGCGCGAGGCCCATGAGCGGTGTCATGAAGCGGATGGGGATGATCTTCCGCGCGAAGGCCAACAAGGCCCTGGACCGGGCCGAGGACCCGCGCGAGACCCTCGACTACTCGTACCAGAAGCAGCTCGAGCTGCTTCAGAAAGTCCGCCGCGGCGTGGCGGACGTGGCCACCTCCCGCAAGCGGCTCGAGCTGCAGCTCGGCCAGCTGCAGGGCCAGTCGACCAAGCTCGAGGACCAGGGCCGCAAAGCCCTCGCCCTGGGCCGCGAGGACCTGGCGCGCGAGGCGCTGTCCCGGCGGGCCGCGCTGCAGCAGCAGGTCACCGACCTGGAGACGCAGCACCAGACACTGTCGGGTGAGGAGGAGAAGCTCACGCTGGCGGCGCAGCGGCTGCAGGCCAAGGTGGACGCCTTCCGTACGAAGAAGGAGACCATCAAGGCCACCTACACCGCGGCTCAGGCGCAGACCCGGATCGGCGAGGCCTTCAGCGGCATCTCCGAGGAGATGGGCGACGTCGGCATGGCGATCCAGCGGGCCGAGGACAAAACGGCGCAGCTTCAGGCGCGGGCCGGCGCGATCGACGAACTGCTCGCCTCGGGCGCGCTCGACGACCAGAGCGGCATGGCCAAGGACGACATCGCGGCTGAGCTGGACCGGCTCTCGGGCGGCACGGACGTCGAGCTCGAGCTGCAGCGGATGAAGGCCGAACTGGCGGGCGGCAGCGGTTCGCAGCAGGCTATTGAGGGAGGCCAGCAGCAGGACCAGGGCCAGCAGGACCAGGGCCAGCAGGAACAGGACAAGACCAGGTTCGACAAGCAGTAGCCCTCCGCCCCGCGAGCCGTGGACCCGGGCGTAGCACGTACCGGACGTATCTGGAGGTCGTCATGATCGTGCGGATCATGGGGGAGGGGCAGGTGCGGCTGGCCGGCAGCCACGTCGCCGAGCTCAACAAACTGGACGACGAGCTCGCCGCCGAGATGGACAGCGGCGACGAGGCGGGCTTCCGGCGGACGCTCCACGCGCTGCTCGAGGCGGTGCGGGAGTTCGGCGAGCCGCTGCCCGACGACTCCCTGGAACCCTCCGAACTGATCCTTCCGGCGCCCGACGCGACGCTCGAAGAGGTCCGCGAGATGCTCAGCGAAGACGGGCTCATCCCTGGCTAGCGTCAGCCGTCTCCGACCCCTGGGGTCGTGGATCACAGGGCAGGTGTGGACCACGGCTCCAGGGGTTCTCGACGTACGGCCCGTCCGCGCGGTGCTCGGCGCTCGCCGCAGCCCTTACCGTTGCTTGTCGTGACCGTGACCTCCCTCGCCGTCGGGCAGGGCCTCGCCCGTCCCCAGCGCTGGCTGCGCGCCCACCCGCTTGCGCTGGACGCCGCCGTGGCCGCGGTCGTCCTCGTGCTCATCCTCCTCGGCATGGTGACCGAGCCGCACGGTCCGAGCGGGCCGCGGTACGGGGAGCGCAGGCCCGAGGCGTCGAGCGTGGTCCTCGCGGTCCTCGCCTCCGCGGCGCTCGTGCTGCGCCGCCGCAGGCCCCGCCGGGTCCTCGCCGTCACCGGCCTGTTCACCCTGGCGGAGCTGGTGACGGGCCCTGGGGATCACGGTGCGCCGATAACGATGACCACGGCCGTCGCCGTCTACACCGTGGCCTCCCGCACCGACCGGTCCACGACCTGGCGGGTCGCCCTCCTGACCGCCGTGGCCCTCACCGCCACCGCCATGCTCTTCGGCGCCCGGCCCTGGTACGGCCAGCAGAACCTCGGGATCTTCGCCTGGAACGGCATGGCCGCGGCCGTCGGCGACGCCGTACGCAGCCGCCGCGCCTTCATCGACGCCATCCGCGAGCGGGCCGAGCGCGCCGAGCGGACCCGCGAGGAGGAGGCCCGCCGCCGGGTCGCCGAGGAGCGGATGCGGATCGCTCGCGAGCTGCACGACGTCGTGGCCCATCACATCGCGCTGGTCAACGTCCAGGCCGGGGTCGCGGCGCACGTCATGGACAACCGCCCCGACCAGGCCAAGGAGGCGCTGGCGCACGTACGGGAGGCCAGCCGCTCCGCGCTGAACGAACTGCGCGCCACGGTCGGCCTGCTGCGCCAGTTCGGAGACCCCGAGGCCCCCACCGAGCCCGCCCCCGGACTCGCCCTCCTCGACCAGCTGGTCGAGGGGTTTGCACGCGCAGGGCTGCCGGTCGAGGTCGAGGTGTCCTCGACCGCGCCGAAGGGGCCGTGGCACAGCCGCCGCGCCGAGGACGCGGCCGCGGTCATCGGCGAGCTGCCGACGGGCGTCGACCTGACCGCCTACCGGGTCGTGCAGGAGGCCCTGACCAACACCCACAAGCACGCGGGCGACGAGGCGCGCGCCGTGGTCCGTATCGCCAGGGCCTGGCAGTCCCTTGAGATCACGGTCCTGGACGACGGCGTCGGGGTGCCCGTGCCCGTGCTCGTGGAGGCCGGGGAGGAGGGCACGGCGGACGGCGGGGACGAGGGAGCCGTGGACGCGGGCGGCGGCCACGGCCTGTTGGGCATGCGGGAGCGCGCGGCCGTGCTGGGCGGGGAGTGCGAGGTGGGACCGCGGTACGGGGGCGGCTTCCGGGTCCACGTACGCTTGCCGCTCATGACCGCGCAGGAGACCGCGTAAGAGACCGCGCAAGAGCAGGAGACCGCGTAAGAGGGGGGCCATGTGACGATCCGGGTGCTGCTCGCCGACGACCAGGCGCTGCTGCGCAGCGCGTTCCGCATCCTCGTCGACTCCGAGCCGGACATGGAGGTGGTGGGGGAGGCGTCGGACGGCGCGGAGGCGGTCCGGCTGGTGCGCGAGCGGGGCGCCGACGTCGTTCTCATGGACATCCGGATGCCCGGCACGGACGGGTTGGCCGCCACCCGCGAGATCAGCTCGGACCCGGCGCTCGACGGCGTACGCGTGGTGATGCTGACGACCTTCGAAGTCGACGAGTACGTCGTGCAGTCGCTGCGCGCCGGCGCCTCGGGCTTCCTCGGCAAGGGCGCGGAGCCCGAGGAGATGCTGTCGGCCATCCGGGTCGCGGCGGCGGGCGAGGCGCTGCTGTCACCGGCCGCGACCAAGGGCCTGATCGCCAAGTTCCTTGCTCAGCCCGAGTGTTCGGACCCCTCGGAGGAGCGGGGCGAGGAGGCCGCCCGGCTCGCCGCGCTCACCGGCCGCGAGCGCGAGGTACTCGTCCTCGTCGCGGGCGGCCTCTCCAACGACGAGATCGCCGAGCGGCTCGCGGTGAGCCCGCTGACCGTCAAGACGCATGTGAACCGGGCGATGGCGAAGCTCGGCGCGCGCGACCGCGCCCAACTGGTGGTCATCGCGTACGAGTCGGGGCTGGTACGCCCAAGGGTGTAGCGGCGGGGGAGCGGGCCGTACTGCGGCTGCGGTACGCGCAGGCCAGCGAGAACCGACCTGCGAGCGAGGAAAACCGCCTCTCGCGTGGTTGATCGTATAAGGCGGGCATAAAGCCCTCTTCCGATCGGCAACAGAAGAGAGACCTCCACCCATGTCCTGGCTGTCCAGAATCAGCCTCGTACAACGCGGTTTGATCGCCTTGATGGCGATCATCGCGATCGCCTTCGGCGCCGTCGCGATACCTCAGCTCAAGCAGCAGCTGCTGCCCACGATCGAGCTGCCTATGGTGTCGGTGCTGGCCCCGTATCAGGGTGCGTCCCCCGATGCCGTCGAAAAGCAGGTCGTCGAACCGCTCGAGGACACCATCGAGTCGGTCGACGGCATCACGGGGATCACGTCGACGGCGAGCGAGGGCTCGGCCGTGATCATGGCTCAGTTCGACTACGGGAACGGCTCGAAGCAGCTCGTCGCCGATGTCCAGCAGGCCGTGAACCGGGCGCGCGCCCAGCTGCCGGATGACGTCGACCCGCAGGTCGTCGCGGGCTCCACCGACGACATGCCGACCGTCGTCCTCGCCGTCGCTTCGCCCGGCAAGGACCAGCAGGCGCTCGCCGACCGGCTGGACCGTACGGTCGTGCCCGTCCTCAAGGACATTGAGGGCGTCGGCCAGGTCACGGTGGACGGCGTCCAGGACCGGATCGTCTCGGTCACGCCGGACGACGCGAAGCTCGCCGATGCGGGGCTCACGGCGGCCGCGCTCGGCCAGGCGCTGGAGGCGGGCGGCGCGTCCGTGCCCGCCGGTTCCTTCGCCGAGGACGGCAAGAGCAAGACGGTCCAGGTGGGCGGGGGCTTCACCTCGCTGCGGCAGATCGAGGACCTGCGGGTGTCCGCCGCGGCGGCGGCCGGGGGAGGTCAGGGCGGCGAGGGCGGCGAGGGCGGTCAAGGCGGGAGCGGAGACTCCGGCGCGCCCCCGAAGCCCGTACGCCTCGGCGACGTCGCCACGGTCGGGGAGAAGTCCGACACCCCGGTCTCCATCACCCGCACCAACGGCGAGCCGAGCCTCGGCATCGTCATGACGATGGGTCAGGACGGCAGCGCCGTCGCCATCTCCGACGCGGTCCAGGACAAACTGCCCGAGCTGCGCAAGGACCTGGGCTCCGGCGCCGAGCTGACGGTCGTCAGCGACCAGGGCCCGGCGGTCTCCAAGTCCATCGACAGCCTGACCACGGAGGGGCTGCTCGGCCTCCTCATGGCCGTCGTGGTGATCCTGGTCTTCCTGGTGTCGCTGCGCTCCACGCTGGTGACCGCGGTGTCCATCCCGCTGTCCGTCGTGATCACCCTGATCGTGCTGTGGTCCCGCGACCTCTCGCTCAACATGCTGACCCTCGGCGCGCTGACCATCGCCATCGGCCGGGTCGTGGACGACTCGATCGTCGTGCTGGAGAACATCAAGCGGCACTTGTCCTACGGCGAGGAGCGGCAGAAGGCCATCCTCGACGCGGTCAAGGAAGTCTCCGGCGCGATCACCTCCTCGACGCTGACGACGGTCGCCGTCTTCCTGCCGATCGGTGTCGTCGGCGGCATGATCGGCGCGCTGTTCGGCCCCTTCTCCCTGACCGTCACGGTCGCGCTGCTCGCCTCGCTGATCGTGTCGCTGACGGTCGTACCCGTCCTCTCGTACTGGTTCCTGCGCGCCCCCAAGGGCTCAGAAGGCGTGGACCCGGAGGAGCTGCGCCGCGTCGCGGAGGCGAAGGAGGCGCGCAGCGCGCTCCAGCGGCTGTACGTGCCGGTGCTGCGGTTCGCCACCCGCCGCCGCTTCACCAGCCTCGTCATCGCGGTCCTGGTGCTGGTGGCCACCTTCGGCATGGCGCCGCTGCTGAAGACCAACTTCTTCGACGCGGGCGACCAGGACACCCTCTCGATCAAGCAGGAGCTCGAGCCCGGCAGCAGCCTGGCCGCCGCGGACGCCTCCGCCAAGAAGGTCGAGGAGATGCTCGACGGGATCGAGGAGGTGAAGGACTACCAGGTCACGGTCGGCTCATCCGGCATCCTGGCGGCCTTCGGCGGCGGTACGGGCGCCAACCAGGCCTCGTACCAGGTGAAGTTGGAGGACTCCGGCGACTCCGACGCGGCCATCGACAAGATCCGCGACGGCCTGGACGGGCTCGGCGAGGGCATCGGCCAGACCACGGTCCAGGCGGGCGACGGCTTCGGCAGCCAGGACCTGAGCGTGGTGGTCAAGGCCGCGGACGCGGGTGTGCTGCGGAAGGCGTCCGAGGAGGTGCGCGCGGAGGTCGCGAAGCTCGACGGCGTCACGGACGTGCAGAGCGACCTGGCACAGAGCGTTCCGCGGATCTCGGTCACGGGGAACGAGAAGGCCGCCCGGTACGGCTTCACGGAGGCGACGCTCGGCCAGGCCGTGACCCAGGCGGTCCGCGGGGTCCCCTCCGGCAAGGCGGTCCTCGACGACACCGAGCGCGATGTGGTGCTGAAGTCCGCGAAGCCCGCCACGACGGAGGCGCAGCTCAAGGGGTTGACGCTGGCCACCCCGGCGGGCGCGGTGAAGCTCGGCGAGATCGCCGAGGTCAGGACGGTGCCGGGGCCGGTCCAGATGACCCGGATCGACGGCGCGCGGGCGGCGACGATCACGGCCAAGCCGACCGGTGACAACACCGGCGCGGTGAGCGCCGAGCTCCAGTCGAAGATCGACGCGCTGGATCTTCCGGACGGCGCGACGGCGGACATCGGCGGCGTCTCGCAGGACCAGGACGAGGCGTTCTCCTCGCTGGGCCTGGCGATGCTGGCGGCGATCGCGATCGTCTTCATGCTGCTGGTCGCGACCTTCCGGTCGCTGGTGCAGCCGCTGATCCTGCTGGTCTCCATCCCGTTCGCGGCGACCGGCGCGATCGGCCTGCTGGTCGCCACGGGTACGCCGATGGGCGTCCCGGCGCTGGTCGGCATGCTGATGCTGATCGGGATCGTGGTGACCAACGCGATCGTGCTGATCGATCTGATCAACCAGTACCGGGCTCAGGGTTACGGCGTCGTCGAAGCGGTCGTCGAGGGCGGCCGCCACCGGCTGCGGCCGATCCTGATGACCGCGCTGGCGACGATCTGCGCGCTCCTGCCGATGGCGCTGGCGATCACCGGCGACGGCGGCTTCATCTCGCAGCCGCTGGCCGTGGTGGTGATCGGCGGCCTGGTCACCTCCACGCTGCTGACGCTGCTGCTCGTCCCGACGCTCTACGCGATGGTCGAACTCCGCAAGGAGCGCCGCCGCGCAAAGCGCGCCGCCCGGCGCGCGGCAAAGCCGTCGAGCCCGGCGCAGCCGACCGCGCCCGACGACGACCGCACGGCAGAACCGGCGAGCGTCTGACGCCCGCTCGGAGCGAGTGCCCGGTCGATTCCGACCGGGCACTCGCCGGCCGAGCCCGGCGCCCGCACACTGGGCTGCTTGCCTTCTCGGCGGCCAGCACCTGCGTCTTGGGCGCAGCCATCCCCGCCCGGCCGCGCCCCGCCCCTTCGGGCGCGGGTTTTCCATGCACCGACCTGGAAGGGCGGATGGGGCTGCCTCCGTCGCGAGGCGTGCGGCGAAGTCCACGGCCCTCCACGTCCGTTGCCGTGGGACACGGGCGACGACGACCGCACGGCAGAACCGGCGAGCGTCTGACTGGCTTGGTCGACCGAGGCCCCGGTCCATCGCGGCCGAGGCTCCCGCCGGTGGTCCGCCGCGGCTGGTTTCGTCCGGCCTCTGACTGGCTTGGTCAGCCGAGGCCCCGGTCCATCGCGGCCGTGGCTTTCGCCGGTGGTCCGCCGCGGCTGGTTTCGTCCGGCGTCTGACTGGCTTGGTCAGCCGAGGTCCGGGTCCATCGTGGCCGTGGCTTTCGCCGGTGGTCCGCTGCGGCTGGTTTCGTCCGGCGTCTGACTGGCTTGGTCAGCCGAGGTCCCGGTTCATCGTGGCCGTGGCTTTCGCCGGTGGTCCGCCGCAGCCGGTGTCGTCCGGTGGAGGTGAGGCCGTGGCGCGGCGGAGTCGGCGGGCGTCTGGCCCGGCCTCCGCGCGCTCCCGGGCGGCCTCGCGTTGCAGGCCGCCCGGGGCGGCGCGGAGCGCCTGGCCCGTTGGGGGGCGGGGCCCCTGTCCCGGGAACCCGCGAAACCCGGGGCCTGGGCCCCGGGTTTCGCGGTCGTTCGGCTGCCTACGGCAGCATCAGCATCCGCTCCAGCGCGAGCTTCGCGAACTTCTCCGTCTCCGCGTCGACCTCGATCCGGTTGACCACCTTGCCGTCCGCCAGGGACTCCAGTGCCCACACCAGATGCGGCAGATCGATCCGGTTCATCGTCGAGCAGAAGCAGACCGTCCGGTCGAGGAAGACGATCTCCTTACCCTCGTCAGCGAAACGGTTCGCCAGCCGCCGTACGAGATTCAGCTCCGTGCCGATCGCCCACTTCGACCCGGCCGGCGCCGCCTCCAGCGCCTTGATGATGTACTCCGTCGAGCCGACGTAGTCCGCCGCCGCCACGACCTCGTGCTTGCACTCCGGGTGCACCAGCACGTTCACGCCCGGGATCCGCTCCCGCACATCCCGTACGGACTCCAGCGAGAAACGCCCGTGCACCGAGCAGTGCCCGCGCCACAGGATCATCTTCGCCGCGCGCAGTTCCTCCGCCGTCACGCCGCCGCCCGGCTTGTGCGGGTTGTAGACGACGCAGTCCTCCAGCGACATCCCCATGTCGCGGACGGCCGTGTTCCGCCCCAGGTGCTGGTCCGGCAGGAAGAGGACCTTCTCGCCCTGCTCGAAGGCCCAGTCCAGCGCCCGCTTGGCGTTGGACGAGGTGCAGATGGTCCCGCCGTGCTTCCCCGTGAAGGCCTTGATGTCCGCGGAGGAGTTCATGTACGAGACCGGGACCGTCACTTCGGCGATCCCGGCTTCGGTCAGCACGTCCCAGCATTCGGCCACCTGCTCGGCCGTGGCCATGTCGGCCATCGAGCAGCCCGCCGCCAGGTCCGGCAGGACGACCTGCTGGTTGTCCGCGGTCAGGATGTCCGCGGACTCGGCCATGAAGTGCACACCGCAGAAGACGATGTACTCGGCCTCGGGCCGCGCGGCGGCGTCCCGCGCGAGCTTGAAGGAGTCACCGGTGACGTCGGCGAACTGGATGACCTCGTCACGCTGGTAGTGGTGGCCGAGCACGAAGACCTTGTCCCCGAGCCTCGCCTTGGCCGCTCGGGCCCGCTCCACCAGGTCCGGATCGGACGGGGAGGGCAGGTCGCCTGGGCACTCAACACCGCGCTCGCTCTTCGGGTCGGCCTCCCGGCCGAGCAGGAGAAGAGCGAGCGGTGTCGGCTGGACATCGAGAGTTTGGGCGGTGGTCACAGACACGCACCCTTTCTGTTTCCGCAGACACGCCTTTTCGTCTGATTGACGCTATCTATCATAACCGCTTCGTGTCAGTTTGACGATGGCGATCGCGTCGATGTGACGCATTCCCGCGGCCTCTGCCGGGCACGCCGCCCGGTGCCGCTCCCGGGCCGCGCCAGGGTGTGCGAGCATGAACGCGGAAGAGAACGTGTCAGGCTCGGAATGAATCCGCGGCCCCGTTGGTTGCAGCCGACGGCAAGCAGTCCGTACAACCCGGGAGAGAAGCAGATGTCCGTTCAGGACGAGAAGACCAGCGTGAGCGACGGCATCATTCTGTCCGACGCCGCCGCGGCGAAGGTCAAGAGCCTGCTGGAGCAGGAAGGCCGCGAAGACCTCGCGCTGCGCGTCGCCGTCCAGCCCGGTGGCTGCTCCGGCCTGCGCTACCAGCTCTTCTTCGACGAGCGCTCGCTCGACGGCGATGTCGTGAAGGATTTCGACGGTGTGAAGGTCGTCACCGACCGGATGAGCGCCCCGTACCTGGGCGGTGCCTCCATCGACTTCGTCGACACCATCGAGAAGCAGGGCTTCACGATCGACAACCCGAACGCGACCGGGTCCTGCGCCTGCGGCGACTCGTTCCACTAAGAGTCCCGGGCTGGACGCCCAGCACCACACGCACGCCGAGGGCGGCGGATCTCACGGATCCGCCGCCCTCGGCGTATCGGCGCCCGGCTCTGTCCAGCCCGGTTCAGCCGGGCTCTGGCCAGCCCGGCGGCGGGTCAGTTCTGCGCCGGCCCGCCCTCGCCGGTCCCCTTCTGTACGGCCTTGCCGGTCGCGGCATCGACGACCTTCCGGTCGCCCAGCGGCTTGTCCAGGGTCACCTTCTTCTCGAAAAGCTTCGCGATCTTGATGCACACCTGGCCCGGCTTCTTCTCCTTGCCCGTGACCTGGACCTTCACCGTGCCGGGCGAGGAGGTATCCGCGGAGGCCGAGTAGTCGCTGCACACCCCGCCCCAGAACCGTACGGTCAGCGTCCCGTCGTCGGCGCTGTAGGAATCGACGTGCACCGGAGTGCCGGCGCCGGGCTTGCCGGGCTTCCCCGGTTCCGCGGGCTGGGCCGTCGGCTCGTCGCCGCCCGTCCCCGGGCCGCCCGGCGACTGAGGCGCTGCCTGGGCGATGTACTTCTCCTGCACCGCGGGGTGGGTCACCGTGTACGTGCTCTGCTTGCCCTTCGCGCTCGGCTGCTCCACCTCGAACATCCACGACGGCACCAGCGCCTGCTGCCCCGCCACGAAGTGGATCGCCAGACCGAAGACCGCGTCGCGCACCTTCAGCGGCTTCGGCTCCTGCTGCGCCTGGTCCGGCGCCGCGCACGGCAGCGTGTGCGCCTCGCCGGGTTCGCCGCCAGGCTCCCTGCCGTCGTGCGGCACGGCCGACGCGCAGCCGCCGATGCCGACCTTGCCGCCGCCGCTCGCCTTGTTGAGCAGCTTCAGCGTGTCCGCGGCGCCGAGCACCGGATAGTCGGGGCCTTTCTTCAGCTCTGTCAGGTGGCCGCTGCCGCCGACCACCTGGCCGTCCGATCCGACCTGCAACCCGGTCTGCCAGCCGTACGAGGGCAGCTCGCCGTACACCGGATTCGCATTGACGATCCGTACGGCGCCGATGGTCCGGCTCGCGTCCAGCTTCGCCTCGCTCAGCCCGATGCCGTCCAGCACCGGCTCTGCCGCCTTCTTCGCCTTCTCCTGGGAGACCGGCCCGGCGCCGTCACCGCCGCCAGAGCCGTCCGCGCCGTCCGGGCCGTCCGGGGTGGCGCAGCCGGTCGGCCTCGATGCGGACGAGCCGTCGCCCTCCCCGTTCTGTGGCGCACTCATCGGCGGCTCGGCGCACTCGGGGCCGCCACCCTTGCCGTACCGGACGTATGTCCACGTGCCGGGGGCCTTCTTGCTGACGTCCAGCGTCGGACCCGACGCGTCACGGGTCAGCCCGAACTTCCAGGTGTCGTCGACCAGTCGCGGCGCTCCGGACACCCCGAGGGCCTTGGCCAGCTTCTCCGCCTGCGCGCGCGTCACCCCGTCCTGCGCGCGGTATACGGGCGCCGAGTCGGGGCCGTCGGGCAGCTCGCCCGTGGCGCGGTAGCGAGCGCCCTGCGGGTCGGGCTCACCCGGCGCGATCCCGGGGCCGTCCCCGGCCTCGCCGCGCGCGTACCCGTCCAGCTCGAGCGGCGGCGGTTCGCCCTGCCCGGCGGCCGGCGTGCCGTCCCCGCCCTCCGAAGCGGTCGAAGCCCAGTACGCGCCGCCGCCACCGGCCAGCAGCACCGCGGCCGCGACGGAGACGGCGACGAGCGTCGGGCGCCGCCGCCACGGGGTCCCGTGCGTGGGACGGTCCGGGTCCGGCGTGCTCTTCGGTGTGCCGTCGGTGGGGGTCCTGCCCCTGCCTTCGCCGGGGGTGCCCCCACCGCCTCCGGCAGGGGGCGTCTGGTCGCTGCTCACCGCATTGCTCCTTCGGCTCCGCCCGACAGATGCTGTCGGGTCCCTCATCCGTGGGACGCGGGTTGGACGGAGCGGGGGAGCGCACGGTTCCCGTCAGTCGCCTCAGTCGCCGTACTCCGACATTCCGTCCAGCAGGTGGGCGGATGCGGGCGGGACCTCGACCCCTTGGATGCGCGAAGGCGACACGTGCTCGGCGGGGGGCGGCCCGGCGGCGGCCTCCGCCCAGCGCGGCGCCATCCGTGCGCAGTCGCCGCGGAGCTCGTCCATCGACTCCGGCTCGGCGGGGACGGGCGGGGGAGGGGAATCGGCGTGCTTGGTCATAGGCACTCCCGGTCCGGGGAGTCCGCACAGCCGCGGACCCCGACACTCGAACCGTATGTACCCGCTGAGGACCAAGAAAGACCTACTATCGGGTAGTTTTGCCAGGTCGGAACGGCGGGCCCGGAGCCGGTAGCGTGGGCGTCGTTCTTCTCACCGCTTCCCATCGAGCTTCGCGTCCGTCCAATCATCCCTTCACTCGCCGCAGGAGCAGATCCGTCGTGCGCATTGCTGTCACCGGCTCCATCGCCACTGACCATCTGATGACCTTTCCCGGCCGTTTCGCCGACCAGCTCGTCGCGGACCAGTTGCACACGGTCTCGCTGTCCTTCCTGGTCGACACCCTCGACGTGCGCCGGGGCGGCGTCGGGCCGAACATCTGCTACGGCATGGGGCTGCTGGGCCTGAGCCCGATCCTCGTCGGGGCCGCCGGCGAGGATTTCGCCGAGTACCGTGCGTGGCTGGACCGGCACGGGGTGGACACCGCCTCGGTCCACATCTCCGAGGTGCTGCACACGGCCCGTTTCGTCTGCACCACGGACACCGACCACAACCAGATCGCGTCCTTCTACACCGGCGCGATGAGCGAGGCCCGCAACATCGAGCTCAAGCCGGTCGCGGACCGGGTCGGCGGGCTCGACCTGGTGCTCGTGGGCGCCGACGACCCGGAGGCGATGATCCGCCACACCGAGGAGTGCCGCTCGCGCCGCATTCCCTTCGCCGCGGACCCCTCCCAGCAGCTGGCCCGTATGGAAGGTGACGACATCCGCGTCCTCGTCGACGGCGCGGCCTACCTCTTCACCAACGAGTACGAGAGCGCCCTGATCGAGTCCAAGACCGGCTGGACGGGGGAGGAGATCCTCGCCAAGGTCGGGACGCGCGTGACGACCCTCGGTGCGCGGGGCGTACGGATCGAGCGGCGCGACGAGGACCCGATCGAGGTCGGCTGCCCCGAGGAGGAGGCCAAGGCGGACCCGACCGGTGTGGGCGACGCCTTCCGCGCGGGCTTCCTGGCGGGTCTGTCGTGGGAGCTCTCGCTGGAGCGGGCGGCGCAGCTGGGCTGCATGCTGGCGACGCTGGTGATCGAGACGGTGGGGACGCAGGAGTACGAGCTGCGGCGCGGCCACTTCATGGACCGCTTCACCAAGGCCTACGGCCACGAGGCCGCCGCCGAGGTCCAGGCTCACCTGGCCTGACCCACCCCGGCGCTGCATTCCTCAGACCGGTCCGGCCTCTCCTCCGCCATCGCAGGGGGAGAGGCCGGACCGGTTCTGTCGAGACGGGTCGGGTCAGGTGCGGCGGCGGACCAGATAGGCCGTGCCGCGGGGGGCCGGGCGCTCGCCCACGTACTCCTGGTCCCGCATCTGGCACCAGGCAGGGAAGTCCAGCCGCGCCGCCTCGTCGTCCGAGAGGACCTCGACGATCTCGCCGATCCCGACGTCCCCGATCACCCGAGCCAGCTCGATCACCGGGACCGGGCAGCGCTTTCCGAGCGAGTCGACGGTCAGAGCGGGCTGTTCGCCCCTCTCGGCCGTGTTTCCTGTGCTCCCATCGGCTGCGGCCGCCGCTGCGCCCGCCGCCTCCGTCGGTGCGTCCGCCGGGGCACCCAGTCGCTCGCGCACCCCCCGCACCGCGTCCGGCAGCACCGCGAGGAACCGTTCCACGTCCTCCTCCGCCGTCCCGAGGGGCAGCGACACCCGGACGTTGCCCTCCGACAGCACCCCCATCGCCCGGAGCACATGGCTCGGCGTGAGCGTGCTCGAGGTGCACGAGGACCCCGAGTTCACCGAGAACCCCGCCCGGTCCAGCTCGTGCAGCAATGTCTCTCCATCGACATAGAGACAGGAGAAGGTGACCAGATGCGGCAGCCGCCGCACCGGATCGCCGACGACCTCGACGTCCGGCACCAGCTCGGGCACGCGCCCCCGGATCCGGTCCACAAGACTCCGCAGCCGCTCCGCCTCGTCCGTGGCGTCCTGCTGTACGGCACGGAGCGCGGCCGCCGCCGCGACGATCGCCGGGATGTTCTCGAAGCCGGGCGAGCGCCCCGACTCCCGCTCGTCCGCCGGGCCTTGGGGAGCGAACCGCACTCCTTTGCGTACGGCGAGCAGGCCGACCCCGGGCGGTCCGCCCCATTTATGGGCACTCGCGGCGAGCAGCGACCAGTCGCCCGCGACCCGCCCCCACGCCAGCGACTGCGCCGCGTCCACCAGCAGCGGCACGCCCGCCTCCGTACACAGCCGCGCGACCTCCGCCACCGGCTGCTCCGTCCCCACCTCATGGTTGGCCGACTGCAGGCAGGCGAGTGCGGCGTCCGGCCGCAGCGCCGCCCTGTACGCCTCCGGGTCCACTCGTCCCGTACGGTCCACGCCGACCTCGCCGACCGTGCCGCCGCCCGCCCGGTGCGTCTCGGCGGCGTGCAGCACCGAGGAGTGCTCGACGGCGGACACGACCAGGTGCCGGCCGGTGCGGCGACGTCCCGCCAGGGCGCCGGCGATGCCGCTGTGCACCGCGCGCGTGCCGGAGGAGGTGAAGACCAGCTCGTCGGCGCGGCAGCCGACGGCCTCGGCGGCGGCCTCACGGGCGGCGTCGAGCAGCAGGCGCGCCCGCCGCCCCTCCCGGTACAGCCGCGCCGGGTCGGCCCACCCCTCGTCGAGCGAGGCGGTCAGCGCCTGGCGGGCGACCGGGTGCAGCGGAGCGGACGACGCGGAATCGAAGTACACCACGTATGAACGCTAACGCGGCGCTCCGTACGACCGTCGGCGCGGGCGCCGAGCGCCGGCCGCGGACGCCGCTCGCGTCGCAGGCGAGGGCGTGCCGATGGCGTGCAGGGGGCACGCGACGGGCCTGTCGAAGGGCCTGTCAGAAGGCTCGCGGAGACCCGCGTTCCACCCCTTCGGGGAGCGGCACGCCGCGTTGGGCACCCTCCCCGCGCGACCCCAAATTGCGTCCAGTAGGGTTTGGTCCGCATAAACATCCAAACCCCTGCCCGCGCCTGGGCCGGCGACCGACCAGCGTGACGGCCGCGTACCCGGCCACGCGGGCCGAGACTCTCGGGAAGGCGCTACGTGAGTCCCAACGGCTCCGACCGCTCGTCGCGGCGCCCGATGCGGCGGAAGCTGCCGCAGGCGCTGGCCGCGGGCCTGGTCCTTGCGACCGCGACCGGTTGCACATACAAGGACTTCCCCCGCCTCGGAATGCCCAGCCCCGTCACGGACGAGGCGCCGCGGATCCTCTCCCTGTGGCAGGGCTCGTGGGCGGCTGCGCTCGCCACGGGCGTGCTGGTCTGGGGCCTGATCCTGTGGGCGTGCATCTTCCACCGGAGGTCGAGGACCAAGGTCGAGGTACCTCCGCAGACCCGGTACAACATGCCGATCGAGGCCCTCTACACGGTGGTCCCGATCATCATCGTCTCGGTGCTCTTCTACTTCACCGCGCGCGATGAGAGCGAGCTGCTCAAGACCTCCCAGAAGCCGGACCACATCGTCAACGTCGTGGGCTACCAGTGGAGCTGGGGCTTCAACTACATCGAGGACGTGGACGGCGACGCCGCCACGCCCGCCAAGCTCCCCAAGGAGCTGGAGCCCATCGCGTCGAGCAAGCGCGAAGGCATCCCCGCGGACGCCGAAGGCGTCTACGACACGGGCACGCCGGGCGAGAGGACTCCGGGCAACCCCAGCCCCGGGCCCACGCTGGTACTCCCCAAGGGGGAGAAGGTCCGGTTCATCCTGACCTCACGTGACGTCATCCACTCCTTCTGGGTGCTGCCGTTCCTCTTCAAGCAGGACGTCATCCCGGGGCAGACCAACGTCTTCGAGGTGACTCCCAACAAGGAGGGCACCTTCCGGGGCAAGTGTGCCGAGCTGTGCGGCGTCGACCACGCCCGGATGCTGTTCAACGTCAAGGTGGTCTCCCCCGAGGAGTACCGGGCGCACCTGAAGGACCTGGCACAGCAGGGCCAGACCGGCTTCGTCAACGCCGGTGTCCCAGGCCTGGGCACGGGCAACTTCCCGGGCCAGACCGGCGTCGGCGGCGACGACGAGTCGTCCGCGCACGGCGAGTCGCACGATGCGGAGAGTGACAAGTGAGTCTCCTCAACGAACCCCAGGGTGCTGCCGACACCGAGTCCTACGAGGACGAGCTGCCGGTACGCCGCAGGCAGCCCGGCAACGTCGTGGTGAAGTGGCTGACGACCACCGACCACAAGACGATCGGCACGCTGTATCTGGTGACGTCGTTCGCGTTCTTCATGATCGGCGGGGTCATGGCGCTGCTCATGCGGGCCGAACTCGCCCGTCCCGGCACGCAGATGATGTCGAACGAGCAGTTCAACCAGGCGTTCACGATGCACGGCACCATCATGCTGCTGATGTTCGCGACGCCGCTGTTCGCCGGATTCGCGAACTGGATCATGCCGCTGCAGATCGGCGCGCCCGATGTGGCCTTCCCGCGGCTGAACATGTTCGCCTACTGGCTCTACCTGTTCGGCTCCCTCATTGCGGTAGGCGGGTTCCTCACCCCGCAGGGCGCGGCCGACTTCGGCTGGTTCGCGTACTCGCCGCTGTCGGACGCGGTCCGCTCGCCGGGCGTGGGCGCCGACATGTGGATCATGGGTCTGGCGTTCTCCGGCTTCGGCACGATCCTCGGCTCGGTCAACTTCATCACCACGATCATCTGCATGCGCGCTCCGGGCATGACGATGTTCCGGATGCCGATCTTCTGCTGGAACGTGCTGCTGACCGGTGTGCTGGTGCTCATCGCCTTCCCCGTGCTGGCGGCCGCACTGCTGGCGCTGGAGGCGGACCGGAAATTCGGGGCGCACGTCTTCGACGCGGCCAACGGCGGAGCGCTGCTGTGGCAGCACCTGTTCTGGTTCTTCGGCCATCCAGAGGTCTACATCATCGCGCTGCCGTTCTTCGGCATCATCTCCGAGGTCATTCCGGTCTTCTCGCGCAAGCCGATGTTCGGTTACATCGGTCTGATCGCGGCGACCATCTCGATCGCGGGACTGTCGGTGACGGTGTGGGCCCACCACATGTACGTCACAGGCGGCGTGCTCTTGCCGTTCTTCTCCTTCATGACCTTCCTGATCGCGGTGCCGACCGGAGTGAAGTTCTTCAACTGGATCGGCACCATGTGGAAGGGAAGTCTCAGTTTCGAGACCCCGATGCTGTGGTCCGTCGGATTCCTGATCACCTTCCTCTTCGGCGGCCTGACCGGCGTCATCCTGGCCTCGCCGCCGCTGGACTTCCACGTCTCGGACTCGTACTTCGTGGTCGCCCACTTCCACTACGTGGTGTTCGGCACGGTCGTCTTCGCGATGTTCGCGGGCTTCCATTTCTGGTGGCCGAAGTGGACCGGGAAGATGCTGGACGAGCGGCTCGGCAAGATCACGTTCTGGACGCTGTTCATCGGCTTCCACGGCACGTTCCTGGTCCAGCACTGGCTGGGCGCCGAGGGCATGCCGCGGCGCTACGCGGACTACCTCGCCGCCGACGGCTTCACGACGCTGAACACGATCTCGACGATCAGCTCGTTCCTGCTCGGCCTGTCGGTCCTGCCGTTCCTCTACAACGTCTGGAAGACCGCCAAGTACGGCAAGAAGGTCCGGGTCGACGACCCGTGGGGGTACGGCCGCTCGCTGGAGTGGGCGACTTCCTGCCCGCCGCCGCGGCACAACTTCCTCACCCTGCCGCGGATCCGCTCCGAATCCCCGGCGTTCGACCTGCACCACCCGGAGATCGCGGCGCTCGACGAGCTCCAGTTCCACGCGGGTGAGACGGCACTCGCGGGCGGCAAGGAGGCCGGGAAGTGAAGATCCAGGGACGCATGTTCATCTGGCTGGCCGTCTTCATCCTGGCCATGGCCATCGTCTACGGCGTGTGGTCGAAGGAGCCGGTCGGCACCACGGCGCTGTTCCTCGCTTTCGGCCTGTCCATCATGATCGGCTACTACCTCGCCTTCACCGCCCGCCGGGTGGACACGGGGGCGCAGGACAACAAGGAGGCGGACGTCGCCGACGACGCCGGTGAGCTGGGCTTCTTCAGCCCGCACAGCTGGCAGCCGCTCTCCCTGGGCATCGGTGGCGCGCTGGCCTTCCTGGGCATCGTCTTCGGCTGGTGGCTGCTGTACTTCTCGCTGCCGGTCATCCTCATGGGCCTGTGGGGCTGGGTCTTCGAGTACTACCGCGGCGAGAGCCGCACCCAGTAGCGCTCAGCACCGCATACCGCGTACCCGCGGGTCGGGCCCGGACAACCTCTCAGGTTGCCGGGCCCGACCCATTTGCAGGCATTCGACGCGCCGATCCGTCACCTTTTTCTTATTTTGTGACCATGAGTCACACTCCTCGAATCCGGACGGCAGCGAGCTGCGCTCTGCTGATAGCCCCGCTGGCGATACTCGCCGGCGCCTGCGACGACGGTCACCCGCTGTCGGCCACGCCGTACGACGCGGCCGACCAGATAGCCCTCAGCGCGGACGAGGGCGGCAAGGTGAACCCCGACAAGCCGCTCGAGATATCCGCCAAGGGCGACGACGGACGGATAACCGACGTGACCGCCACGGACGCCGCAGGACGCTATGTGCGCGGCGAACTCTCCGCCGACGGCTCCCGCTGGCGCAGCACCTCCCCGCTGGCCGCAGGCGCCCACTACACCGTCCGGGTGAGCACCGAGGACGAAGACGGTGCCCCGGGCCGCCGGACCGTCGACTTCGACACCAGACCCGCCGACAAGCTGCTACGGGTCTCGCTCGGCCCGGACAGCGGAACGTACGGCGTGGGTCAGCCCGTCACCGCGCAGCTGAGCCACCCCGTCAAGAGCCCCGAGGACCGCGCGACCGTCGAGCGCGCGCTCAGGGTCGACTCCCAGCCCCGCGTGGACGGCGGCTGGCACTGGGTCGACGACAAGACGCTGCATTACCGTCCGGCCGAGTACTGGCCCGCTCAGACGACGATCCAGGTACGCAGCTCACTCGACGGCATCAAGGTCGGGAATCGCCACGGCGGTTCGGCCAAGCCCCTCAAGCTGCGGATCGGCGACCGGGTCGAGGCCCTCACCGACGCCGGGGCGCACCAGATGACCGTCAAGCGCAACGGCAAGGTCATCCGCACCATCCCGGTGACCACGGGAAGGCCCGGCTACGACACCCGCAACGGCGTCAAGGTCGTCCTCGCCAAGGAGAGCTACGTCCGTATGACCAGCGCCAGCATCGGCGCCTCGGACTTCTACGACCTGGGCGTCTACTGGGCCACCCGCGTCACGTGGAGCGGCGAGTACGTACACGCCGCCCCCTGGTCCGTCGGGTCGCAGGGCGCGGCCAACGTCAGCCACGGGTGCACCGGCATGAGCATGGAGAACGCCAAGTGGTTCTTCGACACCGTCAAGCTCGGTGACATCGTCGAAGTCCGCAACAGCGGCGGCGAGATGATGCCCGCGTTCGACGTCGGCTTCGGTGACTGGAACGTGGACTGGGCGAACTGGCGCAAGGGCAGTGCCGTGGTCCCCGCAGGAAGCCATGTCGGCAGCAACCCCGCCGACGCGGCCCGGCTGCGGCCGGAGGTCTGACCGTATGGCCCGGCGCGGTCAGGCCTCGATGGCCAGGCGCGTGCGCAGCAGACCGGCCAGTGCCTCCGCGAACTCCACCGGGTCGATCGGGTGCGTCACCGCGGCGTCCGCCCGGCTCCAGGTCGCCAGCCAGGCGTCCTGCGGGCGGCCGATCAGCAGCAGTACGGGCGGGCAGCGGAAGATCTCGTCCTTGATCTGCCGGGAGACGCCCATGCCGCCGGCCGGTACCGCCTCGCCGTCCAGCACGCAGACGTCGATCCCGCCCGCCTCCAGGGCCGAGAGAACGGCCGGCAGGGTCGCGCACTCCACGAACTCGACCTGCGGAAGATCGGGCGCGGGGCGCCGCCCCGTCGCCAGCCGTACCTGCTCGCGGGTGCTCGCATCGTCGCTGTAGACCAGCACCGTGGCGGTCGGCTGCATCGTTCCTCCGCGTCGTCAAGGATCGGACCATCGGGCGGAGCCTACTCCGCCAAAGGCCCTGGGGAGGAGGGGGCTGAAGCCCTGACACACCGAACGGTACCCCCCGGAGTGAGGGCGGGATAAGCGACCGACATAATGTCGGTCGTGGCGACAGCAACGACAGTAGAAACCGGGCCCGCGCACCCGTCGGTCAATCGGCCGAACCTCACCAGCGTCGGAACCATCATCTGGCTGAGTTCCGAGCTGATGTTCTTCGCGGCCCTCTTCGCGATGTACTTCACCCTGCGGTCAGTGACCGGGGCTGCGCACTGGAAGGAGATGGCCGACGCCCTGAACTTCCCGTTCTCGGCGACGAACACCACGATCCTGGTGCTCTCCTCCCTCACCTGCCAGCTGGGCGTGTTCGCGGCCGAGCGCGGCGACGTGAAGAAGCTGCGCGGATGGTTCGTGATCACGTTCATCATGGGCGCGGTCTTCATCGGCGGACAGATCTTCGAGTACACCGAACTGGTCAAGCACGAGGGCCTCTCGCTCTCGTCCGACCCGTACGGCTCGGTGTTCTACCTGACCACCGGGTTCCACGGCCTGCATGTGACGGGCGGTCTGATCGCCTTCCTGCTGGTCCTGGGCAGGACGTACGCGGCCAGGAGGTTCACCCACGAACAGGCCACGGCGGCCATCGTCGTCTCCTACTACTGGCACTTCGTCGATGTCGTCTGGATCGGCCTCTTCGCCACGATCTACATGATCAAGTAACGGGCCCGTCCGGGGCACCGGACCCGCGTTACCGCACAGACATACCCAAAGCATCGACGCAGAAGATCCTGACACCGGGGTAATCCGTGAAAAAGCTCTCCGCACGACGGCGCCATCCGCTGGCGGCGCTCGTCGTCCTACTCTTCGCGCTGGCGGTCACCGGGGGGCTGTACGCAGCGTTCGCGCCCGCGGACGAGGCGCAGGCGCAAGACACCGCCCAGTCACTCGCCATCGAGGAGGGCAAGAGGCTCTACCAAGTCGGCTGCGCCAGTTGCCATGGCACCGGCGGTCAGGGCTCCTCCGACGGACCGAGTCTGGTCGGCGTCGGCTCCGCCGCCGTTGACTTCCAGGTCGGCACCGGCCGCATGCCGGCCCAGCAGCCCGGCGCCCAGGTGCCGAAGAAGAGGAAGGTCTACACGCAGGCCGAGACCGACCAGCTGGCGGCGTACATCGCCTCGCTCGGCGCCGGCCCGATCGCGCCGACCGAGGAGCAGTACGACCCCAAGGGCGCGGACATCGCGAGGGGCGGAGACCTGTTCCGCACCAACTGCGCGCAGTGCCACAACTTCACCGGCAAGGGCGGCGCCCTCACCGGTGGCAAGTACGCCCCGGAGCTCGAGGGCGTCGACTCCAAGCACATCTACGAGGCCATGCAGACCGGCCCGCAGAACATGCCGTCTTTCCCGGACTCCACGATGCCGGAGCAGGACAAGAGGGACATCATCGCGTACGTCAAGGCGACGAGTGAGGACGACTCCCCGTCTCCCGGCGGCTTCGAGCTGGGCGGGCTCGGCCCCGTCAGCGAGGGCCTCTTCGGCTGGATCTTCGGCCTGGGCGTGATGATCGCCGCCGCCATCTGGGTCGCCGCGCGGACCGCAAAGGCCAAGAAGTCATGAGTGAGACTGGATCCAACAAAGACGTGTCCGAAGAACACCTGCCGAGTGAGCAGGCATCGGCCGAGGCCGGCACGCTGGTCCCCGCGGGCGAACCGTTCGCCGACCCGGGGCTGCCGCCCCACGAGCACCGCATCCAGGACATCGACGAGCGGGCCGCCAGGCGTTCCGAGCGCACCGTCGCGCTGCTCTTCACCCTGTCCATGCCCGCCACCGCAGCCTTCATCGCCGCATACGTGACCATCGGGGTCGACGAGATCCTCTACGTGTGGCCGATCGGCCACATCAGCGCGCTCAACTTCGCGCTGGGCGTCACCCTCGGCGTGGCCCTGTTCTGCATCGGCGCGGGCGCGGTCCACTGGGCCCGCACGCTGATGTCGGATGTGGAGACCGCGGACGAACGGCACCCGATCTCGGCCCCGCCCGAGGTCAAGGCCAAGGTCATGTCGGACTTCCGGCAGGGCGCCAAGGAGTCGGGCTTCGGCCGCCGCAAGCTGATCCGTAACACCATGTTCGGCGCGCTCACCCTGGTGCCGCTGTCCGGTCTGGTACTGCTGCGCGACCTCGGCCCGCTCCCGGAGGACAAGCTCCGCCACACCCTGTGGGAAACGGGCAAGCTGCTGATCAACCAGAACACCGATGAGCCGCTGAAGCCCGAGGACGTGGTGGTCGGCTCGCTGACCTTCGCCAAGCCCGAGGGCCTGGAAGAGGACGCGCACGACTTCCAGGACCAGATCGCCAAGGCGGCCCTGATGATCGTCCGGATCCAGCCGGAGGACATCAAGGACAAGCGCACCCTCGACTGGTCGCACCAGGGGATCGTCGCGTACTCGAAGATCTGCACCCACGTCGGCTGTCCGGTGAGCCTGTACGAGCAGCAGACGCACCACGTGCTCTGCCCGTGCCACCAGTCCACCTTCGACCTCGCCGACGGCGCACGGGTCATCTTCGGCCCGGCCGGTCACGCGCTGCCCCAGCTGCGGATCGGCGTGAACAAGGACGGTTACCTCGAGGCGCGCGGCGACTTCGACGAGCCGGTCGGCCCGAGCTTCTGGGAGCGCGGATGAGTACTCCAAGCGAAAAGCGCCAGGCGCCCCGCGGCGAGCGGGTGGCGGACTGGGCGGACGGCCGGCTGGGCATTTATGGCCTGGCGAAGGCCAATATGCGTAAGATCTTTCCGGACCACTGGTCGTTCATGCTGGGTGAGGTTGCGCTCTACAGCTTCATCATCATCATTTTGACGGGTGTGTATCTGACGCTGTTCTTCCACCCGGCGATGAACGAGGTGGAGTACC